>DASVBJ010000384.1:0-2080 GCA_036375895.1 Actinomycetes bacterium | reverse complement strand
GCCCAAGACGAGGTCGGGCAAGATCCTGCGCCGCTCGCTGCGCGCGATCGCCGACGGCAAGGACGAGCCGGTGCCCTCGACCATCGAGGACCCGTCGGTGCTCGAGACGCTCAAGCCCACCCTGCGCCGGTCCTGACGGCGCCGGGACGTCTTCCATCACTACCGCCGGCTCATCGATCTGCGGCACACCCGAGCCCGTCGTGGCCCACGGCGACTTCACCATGCTGGTCCCTGACGACGAGCGGGTGTACGCGTTCACCCGCCGGCTCGGCGACGTCGTGCTGCTGGTGCTCGGCAACTTCGGGGCGGACACCGTCACCGCCGACGTGCCGGACGCGGCGGCCTGGGCGGCGGCCGAGCTGGTCGTCGGCAACTACCCGGCGCCCGACCGGGCCGACGGGGCGCTCACCCTGCGCCCGTGGGAAGGACGCGTCTACCGGCGCGCCGGGTAGGGCGTGCGCGGGGTGGGGAAGGTCGCGTGGGTCTCGGGCCACGGCTCGCACCCCGCGGCCGCCGAGAACCTGCCGTCGGCGACGGCCTCGCCAAGGCCGGTGAGCAGCCGGTAGTAGTCGGCGGTCGGGCGCGAGCCCGTCAGCCGCTGACCCAGCTCCGCCGCCATGCAGGTCGCCGCGTCCCGGACGAGAGGGTCGGGCTGACGCGCCCCGTAGCGCGCCACCACGAGCATCACGGTGGCGTCCTGCACGCGCCGCGCCAAGTCGAACACCAGCGCCTGGTGCTGAACCAGCCCGGACCCCTGCCGGCGCATGGCGGTGCTGATCTCCAGACCGCACCGCTGCAGCTCGCGCGCAGCCAGGCTGGTCAGCCCGTCGGGGTTGGTGGGCGCGGCCACGCCGGCCATCGGCGTGACCCGCGCCAGCTGCCGACGGCCGGCCCACCCGGCGTACGACGTGATCGGCCGGCGCGCCTCCCACACCCGCCGCGCCCGGCCCGAGGGACGGTCGGCGCCGCCCGGACCCAGGGCGCTGGCCAGCGGCTGCAGGACCTGCTCCCCGTGCTCGCGGGCCAGCCCGGCGAAGAACCCCAGCGTGAGGATCTCGTTCTCCCCCTCGAAGACCGTCGGTGCGAGCAGCTCGTGGACATCGTCGGCGAACATGTTGCCGTCGAGCAGGGCGCGCCCGCCGTGGGTCTTGAGCAGCACCTCGACGGTCGCCTCCTTGAGCGACTCGCTGCCGAAGACCTTCGCGACGACGCCCTCGAGCTCGCCGCGGTAGCCGTTGTCGAGCAGCTGCGTGCTCCATGCCAGCACGGCGTCGCAGCCGACCGTCCGCGCGGCCAGCCGGCCGAGCCTGCGCTGCACGAGCTCGCGGGTCCCGATCGCGGCACCGAAGGTCTCGCGGACCTGCACCCACGGCCCGAGGCTCCCGATCATCCGTCGCAGGGCACCGGCCGCCCCTGCGCACAGCACGACGCGACCGTGGTTCAGAGCGTGGTAGGCGATCGCCCGTCCGTCGCCCGGCAGGAGGTTTGCGGCCGGCACCGGCATGTCCCGGAACACCAGCCCGTGGTTGTGCAGGTGCCGGAAGGCCTGCAGTCCGTAGGTCACCGTGTGGAACGTCTCGTCCTCACGTTCCGGCAGCTCGACCATGAGCATCCGCAGCTCACCGTCGACCCGGCACAGGACGCTTACGAGGCGGCCGGGCGCGGCGTTGGTGATCAGCAGCTTCTCACCGGTGAGCAGCAGCCGGTCGCCGTCGCGCAGGGCATCGGTGGCGATGGCCCGCAGGTCCGACGACGTGCCCGGCTCGGTGGTCGCGAACGCCCCGAGCCGCGTGCCCTCCGCGAGCAGCGGCAGCAGCCGCCTCTTCTGCTCCTCGCTGCCGTGCGCGGTGAGCGTCGTCACCGGCCCCAGACCTGCCTGCATCGAGCCCAGCACGCCGACCGGCTGGTCCAGCGCGAAGACCTTCGCGAGCAGGTCGGCGTAGGCGGCGAAGGACGCGCCCAGCCCGCCGTACGCCGGGTCGACCCGCAGCCTCCAGTAGCCGGCGCCGGCCAGGTCGGCCAGCATCGCCTCGCCCACCAGACCGTCCGGGCCGTACACCGAGCCGTCGGCCACGCGGGT
>DASVBJ010000366.1:0-14683 GCA_036375895.1 Actinomycetes bacterium | reverse complement strand
CTCCGGCGACCCGCTGGGCGACGACCCCAAGGCCGCCTGGAAGGCAGCCAGCTCCGCGGCCCAGGAGGCCTTCCACGCCGAGGGCGCCCTCGACCGGTCGGTGTCGCTCTCCTACGGGGAGGTCGCGGCCCGCGACTACCTGTGGGAGATGACCGTCGACCTCGCCGTCCACGCCTGGGACCTCGCCCGGGGGATCGGCGCCGACGACCAGCTCGACCACGAGCTGGTACGCCGGGTGCACGCCAGCGTGGAGAAGGAAGTCGCCACGCTGGCCGCCAGCGGGCGGTTCGAGCGGCCGGTGACCGTCCCGGCGAGCGCCGACCTCCAGACGCGCATGCTCGCGCTGTTCGGCCGCAAGGCCTGAGGGGGCGGGACCGAGCGGGGTCAGACACACGCCTGAAGATCACCAGGCCACCCCTCCTGAAGATCACCAGACCACCCCTCCTGAAGATCACCAGCGACCTTGTTGCGACGACACGCCAGCGTGTCGCGCCAGAAGGTCGCTCGCGGGGTGTCGCGTGAGCCGGCGCGGACCGCCCCCGGTCGCCGACGGGTCGCACCAGAAGGTCGCTCGCGAGGCGGTCAGCCGCCGAGGGCGTCGACCTGGCGGAGCAGCCAGCCGGGGCCGGTGACGGCCGCGCCCACGGCACCGAGCCGGTCGCGCAGCCCGCGGTCGGCGGTGACCCCGAGCACGGTGGAGCCGGCCGAGACGGCGGCACGGACCTCCTCGACGATCGTGTCGTCACCGGCTCCGGCCGCGGCGACCGCCCGGACGGGTGGCGGCGCGGCGTCCGCCGCGCTCCTGGCCGCGCCCTCCACGACCACGGTCAGCTCCGGCCACCAGTGGCGCAGCGCGACGGCACCCAGCTCCCGGGGCAGCGCCGACGCATCGAGCCCGGCCTCGGCGAGCGCGGCGCAGCGCAGCAGGAGACGCCGGGTCGCGCCCGCCCGGTCCCGCCACCACCCGTCCGGACGCGAGCCGACGACGTTGGCCGCGTCGACCACGACGTGCAGGTCGCGGGTGTCCCGCAGCAGTGGCCAGGTCAGCGCGAAGCCGGGGTGCAGCGGAAGGTCCACGAGCGCATCCACCGGCTGCCAACGCACGTCGATGCTCTCCCCGCCCGTCGGTCGCGCGGCCAGCTCACGACCCGCGGCCGCGAGCACCGTGACGTAGGACCACCCACCGTGGTCGTCCACGAACAGCCCCTGCACGCGCACGCCGGAGCGGCCCAGTCCCCCTTCCTCGGCCGCCTCGCGCAGCGCCGCGCCCACGGGGTCCTCGGCGCTGTGACGGGCTCCGCCGAGCAGACCCCACGTGCCGCCGTGGTGGCTCCACTCCGCCCGGTGCTGGAGCAGCACCTCCGGCCCGTCCCGGCCGTCCCGGCGGGCGAGCAGCCCGGCGGCGCCGTAACGGCCCCAGTGCCGGTGGCCCTGCTCGCACTCCACCCAGCCGTCGCCGTCGCCCCGGGCGTCACCCCTGCCGATCACAGCGTCCTCCTCCTACCCGCGGGCGGCCGCGCGACGCTCGCTGACCCACTCGTCGATGGTGCCCCACCAGGCGTAGAGCCAGTCGATGCGCTCCTCCCTGCCGACCGGCACCTCCGCGGCGGGCACGATCCACCAGCGCATCTCGATCACGCGGTCCATCGGCAGCTCGCGCCACACGTCCAGCACCGTCGTCATGTGCTCGACGCCGGTGTGCGCGACGAACACGACGTCGGCGTCTCGCGCCTCGGTCAGCGCCGCCAGCACCCCGCCCGGCTTCGGGGCGAGCACGTGCTGCAGCCGCTCGGCCTTCTCCGCCTCGTCGATGTGGCCCTTGCGCCGCAGCCGCTCGATCGCCCGCTTGCGGCGGTGCTCGGTGAAGTTGCCGCCCTCGGGGAAGATCACGAATGCGTCGTTGTCGTCCAGGTTGCGGCTCAGCTCGCCGACCTGGGCCTCGACGAGGGCGCCGGACCGCCCCGGCTGCGGCCGGATGAACCGGTTGGGCAGCCGGTTCAGCACGACGTCGATCGCCGGGTCCCACTGCAGGGTGTCCTTGAGGACTATCCGGGGCTCCCGGGCGTACCAGTTGACGAGGGCGTGCACGACCAGGAACGAGTCGCCGGGGCCGGCGTGGCGGCTGAGGATCAGCAGCGGGCGCCCGTCGTACGACGTGGGCGGCGGGCCCTCCACCGCGACCCGCACGTGCAGCACCCGGCGGCACTCCCAGTAGAGGACCTGCAGGTACCACCGGACGATCGCGTAGTGGGCCAGCTGGAAGCGGGGCGAGCGGATCCGCCAGCCGAAGCCGCTCGCGACCCAGAGCGCGAACAGCGCCACCAGCGCGAGCGACTCGAGGACGAGGTAGAGCAGCGCCATCCAGGTGAGCCGCAGCACGCGCCACCGCCCCGGCAGGACGGTCGAGAGCGCCACCGCCGCGAGGAGCACCACCGGCAGCGTCGTGAGCGCGAGCAGCGTGAGCAGGATGACGGCGGGGCCGAGCACGAGCCGGCGCACGAGCACGGGAGGCAGCACGGCGTCGGCCCGTCAGCCCGGCAGCCCGGCGGTGTCGCGCAGGTAGTCCCGCGCCGCGTCGTGCGCCTGCTCGATGCGGGTGGCCACCCGGCCGAAGTCGCGGTAGCGCAGCGCGGACAGGTCGGCGTAGCGCGGCGGCTCGTCCGCGCCGGTCGGCAACACGTGGACGGTGACGTCGGCGGGCAGGTTCGCCATGTCGCCGGCGAAGCGGTGCCGGCGAGCGATCTCGAAGGCCACCATCGCCACCTCCCACGGCTTGGTCGGGGCCACCAGCGGCCGCTCGATCCGGCCGACCTGCAGCACGTAGATCGTGCGCGCGCCGAGCAGCACCGCCCGGCCCACGGGGATCGAGTTGACCAGGCCGCCGTCGAGGAAGTGCTCGTCGCCGATCCGCACCGGCGGCAGGATGCCCGGCACCGCAGCCGAGGCCATCACGGCCTCGACCAGCGGCCCGCTGTCGAACCAGTGCTCGGCCGCCCGCTCGATGCTCGCGGCGACGCACTGGAACGGGACGGGCAGGTCCTCGATCCGGCGGTTGCCCAGCTGCCCGGTCAGCAGCTCGCGCAGTGGCTCGTTCGGGTGGGCGTGGGTGCGGGTGCGCGCGATGTGGCGCATCCTGCGCAGCGTCCCGCCGGCGTAGACGTCGGAGTCGGCCAGCCCCTGCCAGACCTGCCCGAGCCGGGTGACCGCGGCCGGGGTCGGGTCGGCCGCCACCACCGCGCCGTTGATCGCGCCCACCGAGGTGCCGACCACCAGGTCGGGACGCACGCCCGCGTCGAACAGGGCCTGCAGCATGCCGACCTCGCCCGCTCCGAGCAGGCCGCCGCCGCCGAGCACGAAGGCCACCTCGTGCCGGCGGCCGCCTGCCTCGTCCTCCACACCCATGCACCGATCATGCAGCAGTTGTCCCTCGACGAGGCAGGCGCCCGCAGCCGCGCCCGGCTCAGGCCTCGCCCGCCGCCATGTCGAGCAGGCGGTCGAGCACCCGGGCGTCGCTGCGCAGCCCGTCGTGGGCGAACTCGCTCGTGACCCACCACGACAGGTTGCCGACCCGCTTCGCCGTCTCGAGCGAGTACGCGTACTCGACGTACATGTCGTCGTGGTAGATCGCCGCCGCCGTGGGCACCGTGTTGGCCGCCAGCCGCGGCACGTCGTAGAGCGCGGGCCAGCCGTCGTATGCGGCGAGCAGGTCGGCGGCATCGCGCAGCGGAGCCAGGGTGCGGTCGGCCGTGAACATCCAGGGGTAGATCATCTCGCCGGTGAGCAGCAGCGGCCGGGCGTCCGGAGCGAACTCCGGCAGCGCGGCCCGCTGTCGGTCGGCGGCCCAGCCCGACGGCAGGCCCGAGCCGTCGGCGCAGTAGATCGCCTCGTGCAGCAGGGCGTAGAGCGGCGAGGTCGCGAACGACGTCACCTGCTCCACGCCGACGAGGAAGGCGTCGGAGAGCTCGTGGCCGGTGAAGGCGGTCTCCAGGAGGTAGTGCACCCGCTCGAAGCCGTCGCTCATGCCGAACGCCATGCCCAGCTGCTGCAGCCGCTCGACGCGGAACGGGTCGCCCGAGGGCAGCCGTACGTCGTGCTTGGCCAGGTGGTCCGCGAGGGCGTCCAGCCGGGCCCGGTCGGCCGGGTAGCGGTCGGTGAACCGGGCCGTCCGGTCGCGCACCCGCTCGTACGTCGCCCGGTAGACGTCGTCCGCGGGGCGGTCCAGCGGCGGCAGGCCGCCCGTGATCAGCACCTTCGTCAGGCCCTCGGGCGCGAACGACAGGTAGGTCAGCGCGCAGAAGCCGCCGAAGCTCTGGCCGAGCACCGCCCACCTCCCGCCGCCCAGAAGCTGGTGCCGGACCAGCTCGGCGTCCTTCACGATCGAGTCGGCCCGGAAGTGGGTGAGGTAGCGGGCCTGCTGCTCGGCGGTGCCGAGGCCGGCCAGCGTCTGGCGGGTCGCCGGGGTGGAGCGGCCGGTGCCCCGCTGGTCGAGGAGCAGGACCCGGTGGTCCTGCAGCGCCCGCCCCAGCCAGCCCGACCGTCCGGTCGGCCGCGGCGACGCCTGGCCGGGCCCGCCCTGCAGGTACAGCAGCCACGGCAGGTCGTGGTCGCGCTTGCGCGGGGCGACCGCCTCCCGGGCGAACAGCGTGATCGTCGGGCCGTGCGGGTCGGCGTGGTCGAGCGGCACCTCGAGCTCGTGGTCGGTGAGCAGCAGCCCGGGCATCCGGTGGGTGGCGAGACGCATGCCCTGGAACCTATCCGCGCGGGCACTCCCGAAATCGTCTGGTCGACCGTCGCCGCCCGCTGACAGGCTGTGACCATGACATCGATGAACGACCAGGCCCAGCTCACGATCCGCCGGGTCGTCGAGGACGACTGGCGGATGGTCCGGGCGGTCCGGCTGGAGATGCTGCGGGACACGCCACTGGCCTACTGCGAGACCGTGGAGGAGGCCGAGGCCGCCGACGAGGAGCAGTGGCGGTTCCGGGCCCGGCGCGGGCAGAGCGGACCCACCAACATCCAGCTGGCGGCCGAGACGGGCAGCGGCTCCTGGGCGGGGTTCCTGGCCTGTTTCGTCGAGAGTCCCGGCCAGGGGCACGTGGTGAGCGTCTTCGTGGCACCGGCCTGGCGGGGCACCGGGCTGGCGACGCAGATGTTCGAGGCCGTCCGCCGGTGGGCCCGCGACGAGGCCGGCCTGCAGCGCCTGCGCCTGCTCGTGCACGAGGACAACCCGCGCGCCCGGGCGTTCTACCGGCGCGAGGGCTTCACGGAGACGGGCGCGACCGAGCCCTACCCGCTGGACCCGGCGCAACGTGAGATCGAGATGGCGACCACGCTGACCGGGAAGGTGGTTGACTCCGCGCATGCTGCCCTGGAGAGGTGAGCTCGCCGGCCGGCTCGACGAGCACGTCATCGAGTCCGACCTGCTGCGCGACAACCCGCTCGGCGACCCGCCCGAGCGGCCGCTGTGGGTCTACGTCCCGCCCGGCTACGACGCGTCGGACGAGCGCTACCCGGCGGTCTACGTGATCCAGGGCTACACCGGCCACGTCGCCATGTGGGCCAACCGCACGGCGTACCGCCAGCCGTTCGTCGAGACCGCCGACGCGGTCTTCGCGAGCGGCGAGGCGCCGCCGTGCGTGCTCGTCTACGTCGACGCGTGGACGGCGTACGGCGGGTCGCAGTTCGTCGACTCACCCGGCACCGGGCGCTACCACTCGTACCTGTGCGACGAGGTCGTGCCGTGGGTGGACGGGCGCTACCGGACGATCGCCGACCCGGCGTCGCGGGCGATCAGCGGCAAGTCCAGCGGCGGCTTCGGCGCGATGATCACGCCGATGTTGCGGCCGGACCTGTTCGGGGCCCTGGCCACCCACGCGGGTGACTCGCTCTACGAGCTGTCGTACCTGCCGGAGTTCGCCAAGGTCGTGCGCTTCCTGCGTGCCTACGACGGCGACATCTTCCGCTGGTGGGACGACTTCCGGTCCCGCACGGCATTCACCAAGGAGGGCGACTCCGAGCTGCTCATCACGCTGGGCTGCACGGCGGCCTTCTCGGCGGCCGACGACGGCACCCCGGTGCTGCCGTTCGACCCGCGCAGCGGGGTGCTGCGCGAGGACGTGTGGGCGCGCTGGCTGGCGTGGGACCCGGTGCGGATGGTCGACCGGTACGCCGAGGCGGTGCGGGGCCTGCGGGCGGTCTGGATCGACGCCGGCACCCGCGACGAGTGGTTCCTCGACCTCGGCGCGCAGGCGTTCCGGGACGCGATCGCCCGGGTCGGCCTGCCCGACGACCGGGTCGCCTTCGAGCTGTTCGACGCGACCCACATGGGCATCGACTATCGCTACCCGCTGGCGCTCGCCTGGCTGGCCCACCGGCTGGCCCGCTGAGGACCACGCCGTAAGCAACCGGCCGGTCGCCCCGATGTCACCCCTTCGCGGATATCGGATGCGGAAAGGGTCGTTGGGGGATCCCGATCCGCATCCGATCCGCCGGAAACGGGCCTCGGCGGCCAGCGGTCCCGGGTCGCCGACCAAGGGTCCCGGGTGGCCGAGCAACGGTCAACGGGCGGGCAGCGGCCCGGGCTCGCCCAGGAGGCGGCCGCGGGCCAGGGTGGCGCCGAGCTCCGACGCCTCGCTGCGGCGAAGTGTCGAGTCGACGCCCAGCGCCATGATCTCGGCGCCGCCGGCGGCGGCCTCGGCCAGCAGCCGGCGTACGGCGGGGGAGGAGGCCCGGCCCGGCACCGCGAGGTCGACCTGCACGTAGTCGGGGCGAAGCCAGCCGACGGCGGCCACCGCCTCGGGCACGTCGGCGACGTCGGCGAGCACCACCTGCCACCCCCAGGACCGGAAGTCGTCGACCGCGCGGCGCAGGCGGGCGACGTCGGCGAACGCGTCGTCGTGCACCTCGGCGGCCACGGCCAGCTCGCGGCGACCGCGACCGAAGGACACGGCGAGGCGGGGCGGGCAGGGGCTGCCGAACGTGTCCGGCTCCGGGGTGATGTGCAGCGCCTCGGTGAGCCCCGCAGCCAGGGCCGTGTCGAAGGCGAGGCAGCGGAACGCCCAGTCCAGGCGCTCGACCAGCCCGAGCGAGGCGGCGCCGGCCAGCAGCGCGAGCGTGTCGGCCAGGTCGGTGCCGGGGCGCCCGCGGCCGGTGGCCTTCCACGCGACGACGGCGTCGTCGGCGAGCCGGCGCACCGGCTGGAAGTCCGGCCCCAGCTGCGCCGGGTCGGCGATCAGCTCCTCGATGAGGCGGCGGGTACGCCGGGTGCGCTCCAGCTCGTCAGCAAGTGTCACGATGTGCCGCATCGGCAGTTGCGATCAAGACTTGAGCAGACCATTGGTAGCGTCCTCTCGCGTCGACGCACCAGCCAAGGAGGAGACATGACGATCGTCGTGGGCTACGTGCCGCGGGCCGAGGGCCGGGCGGCCCTCCGGCGCGCCGCCGAGGAGGCCCGCCTGCGTTCCACCAAGCTCGTGGTCATCAACTCCAACCGCGGCGGCCGCGAGCTGGACGACGACGACGCCATCCGCCACGAGGAGGAGCTCACGAGGGTGCGGGCGCAGCTCGACGCAGAGGGCATCGAGCACGAGGTCCGCCAGCTCGTGCGCGGCCTCGAGCCGGCCGAGGACCTGATCGCGGTCGCGGAGGAGACCGGTGCGGACTTCATCGTGATCGGCCTGCGCCGTCGCACGCCCGTCGGCAAGCTGATCCTCGGCAGCAACGCGCAGCGCATCCTGCTCGACGCGCCGTGCCCGGTGCTGGCCGTCAAGGCCGAGGAGTAACCGTGGCTGGGGGTGCGACCCTGCACCTCACCGGCGAGGTCGAGGCCGACGCCCTGCTCGACCGCGACCCGTTCGCGCTGCTGGCCGGCATGCTGCTCGACCAGCAGATGCCGATGGAGCGGGCCTTCGCCGGCCCCTGGCGGCTGGCGCAGCGGCTCGGCACCCCGGACCGGCTCGACCCGGTGGCCGTGGCGGCCCACGACCCGGCGGCCTTCGCCGCGCTGTGCGCCGAGCCGCCCGCCGTACATCGCTATCCCGGCAGCATGGCCGGCCGTCTCCAGGCGCTGGCCCGAGCGGTCGTCGACGACTACGGCGGCGACGCCTCGGCCCTGTGGGCCGGCGTGGGCTCCGGTGCCGAGCTGCTGGCGCGGCTGCGCGCACTCCCCGGCTTCGGCGAGGCCAAAGCGCGGATCTTCGTCGCCCTGCTCGGCAAGCAGCGCGGGGTGCAGCCGGACGGGTGGCGCGAGGCCGCAGGCCCGTACGGCGAGGAGGGCTCGCACCGGTCGGTGGCCGACGTCGTCGACGCCGCCAGCCTGGTCAAGGTCCGCGACACCAAGAAGCAGCTCAAGGCCGCCGCCAGGGCGAAGGGCTGAGCCCAGCTGCCCCGATCTGGGCGAACCGGCACCACGCTGGTCGGCGGCAGGCTAGCCTCCCCTCATAACGATCATGGAGGGCTTGGCCGCGTGGGCGATCGCGTGACGGGTCGGCGGTGAGCCCGCCGCTCGACGGGCTCGACTGGCTCGAGCCGTCGGACACCGCGCTGCTCGAGACCTTGTTGCTCGAGGCGCCGGTCGCGTTCGCGTTCTACGACTCGGACCTGCGGTATCGCCGGATCAACCGGATGCTCGCGGAGATCAACCACGTCCCGATGGCCGCCCACATCGGTCGCCGCCCGTCGGACCTGCTGCCGGCGGAGCTGGCGGCCTCGGTGGAGCAACGCCTGGTCGAGGTGCTGGAGACCGGGCGCGTCATCACCGAGGACGACGTGACGGCACCCATCCCGGTGACGGGCGAGACGAGGCACTACCAGTCCCAGTGGTTCCCGGCCCGGTCGGAGAGCGGCGAGATCATCGGGGTGGCAGTGCTGGTGAGCGACGTGACCGAGCGTCGCCGCAGCGAGACGGCTCGTCGGCGCAGTCAGGACCACACCCTCAGGTTGCAGCACGCGACCGCGTCCCTCGCCGGTGCGCTGACCGTCGACGACGTCTCGCGGGTCGCGGCCGACGTGTGCAGGGCCTCGCTGGGCGCGCCCGATGCGCAGGTGCTGCTGGCCGGGCAGGGTGCCGCGACGCCGGCCGAGGACGCGGGGGAGTGGCGGTCGCTCCCACTGATCGTGTCCGGCGGCCAGATCGGGACGCTGCGCGTGCTGCTGCCCGGGGAGCGCGGCCGGGAGCAGGGCGACGAGGTGTTCCTGGAGGCCCTCGCCGGGCAGTGTGCGATCGCGCTGGAGCGGGCCCGGCTCTACGAGCGGGAACGCAGCACGGCGATGGCCCTGCAGCGCAGCCTGTTGCCCGACCTGCTGCCGGTGACGCCCGGCGTGGAGCTCGCGGCCCGGTTCCGGCCCGGCTCGCACGAGGCCGACGTGGGCGGCGACTGGTACGACGCGTTCGCGCTGCCCGACGGCCGGCTGGTCCTGGTCGTGGGTGACGTGATGGGCAAGGGGGTCGCGGCCGCGGCCGGCATGGGCAGGCTCCGCTCGGCGTTGCGCGCGCTGGCCTTCGTCAACCCGCTGCCCGAGGCGGTGCTGCGCGGGCTGGACCGCGTCTACACCGGGACCGAGGAGCCGGACCAGATCGCCACCTTGGTGTACCTGCTGGTCAACCCCTCGGTGGGGCGGGTCGCGGTCGGCGGGGCCGGCCATCTGCCACTCGTGCGGGTGCGGCCGGGGGAGCCGCCCGAGCTCATCGACGCCGGGTCGGGGTCCACCCCGCTCGGCTGGCCCGAGCCGAGGGTGCAGCGCACCCTCGACCTGGTCCCGGGCGACATCCTCCTCGGGATCACCGACGGGGTCGTCGAGCGGCGGGGCTACGACCTGGAAGAGGGTCTGCACAAGGTGCTCGAAGCGGTGGCCCTGCCGACCGGCAGCCTCGACGACCTCGTGGAGCGGGTCGCCGGCACGCTGCTCGGGCACACGACCGGGCGCGACGACGCGACCTTGCTCGCCGTACGCTTCGTGGGGTGAGAACGGCACGCCCGAGCGGGCTGGCCACGGTGGGAATGTCCGGGCCGTGTCACAATGCTGTGTTGCTACGTGGCGCGAGCCGCGGACAACCACGATCAGATCCCAGACCGCCAATGTTGGGCTGCTGCACGCCCAGCGCATGACGAGAGGTAGTACGTGTCGGACACGGCCCGCCCACTTCCGCCGGAGTTCGCAAACCCCCAGGTCCGTGGCCTGCTGGAGCAGGGCCGCGTCGCGGGGTACGTCACGTCGCGTGATGTGCGCACGGTGTTCGAGGGAGCCGGGATCCCGCTCGGCCGTATGAAAGCCGTTCTGCGGAGCCTCAGCGAGGAGGGTGTCAGCGTCATGGTCGAGGCCGAGAGCGCAGCGCCCCGCGCGCGCAAGACCGTTTCTGCGGCGACCGCCGCGAAGCGGGCCGCGACGACCAAGAAGGTCGCCGCGGACAAGCCGACCAAGAAGACCGCGGCGAAGAAGACGACCGACGCGAAGCGCGCCGTCAAGGCGGTCAAGGACGTCAAGGACGTCGAGGAGGCCAAGCCCGCGAAGCCGGCCAAGAAGGCCGCCGCCAAGCCCGCCGCGAAGAAGGCGGCAGCCAAGGCGGAGCCGGCGAAGGGAGCAGGGAAGGGCGCTGCCGCCGACGAGGAGATCACCCCCGTCGCTGAGGGCGAGCTGCTCGAGGAGGAGCCCACGGACCTGCCGGAGGGCGCCGAGGAGTTCGTCCTCGCGGACGACGACGAGGAGGACGCGCCCGCCCAGCAGGTCGCGACCGCCGGCGCCACTGCCGACCCGGTCAAGGACTACCTGAAGCAGATCGGCAAGGTCGCGCTGCTCAACGCCGAGCAGGAGGTCGAGCTCGCCAAGCGCATCGAGGCCGGCCTGTTCGCAGAGGAGAAGCTCAACTCGGGGGAGAAGTTCGCGCCCAAGCTCAAGAAGGAGCTCGACTGGATCGCCGAGGACGGGCGGCGGGCCAAGAACCACCTGCTCGAGGCCAACCTGCGACTCGTCGTGTCACTGGCCAAGCGCTACACCGGCCGCGGCATGCTGTTCCTGGACCTGATCCAGGAGGGCAACCTCGGCCTGATCCGTGCGGTCGAGAAGTTCGACTACACCAAGGGCTACAAGTTCTCGACGTACGCGACCTGGTGGATCCGTCAGGCGATCACCCGCGCCATGGCCGACCAGGCGCGCACCATCCGCATCCCGGTGCACATGGTCGAGGTGATCAACAAGCTGGCCCGTGTGCAGCGCCAGATGCTGCAGGACCTCGGCCGGGAGCCGACTCCGGAAGAGCTCGCCAAGGAGCTCGACATGACCCCGGAGAAGGTCGTCGAGGTGCAGAAGTACGGCCGGGAGCCGATCTCCCTGCACACCCCGCTCGGCGAGGACGGCGACAGCGAGTTCGGCGACCTGATCGAGGACTCCGAGGCGGTCGTGCCGGCCGACGCCGTGTCGTTCACCCTGCTCCAGGAGCAGCTGCACTCGGTGCTCGACACGCTGTCCGAGCGGGAGGCCGGCGTCGTGTCCATGCGGTTCGGCCTGACCGACGGCCAGCCCAAGACGCTGGATGAGATCGGCAAGGTGTACGGCGTGACGCGTGAGCGCATCCGCCAGATCGAGTCGAAGACCATGTCCAAGCTGCGCCACCCGTCGCGGTCCCAGGTGCTGCGCGACTACCTCGACTAGGTGTAGCCCACGTCGGCTGCCGGAGACCGTCGCTGACCTGCAGCGACCCGGCCCGAGCTTCTCCGAACCACCCAGCAGACGAGGCCGCTGGGCCGGGTGAGTCCCGGCCCTGCGGCCTCGTCGTGGTTCTACCGCGTCTCCGTGCGACGCGGGTGGAAGGTCGGTCAAGAGGGGGGAGCGAAGAACTCCAGGGCGATGCCGTCCGGGTCGCGGAACGACAGGCCTGACCCGTAGGGGGCATCGACGATCCCGCCGTGGACGACGCCGAGCTCGTCCAGACGCATGCCCCACTTCTCGAGCTCTGCTCGATCGCCGCAGCTGAACGCGACGTGGTCGAGTCCGGCGCTACGCTCGTCGAACGCCGCTGCGCCCGTCTCAGCATGCTTGTGCAGGCCGAAGAGGTGGCCTCCGCCGAGCGCGAACACGGTGTGGTGGAAGGCACCAGCGTCCACGTCCTCGTCGAGGACCGGCGCGCTGTCGAAGAGCTCGGCGTACCAGGCGGTGCTGCGGGCCAGGTCGGTGACGGTCACGGCGATGTGGGTGATGCCGGGGAACTCGGGCACGGTGGCCTCCTTGGTGGTGTCGTCTGTGGGCTGGTTCGGCGTCCTTGTCACGACTGGTCGGCTCCGAGGTCGGACCGGATGTCGAGCAGGGCACGTGCGCCGTCTGTGACGTTGACCCGGTCGTCGCCGCCGAGCGTGTCGATCTGGAGCCGGTCGGTCGGGTCGCCGCCGGTAACGACGGTCCGCGCGGACAGCCCGGCCACGTCGACCGCGCCGCCGTCCGCCGTCACGTCGACGTGGTCGGCCTGGCCGGAACCGGTCACCCGGACGGTGTCGTCCCGGGCGTCTGCGGCGCCGCGTGTCGAGGCCAGGTCGATCTCCGCCACGGTGACGTCGGTGCCGCTGAGGTCGCCGATCGTCACTGCGTCCGAGCCGCCGAAGGTCGCGAGGTCAAGCCGCTCCACGCTCTCGAGGTCCATCCGGATGTTGCCGGGACTGCGCAGGAAGACCGCGCTCTGGCCGTTCGCCGACAATGACATCAGCTCGTCCGCGTCGGAGCCGTTGAAGGCCAACGTGTCCCGGCCGTGGCCGCCGACGACCGTGTCGTTGCCTTCGCCGGGGTTCCATGCCGCCGTGTCGTCGCCGTTCCCGAGCACCTCGACGTCGGTTCCGACGCCGCCGTTGACGAAGTCGGCCCCCGTGCCACTGACCACGAGGTCTGTCCCCGCCCCGCCCAGGAGGAAGTCCTCCCCGGAGCCGCCGTTCACGACATCGTTCCCGGCGCCCATCACG
The DNA here is from genome assembly GCA_036375895.1 of Actinomycetes bacterium. Taxonomy (GTDB): domain Bacteria; phylum Actinomycetota; class Actinomycetes; order JACCUZ01; family JACCUZ01; genus DASVBJ01. Next base: position 1,742 of record DASVBJ010000366.1, on the reverse strand, counting down.
GCGGAGTCGTTGCCTGCTCCGGTCGTGATGGTCATCGGCACGTCGGCGAGGGGCCCGCCGGTGAGCGTCCGGAAGTCGTCGTCGCCGGCATGCAGGCTCACCGACGCCGAGTGGAAGGTGCTCCGATCAAAGCGTCGGGGTCCGCTGTTGCCGCCAAGGTCCACGACGACGGAGTCGAGCGCCGTGAAGTCGACGGTGATCTGGTCGGCGGCGTTCGTGCCGCTGATGGTGAGGACGTCGTCAACGACGGCGGCCCGGGCCTGAACGGGCGTCGCCTGCGCCGGCCCCGCGGCGAGCGTCGCGGCCACGCCGATCGCGGCCGCCGCAGCCGCTGCCGCGGCAGCGGCCCTGCCGTGTGACCTCTGGGTCCTGTACTGCACTCTCATTGTCCGCTCTTCTCGTCATGGGGTCGGCCCGTGCCGACCTCTAGCGCTTCTACGGCGGCGAACCGACGGTGGTTCGCGGGGAACCGACGGTGGTTCGCGGGGAACCGATCCGTGACGCCTCGCGTAAGCAGGCAGTGAGACGTGGCGCGGCCTCTTCCGAAGCGGCTCCTGTGCTCTCCACGAGCTGGGAGTCCGGCGGTGAACGGTGGGCTAGCGTGACGACCGTGGCCATGAACGACGCCGACTTGGCGTCGCGGTTCGCTTCCGGTGACGCGGACTCGGTCCGGGTCGTCTACCAGCGCTACGGCCGGCTGGTCTTCTCGATTGCGTTCAAGGTGCTCGGAGATACGGGGCTCGCGGAGGACGCGACCCAGCAGACGTTCGTGCAGGCCTGGCGTGCCGCGGGCAGCTACGACCCGAGCCGCGCGCTCGCAGCCTGGCTCACCACGATCGCGAAGCGGGTCGCCATCGACGTCTACCGGCGCGAGCGGCGGCATCGCAACGTCGACAACATCGACACCGCCGACAGCGCGTCGCTGGTCACGCTGCCGCCATCGATTGACCAGATGCACGAAGTGGCAGAAGTACGACGGGCACTGGCAGAGTTGCCGATGACTGATCGCGCCCTGATTCGCATGCAGCACTTCGACGAGCTCAGCCACGCCGAGATCGCCCACGAGCTCGAGATCCCACTCGGCACCGTGAAGTCGCGAACCTTCCGGGCGCACCGGCGGCTGGCCGGGATACTGGCCCACCTGCGCGCCGATCCAGCAGACTCCTCACCCACCGCTCGGCTCGAAGAGGGTTCCGATGGATGACTCCGACCTGACGCCGGGTGAGCGCGCCGAGCTCGAACGGGTACGCCACGTACTGGCGGACCCGGCCGTATGGATGGAGCCGGCGCCCGATCTCCAGGAAGCGGTGGTCGCTGCGATCGCCCAGGAGGCCCGCGCCGGAAGGCAGCGGCGCCGGGTCCGATTCGCCGTGGCTGGCGCCGCCGCAGCGGTCTTGCTTGCTGCGGGCGTGACCGTGGGTCTGCAGGCGAACCGTTCGGAACCGGTCGAGTTCGCGGCGTCCCTCAGCGGCACCGAGCTCGCACCAGACGCCACCGGGGACGTCACGCTCACCAAGACCCCCAGCGGATGGAAGATCCGGCTGAACGCGACCGGGCTTCCTCGTCGCGCAGACGGGGAGTTCTACGAGGCGTGGCTGAAAGACGACGCCGGCCTGCTGGTTCCGATCGGCACGTTCAACGACGGCCACGACGTCACGCTCTGGTCAGGCGTGGGCCCGACTACCTTCCCGACGCTGACCGTCACCCGGGAGGTCGCCGACGGCGACCAGGCGTCATCGGGC
>DASVBJ010000358.1:0-16555 GCA_036375895.1 Actinomycetes bacterium | reverse complement strand
CTGCGACAACTCCCCGAACCGTCATGCGACCGCCCACTGGCGGCAGCACCCCAGCCACCCCCTCATCCGGTCCTTCGAGCCCGGCGAGGACTGGTGGTGGTGCTACGAGGACGAGCTGCTCTTCGAGGTGGAGGGCGCTCCTCCGTCGCCGTCGCATCCGTGAGCACCGGCTGCTGCGGGACCGCCGCGCCGCCGACCTGTTGGGGGTGGCCGGCATCCTCGTCGTGGGGCCGCTCCGCACAGGTCTGGCACCAGCCGTTTGGCCGGGTGCATGCTGGACCCGACCGCCAGGAGGCCCGCATGCAGCTCGAGCTCAGCGCCGACGAGGCTGATGCCCTGCGGGGCTTCCTCGGCCGTCGGTTGGGAGACCTCTCGATGGAGATCTCGCACACCGACAACCCGGCGTACCGCCGCATGATCCGCACCCAGCGTGACCACCTCCGTCGGGTGTACGACGCGCTCACGGTCGAGTCGGCCGACGACCCCAGCGACGCCGTCGGCTGACCGTCGGCATCCCCGGTCGCTGCGTCGCGCCCAGAACAGCGAAACGACCCACGCGCGGGTGCGACAAGCCATACCCTTTCAGGACGACGCGGGGCGAGATGGGGCAACCGCGGACGGGGGAGGCGGTTGTCGATGTCCGGTGGGCGTGCTGCGCTGGCGGTTCTCGCCGCTCTGGCGGTGGTGTCGACGGGCGCTCCAGCTCTCGCCGACGACCGGCTCCCCGACCGGCGCCCGGCGGTGTCCCAGCAGGCGGTCCCGGACCTGCTCGACGTGGGACGTGCCGGGCCGCCGTCGCGCGACGTCGCTGCCGTCATCTCCGGCCAGCAACGGTGGTCGACGCTGGCCGCCACGCCTACCCCGGGTCTGCCGGACTTCCAGACCTCCGGTGCGGCCCCGGTCGCCGTCGGCGACCCCTGGCTGCCGTACGCGCTCGCGGCGCCGGTGGGGAAGACGGTGCCCACGCCCAGCACCGAGACAGGCGTGCCGCTGCGGCTGGTCGACGGGGTCGCCCACGAGCATCCTTCGAACCAGGCGGTGTTCGGGCTGCGCTGGCTGGAGAGCTACCGGCTGACCGGAGACAGGTGGTATCTCACGCATGCCCTCGCGGCCGGCCAGCACCTGGTCGACAAGGCCGTCAGGTCCCGCGACGCCCTGTGGTTCGCCTACACCTTCGACTTCGCGGTCGCGGGCGACGCGTCGGTGAACATGCCCGCCCCGTGGTACAGCGCGATGGCGCAGGGTGGGGCGCTCAGCCTGTTCACCCGGCTGTGGCAGACGACGCAGGACGCCACCTGGCTGACGGCGGCGACCGAGACGATGCGAAGCCTCTCCCTGCCGCCCGCCGAGGGCCTGCCGTGGGTCACTCATGTGGACGACGGCGGCCTCCTGTGGCTCGAGGAGTACCCGCGCTGGCCCACGAGCCGCAGCGAACGAGTCCTCAACGGGTCGATCTTCGCGATCTACGGCGTCTACGACTACCTGCGGCTGGTGCCCGTCGCCGCGGACACCGAGCAGCTGCACGAAGACGGCCGCCGGGTCTTCGACGGCGCGGTCACCACCGTCAGACAGACGGCGGCCACGGCGTTCCGCCGGCCTTCCTGGATCAGCCGCTACTCCCTGCTGCACAACATCGCCAACGCGCACTACCAGGCCGTGCACCGGGAGCAGCTGCTCAGCCTGCAGCACCTCACGGGTACGCCGTGGTTCGCCCAGGTCGCGGATGTCTACCGCGCCGACTACCCCGATCCCGTCCAGCCGGGCCAGGTGACCTTCGTCAGGGGTTGGCACACCGGCTACCGCTTCGACAGCGGGGGGAGGGTCACCGGCCGCCTGACGAAATGGCTGCCGTCGGCGTCCTCCGCGCCGGCGGACCGTCGCCAGCGGATCCGCCTCCACGGCATCTACTACCGGGTCACGAAGGGCGCCTTCGCGGGCTACTGGGTGCCCGAGGCAGCGTCCCGGGTCGCGCTGCGACGCTTCGTGCTCCGGCACGACTACCTGCCCCGCCGGCCGGTGACCCTGGCCGCCGGCACCTGGACGGGCTACCGCTTCGTGAGCGGCACCTCGACCGTCTCATCCAGCACCAAAGCCACCTACAGCGGTCCCACGAGCACGACGTTCGTCGCGAGCGCGGTCGTCAACGGCCGGCTGCACGTGCTCGTCGACCGCGGCCGCTACGCGGGCTACTGGCTGCCCGTCCTCGCCGGCGTGTCACTCGGCTGACCGGCCCGCCAGGTCGTCAGCCGGACACCCGGGTTGGATCTTCAACAGAGTCCTTCGGCCCGGTCGGACGCCGCTGCGGCCGGCGCACACGGCGCCGGTCGGCCGTGCGCCGGGGACCTTGGGCACTGTCCTGCGGCGCGGCCGGCCTCGTACCGTCGTGGCCATGGCTGGCGGGTTGTTGACAGAGATCGAGGAGCAGGACTGTCTGCGGCTGCTCCGAGACAGCCACGTCGGCCGGGTCGTCTACACCGAGGGCGCGCTCCCGGTGTGCACGCCGGTCAACTTCACGCTGTACGGGGACCAGCTCGTCTTCCGGACCTCGGCGACCTCCCGGCTGGCCGCCGTCGCCGCGGGCCAGATCGTGGCCTTCGAGGTCGACGAGGTGGACGAGCTCAGCCACAGCGGCTGGAGCATTCTGGTGACGGGTCTCGCGGACGTGGTGCGCGACCCATCGACACTGGCGCGCCTGTCCGACCTCGACGTCGACAGCTGGGCCGGTGAGGACCGCGACCTGTGGGTGCAGATCCGCCTGACCCGCATGGTGGGCAGGCGCCTCGGCTACCCGTCGCTGTCCTGGCTCGTCTAGGCCTCGACTCGCCGCAGGTATCCCTGCGGGTTCTGCGTCAGGTGCAGCCGGTGCATCGACTCGTCGACGACGAAGTCCGGGCGCTCGGCGAGGAAGCGACGCGTCGCCTCCATCGGGCCGGGTCCGTGGCCGGGCCTGGCCGGGTGGCCGTTGACATCGGTGTCCTCGACGATGAGGTACGAGCCGACCGTGACGAGGTCGGCGTAGGCCCGCAGCTCGCCGTACACGTGCTCCTCGCGGTGGTCGGAGTCGAGCACCACCATGACGGGCTGGCCGTCCGGGGCCATGGCCTTCACCCGCGCGACGATCGCCGGGTCGGTGGACGAGCCGGTGAGGTAGGTGACTCGCGGGTGCGGCGGCGTGCCCCGGGGGGCGATGTCGACGGACACCACGGCGCCGTGGTCCTCGGCGTCGAGCAGCCAGCCGAGGAACGTCGCGCTGCCACCGAAGGCCGTGCCGGTCTCGACCACCAGGCCGGGACGGACGGTGTGGATGATCTCCTGGTACAGCCAGAGGTCGTTGGGGCACTTCCAGGTGGTGCGGCCCTGCCAGGTGTTCTTCCGCCAGGTCTGCCTGTCGTCGTAGTAGAGGCGGTGGAACTGGTCGATCACCTCGCGCACGGCGGGAGACTTCAGGCGCGCCTTGCCCTTGCGCGTCATCTCGACCTGTCGAAGGGCCTCCGCGATGCCCTCTTCCATCCGCCGGGTCAGACGGCCCCGCGCGGCCTCGCGGCGGGCCAACGCGACAAAGGCGTTGACGATCGATGCCTCGACCGCGCGCAGCCCCCTGCGCACGACCGGGCGGGTGCTGGCGGCCAGCTTGGCCACGTGGACCCCCTGTGTCTCGGCGAGGGCCTCACCCTAGGGGCAGGGGACGATCGCGCCAAGGCTGCGGGGGAGGGGGGAGGCAGCGAGGCGTCAGTGACGTACGCGCGGGTCCAGCGCCGCGTAGAGGACGTCCACCACCAGGTTGGCGACGATGATGAAGACGCTGGCGAGCATCACCACGCCCAGGACGATCGGCAGGTCGTTGCCGAAGACGGCGTCCACCACGAGACGGCCGATGCCAGGCAGCGAGAAGGTCGTCTCCGTCAGCACCGCCCCGCCGAGCAGCAGGCCGATGTCGAGGCCGAAGATGGTGAGGATCGGCGTGAGCGAGGCGCGCATCGCGTGCTTGACGATGACGGTCCGCTCGGGCAGACCCTTGGCCCGCGCTGTCCGGATGTAGTCCTCGCTCATCGTCTCGAGCATGCTCGCCCTTGTGAGCCGGGCGTAGAGCGCCGCGTAGAGGAAGGCGAGCGTCACCCACGGCAGGACGAGGTTGTAGGCCCAGTCGAGGGGGTTGTGCGTGAACGGCACGTAGTTGACGCCGTTCGGCCACAGCTTCCAGGTGTAGGCGAACAGGGCGAGAGAAACCAGGCCGGTGAAGTAGATGGGCAAGGAGACACCGGCCAGTGCCACCCCCATCGCTGCCCGGTCGAAGAGAGTGCCTCGTCGCAGCGCGGAGAGGACACCGATCGACACCCCCACGGTCAGCCAGATGATCGATGCGCCGATCGCGAGCGACACAGTGACCGGCAGCCGGTCGAGCAGCAGGTTCCAGACCGGCTGGCTGTTGCGGAACGAGTAGCCCAGGCACGGCGGAGGGCAGTGGGCGGTCTCCGGGCCGTACGAGTAGTCGGCGCCCGCCACGATCCCCTTCACGAACCGGCCGTACTGCGTGTACAGCGGGTCGTCGAGATGTAGCCGCTGCTTCGTCGCCTGGATGTCCGCGGGCGTCGCGCCGCGCCCGACGTAGCGCAGGGCGATCTGGTCGGATGTCTGGCCGACCAGACGGGGGACGAGGAAGAAGATCGCGAAGGTCGCCATGCTCACGATGATGAGCAGGACGACCGCGGCTATCAGGCGCCGGACGATGAATGCGAGCAACGTGTGCGGCGGCCCGCACCGGGTGGTGTGCCCCACCCGGTGCGGGCGCCTGTCACCTGCCTTCCAGGATCTCGGTCTGGGCTACTGGGACTTGCCGAGGGCCGTGTAGTCGTACATGCCGAACGACTCGTTGACGTACACGTTCGTCAGGGCCGTGGGCCGGTAGAGCAGAACCTTCTCGTAGACGAACGGCACGATCGCCCCGGACGCCATCACCCGGGCGTCGATGTCTGCCCAGATCTTGTTGCGCGCTGCGAGGTCCGTGGTCTGGATGCCCTGGTCGAGCAGCGTGTTGATCTGCGCGTCGTTCAGCTCCATCTGGTTGTAGTTGCCGCCGTTGGGCTTGATCGCTCGGCCGTCGACGATCTGCGACAGGAAGCCGAAGCCCGACGGCCAGTCAGCACCCCACCCGGCGATCATGATGCCGAGCCCGTTTGCGTGGACGAACTGCGGGTTGCCCGCGTACTGCGCGCTCCAGTCGCCCGACGGGTACTTCGCGATGGTCGTCTTGATGCCGACCTTCTGCAGCGACTGCTGCAGGGCCTCTGCGGCGGCGACCTCCTTGGGCCGGTCGCCACGGACGGCGATCTTCGTGGAGAAGCCGTTCGGCTTTCCGCACGCCTGAAGCGACTGCTTGGCCTTGGTGACGTTGCCGTTCTTGTCCGCCTTGAAGCCGTAGACGTCGGAGGCCTGGTAGCCGACCGTGGTCGGAGTCATGACCGTCGTGGCGATGTCACCGCCGACCGGCCCGCCGTAGGCACCCTGGATCGCCTCGTGGTCCGCGGCGTAGACCACTGCCTTGCGGCAGTCGATGTTGTCGAAGGGCGGGACCTTGACGGACAGCATGGCGTAGCGGAGGAAGGGGCCGAGCGGGTTGTCGGCGTTCTTCTTCTTCGCCGGGTCCTGCAAGATGGTCGCCCGGGCCTGAGCCTGGACCCCGGTGCCGCCCATGTCCACGTCGGCGGTGCCGGCGAGCAGTCGCTGGTCGATGTCGTTGGCGTCGACCTTCTCCTGCACCTCGATGCGGTCGACGAGCTGCTTGCGGTTCGGGTCGGTGGCGGGGTCCCAGTTGGTGTTCTTCACCAGGACGAACGACTTGCCGACCGAGTGGCTCTCGAACTTGTACGGCCCGGTGGACATCGGGTGCTCTTGGTACTTGAGGCCGGTGTCCTTCGCCTGCGGAACGGGGGCCGACTGCGGGTTGCCGACGAGGAAGTCGAACTCCGAGAATGGCGACTTCAGGTGGAAGACGATCGTCTGGTCGTCGGGGGTGTCGATCGCCTTGAAGTTGTCGAGGTTCTTGTCCTTGTACGGGCCCTTGTAGTCACCGGCGTCGAGGTACTGCTGGAAGTACTTCGGGCCGTTGATCAGCTCGTCCGTGAAGTTGCTACGGGCGATGGCGTACTTCACGTCCTTCGAGGTGACCGGCGTGCCGTCCTCGTACTTGATGCCGGACTTGAGCTTGTAGGTCCAGGTCTTCCCGTCGCTGCTCACCTTGCCGAGCGACTCGGCCAGGTCGGGCACGATCTCCAGGCCCTCCTTGCCGGGCTTCGTCTTGAAGGTCACGAGGGGCCGTGCGTAGTTCCGGCTGAAGTTCCACATGTAGGCGTAGTACGTGTCACCCGGGTCGACCGAGTCGGGCGCGTCCGACATGACGTACTTCACGGTCCCGCCGGTCTTGTCGGACGGGTTGACGACCTTGGTGATGGCCGCGTTGTAGGCGGCCTCGCCCTGTGCCGTCGTGCCGCCGTTGCCGCCGTCCCCGCCGCCGCAGGCGGCCAGGGTGAGACCGGCCGTGACGGCGGCGGTGAGGGTAAGGAATCTCTTTCGGTGTGGCATGTGGGTCGTGCCCCCTTAGATGGTCGGACGGTGCTGGACGTGGGATGGCCGCTACCGGCCGTGCGGGTCGAGGGCGTCTCTCAACCCGTCGCCGAACAGGTTGAAGGACAGGACCGTGACGAAGATGGCGGCTCCGGGCACGATCATGAAGACCGGGTCGATCCGGTAGAAGTTGATCGCCTGGTTGAGCATGCCGCCCCAGGAGGGCGTCGGCGGGTTGATGCCCACGCCGAGGAAGGAGAGGGCTGCCTCGAACAGGATGTTCGTGGGGATGAGCAGGGTGGCGTAGACCACGATCGGCGCCACGAGGTTGGGCAGCATCTCCCTGAAGAGGATGTGTGGCGTGCCGGCGCCGACGCTGCGCGACGCCTCCACGAACTCACGCTCGCGCAGCGACAGCGTCTGCCCCCGGATGATGCGACCCATGTAGGGCCAGCTGAAGAAGCCGATGATGAAGATCAGCAGCGCGATGCGCAGCGAGTTGCCCTTCAGGCCGAAGGCGCTGTCGGGGACGACGCCGGCGAGCGCGATGGCGAACAGCAGCAGCGGGAAGGCAAGGAACACGTCCATCGTGCGGCTGATGATGGTGTCCACCCAGCCGCCGAGAAAGCCGGCCAGGACGCCGAACACGACGCCGATGACGACGGAGAGCAGCGTCGCGAGGAACGCGATGAGCAGGGAGATCCGGGCCCCGTAGACCATCCGGCTGAACAGGTCACGACCGTTCACCGGCTCGACACCGAGCAGGTGGTCGAGGCTGATGCCGCCGTAGGCACCCTTCGGCCGGCTCAGCACCGGGTCGATCAGGTCCGAGTGGAACTCGTTGGGCGGGTCGCCCAAGAGGCGGACGAGCAGCGGTGCGGCGAACGCCATCACGACGAGCAGCAGCACGATGACCCCGCCGGCCATCGCGACCTTGTCCCGCCGGAGCCGCATCCAGGCGATCTGGCTGGGGGAGCGTCCCCGGACGGCCGATCCGGTGGCCTCGGGCTCGGCGGTCGGTTGGGGACCGGGCCCGGAGACCTGCAGCGGAGCGGTCATCGGCGCCTCCCTCTCGACCGCCGGTCCAGTGTTCGCTGACCACCAGAGCGCCAGTCGGCCCCACGCACAAGCCGTCGAGGGCCTTCGTGCCGCGTTCGTGACCTGATCGATGTCTGGTGTACGCCTGAAACTACCTGAAAGCGGCGAACGCGTCTCACCCGCGGGCGGGGATCCTTTCCAGGAGCTCCCAACCGTCGCGACCGCGTACGACGGGGGCCGCGCCGCCGCGCGGGGCCAGGTGACCGGCCTCGCCGGGCAGCGCCGCGGGAGTGCCGTGGGTCAGCACCTGCTCGGCGGCGCTCAGCGTCCTGATCGCCACGAGCCGCACCCGTCCCGGCGCCTCGGTGGCCAACTCGTCGTACAGCGCGGGGTCATGCTGACCGTCGTCGCCGACGAGGGTCCAGGTCAGGCCGGGGAGCTCGCGGAGCAGCCGGCGCAGCGTGGCGTGCTTGTGCGCCCGCCCTGACCGGAACCACCGCTCTTCCGTCGGCCCCCAGTCGGTGAGCAGCAGCGGCCCCGGCGGGTAGCCGTGCCGGTCGAGGAACCGCCGCACCGACGGCGCGACGTTCCAGGCGCCGGTCGACACGTAGACCACGAGGCTCTGCGGCCCAGCCGGCCCAGCCGGCCCAGCCGGCCCAGCCGGCCCAGCCAGGCGCTGCAGCAGGTCTGCCATCCCGGGCACCGGCACCCGCGAGGTCTCCAGGCGCACGAAGGTGTTCCAGAATGCGAGCAGCGGGCGGGGGAGGGCGGTGATCATGACGGTGTCGTCGATGTCGCTCACGATGCCCTGCGTCTCGTCGGGCCCCACGATCCGTACCGGTGCCGAGACCCGCGGTCCGTGCGCACACTCGAGCGCGACCTCGTGCCAGCCGGGCGGGAGCTCCGCCGGCAGGGTGGCGTCGAGGTAGCCCTCCACGTCGCTGCGGACGACGTGATCCACCCCGCCCACCGTGATCCGGACGTGGACCCCGGCCAGGTTGATGCTGACGAACTGCCGCCAGCCGCGGACGTCTCCCGGCGGGTCCGTCGCCGGGGCCGGGGGCGGCGTGGGGGCGAGATGCACTCGGCCGAGCACCCGGACCCAGCCCTGCGGTCCGGCCACGCCGTAGCCGACATGGCCCAGGATCCGCACCCGCCAGCCTCGGCGCCACATCGCCCGGGCGGCCCGCAGCTCGACGGCCCGTTCGGCCCGCGCGGCGTGCACCGCCAACCGGGTCAGGGTCACGCGTCGTGGTGACATCGCGTCAGGATGTCACGCTCCGCCGACGTCGAAGGGCCCCGGCTGGTGCCGGGGCCCTTCGACGTCGTACGGAGGCTCTATCGCGTCAGCGCTCTCCGTCCGGCGCCGTTGCAGGCGTGGCGGTGAGCTCGTCGGTCTGGTCGTGGAAGTCCCTCGCGACCTCGCGGAGCTTGGTCTCGTGGGCCCGGCCGTGGTGGCCACAGAACAGCAGCTCGCCGCCGGACGGCATGGTCACGCGGATGTACGCCTGGGCGCCGCAGCGGTCGCAGCGGTCCGCCGCGGTAAGCGGAGGGTGCGAGGCAAGAGCAGTGGTCACGTCGCCCTCTCTTCGGTCTTGCGGTTGGTACCCGGGTGAACATCCAACCATCGGGTGTTCGTTCCCGAGGACTTCACCGGTCCGGGTTCGCTCTACGCGTATCCGACGCCTAGAAGTGCCTTGCTGTTGCCCATTTCACATCACGGCCGAACCTCCGGCGTGCTCAGGGGGCCTCCCGGGCGTGTCGGTCACCCGTTCGGCGCAGGTGCCGCGGGGGCGTGGGACGTACGACGTGGGCGCGCGGCGCGTCCCCGCCGACCTGTCCCTGAGCGCGGGTAGCCTTCCGGGCAGCGTCGCGACGACGCCCAGACCCCCACATCTCCCACCAGTCCGCTCAGGAGCACCACCGCGTGACCCAGATCCTCCACGCCCGCAGCGACGGCGAGTTCGAGCCGGACGCCTACTCCGCGCGCCACCTGCTCGTCCTCGAGGGGCTCGAGGCGGTGCGCAAGCGTCCGGGCATGTACATCGGGTCGACCGACTCCCGCGGGCTCATGCACTGCCTCTGGGAGATCATCGACAACGCGGTCGACGAGGCCCTGGGGGGTCACTGCACCCGGATCGAGGTCGACCTGCACGCCGACGGGTCGGTCGAGGTGCGGGACAACGGTCGCGGCATCCCGGTGGACAAGGAGCCCCGCACCGGACTGTCCGGCGTCGAGGTCGTCATGACCAAGCTGCACGCGGGTGGCAAGTTCGGCGGGGGCTCGTACGCCGCCTCCGGCGGCCTGCACGGCGTGGGCGCCTCGGTGGTCAACGCGCTGTCCGCGCGGCTCGACGTCGAGGTCGACCGGGGCGGCAAGACCCACGCCGTCAGCTTCCGGCGCGGGGTGCCCGGCACGTTCGGCAACGGCAGCCCCGACAGCCCCTTCATCGAGCAGTCCGGCCTCCGGGTCGTCGGCAAGGTCACCAAGAAGACCACCGGCACCCGCGTGCGCTACTGGGTCGACCGGCAGATCTTCCTGAAGGACGCCCGGCTGTCCATCGACGAGCTGCACAACCGGGCCCGCCAGACGGCCTTCCTGGTGCCCGGCCTGACCCTGGTGGTCCGCGACCAGCGGGGCGGCGACGCCGGCGACCCCAGTGAGGAGACCTTCCGGTTCGACGGCGGCATCAGCGAGTTCTGCGAGTTCCTCGCGCCCGACCAGGCGGTGAGCGACGTGCTGCGCCTGCACGGCGTCGGCCACTTCAAGGAGACGGTCCCGGTTCTTGACGACAAGGGCCACATGACCCCCCAAGAGGTCGAGCGCGAGCTGACCGTCGACCTCGCCCTGCGGTGGGGGAGCGGCTACGACACCGTCGTCCGCTCCTTCGTCAACATCATCGCGACGCCCAAGGGCGGCACGCACGTCCAGGGCTTCGAGCGGTCACTGACCAAGACGGTCAACGAGGTGCTGCGCTCCCAGCGGGTGCTGCGGGCGAGCGAGGACGACGTCATCAAGGACGACGTGCTCGAGGGCCTCACCGCGATCGTCACGGTGCGGCTGGCCGAGCCGCAGTTCGAGGGCCAGACCAAGGAGGTCCTCGGCACCTCGGCGGCGTCGCGGATCGTGGCGCACGTCGTGGCCAAGGAGCTGAAGGCCCTGCTCACGACGACCAAGAAGGCCGGCAAGCTGCAGGCCAAGACCATTCTCGACAAGATCGCGTCCGCGGCCCGCACCCGCGTCGCCGCCCGCCAGCACAAGGAGCTGCAGCGGCGCAAGAACGCGCTCGAGACCTCGTCGCTGCCCGCCAAGCTGGCCGACTGCCGCAGCGACGACGTCGAGCGCAGCGAGCTGTTCATCGTCGAGGGCGACTCCGCGCTCGGCACCGCCAAGCTCGCCCGCAGCTCGGAGTACCAGGCTCTCCTGCCGATCCGCGGCAAGATCCTCAACGTCCAGAAGGCCTCGGCCTCCGACATGCTCAAGAACGCCGAGTGCGCGGCGATCATCCAGGTGCTGGGCGCCGGATCGGGCCGCACGTTCGACCTGTCGGCCGCCCGCTACGGCCGGGTGATCCTGATGAGCGACGCCGACGTCGACGGCGCCCACATCCGGTGCCTTCTGCTCACGCTCTTCTACCGCTACATGCGCCCCATGGTGGAGGCCGGGAGGGTGTTCGCCGCGGTGCCGCCGCTGCACCGGGTGGAGGTCATCGGCCAGGGCAGGGCGAAGAACGAGGTCGTCTACACCTACTCCGAGCAGCAGATGCGCCGGCTGATTGCCGACCTCCAGCGCAGGGGCAAGCGCTACAAGGAGCCCATCCAGCGCTACAAGGGGCTCGGCGAGATGGATGCCGACCAGCTGGCCGAGACCACCATGGACCCCCGCCACCGGACCCTGCGCCGGGTGACCCTCGGCGACCTCGAGGCCGCCGAGCAGGTCTTCGAGCTGCTGATGGGCAACGACGTCGCGCCGCGGCGTGACTTCATCGTCGACGGCGCGGGCCGCGTCGACCGTGCCAGCATCGACGCCTGATCGGCGCGCCGGCCGGCCGCGGATGCCTGATCGGCCCGCCGGCTGCGGCGGGGACCGGGTAGCCCGACCATGATGTCGTGACCTGGATCGCGGCAGCCCTGCTCGCCGCTGCCGTCGCCGTGGCGGCGCGCTGGGCGATGCGTCGGGTCGACGCGCTGGGGCGGCGACGGCCCTTCCCGCTGGTGACGGTGCTCATCCTGCTCGGCCTCGGCGTCGGTCTGCTGGTTCCCGTCGTGCGCACCGCGCGGCTCGAGGCCCGGCTCGGTGACGTCGCGAGCAGCCTGGTCGGCGAGCGGGTCGTGGTGGACTGCCAGGGCCTCGGCCAGGAGTTCGTCGACGTAGGAGCGGAGCTCGGCTACGTGCGGATCGGCCCCGACGGCCAGCCCGAGCGGGCCACGCTGATCAAGCGGCCGCAGTGCGGCGCGCTCTCGTCGTACCTGCACTCCGATCGACGTCATCCGTCGTCGGAGCAGGTGGTCGCTGTGCACGTCCTGAGCCACGAGGCGATGCACATGGCCGGCTACACCGACGAGGCGGAGGCCGAGTGCCGCGCGATGCAGGTCGACGCCCGGACCGCGCGGCTGCTCGGGGCGCCGGAGGACGCTGCCCGCGCGCTGGCCCGCCGGTACTGGCGCACGGTCTACCCCCGCATGTCCGACGAGTACCGGTCGGGGCAGTGCCGGGCCGGGGGCGAGCTCGACCAGAGGCAGCCCGACGCCCCGTGGTCCGGCTAGCTCCGTCGACCGCTGAAGTCGATCGCTGCGTCGGCCGATGAAAGAGGATGTTGGCCAGCGTGCTGCTCTTCGCCGCCGTTGCGGGTACGGCGTGGTGGGCCCGTCGGGCGGTCCGGCGCCGGGTGGCCGCGGTGGCGACCACAGGGCTGCCCGTCGAGGACCTGCCGCCGCGGTCCGCGGTGGGCTGGCCGCCGGACGGGGCCGGCTTCACGGCGTACGTGGACCAGGGGTTCGCGGCCCTCGACGCCTACCTGTCGGAAGGGCACGCCGCCTGACGGCTTCGATCCGACGCGCGGCGGCCGCGTCATCTCGTTGTCCTCGTGCTCGACGGGAACCGTCAGCGGTCGAGGCGGTAGCGCACCTCGGGGAGTTCCCGGCCGGCCACTGCGTAGGTCTTGGTCGCACCGTCGGCGACGAACCCGTGGCGTTCGTAGAAGCGGCGGCCGCGCGCGTTGTCGCCGAGAACCCAGAGCGTCACGGTCGCGTCGGGTGGAGCGGCGGCGAGGCACCGTCGAAGCAGGGCGCTGCCGATTCCACGCCCGAGAGCCTCCTGCACCAGGTAGATCGCGTAGACCTCCTGCACCGGGCGGCCTTGGGGGAGGTCGTCGTCGCGGGACGGTCCGTGGGCGGCGAACCCGACGAGCCGGCCGTCCAGCACGGCGACGAACGTGGACACCGCGTCGGGGCCGTCGGAGAGGCTGGCCCGGTGTCGCTCGACCCGATCGCGCCAGTCGAGCCCGTCGAGGTAGTCGTCGGGCAGCAGCCCTCGGTAGGCGTGCCGCCAGCCCGCGACGTGCACCCGGGCGACGGCCTCGGCGTCCTCCGGCCGCGCCCGCCGGATCTCGGCGCCCGCCGGCAGCCGCATCGGGTCCGGCGAGCCCCGGCTCACGGGCCGGTGACCGCCGCGAGTGGCTGGCTCCCCGGCGTACCCGAGCCGTCCCGCTTGCCGGTGGCCGCGGGCAGCTCGACCGGGACGCCGGTGGCGGCCGCCGCCCGCGGTGGGGCAGCACCCGCCCACGCGAGGATCAGGGTGTCCTCGCCGCGCAGGAAGCGGTGGCAGCGCACCCCGCCGGTGCCGCGGCCCTTGGCCGGGAACTCGGCGTAGGGCGCGACCTTGACCGAGCCCGCCTCGGTGCCCGGCAACGCGTCGGAGGAGCCCGACACCGTCACCACCGCGGCGTCGGCCGACGCGTCGACGGCGCCGAAGAACACCACCCGGGCGCCGGGCGCGAGGCGAACGCCGGCCATGCCTCCGGCCGCGCGGCCCTGCGGCCGCACCGCCGACGCGGGGAAGCGCAGCAGCTGTGCGTCGGACGTGATGAAGACGAAGTCCTGGGTCTCGGTGCCCTCGGCGGGCAGCTCGACCGCACCGACGACCCGGTCGTCCGGCTTGAGGCCGATCGCCTCCCAGCTGTCCTTGTTGAGCGGGTAGTCGGCCGTGACGCGCTTGACGACGCCCTGCGCCGTGCCGAGCGCGAGGCCGCCGGACCCGCCCTCCAGGCTGGAGAGGGCGAGCACCACCTCGTCCCTGTCGAGCTGGAGGAACTCCGAGACCGGCGCTCCGCCGGACAGGTTGGGCGCGCTGGCCGTCGACGGCAGCGCCGGCATGTCCAGCACCCCGAGCCGGACCATGCGCCCCGCGCTCGTGACCGCCGCGACCTCGCCCCGTGCGGTCGTCCGCACCGCCGACACGATGACGTCGTGCTTGGCCCGGGATCCGTCGGTCGGCAGGGGGTCGTCGGTGAGTGTCCGGGCGAGCAGCCCGGTGGAGGACAGCAGCACCCAGCAGGGGTCGTCGGTGACCTCGAGCGGCACTGCCGAGGCGGCCGGCGCGCCTGCCGACTCGAGCAGGACGGTACGCCGGGGGGTGCCGAACTGCTTGGCGACCTCGGCCAGCTCGTGGGACACCGTGTCGCGCAGCAGGGCGTCGGACTCGATGATCGCGGTGAGCTCCTCGATCGTGGCCCGCAGCGTCTCCTGCTCCTTCTCCAGCTCGATGCGGGAGTACTTCGTGAGCCGGCGCAGCGGCATGTCGAGGATGTAGTTGGCCTGCGTCTCGGTCAGGTCGAAGATCGACATGAGCCGCTCGCGGGCGGCGCCGGAGTCGTCGCTCGTGCGGATGACCTGGATGACCTCGTCGATGTTGAGGATCGCGACGAGCAGGCCGTCGACCAGGTGCAGGCGCTCCTCGGCCTTGCGGCGGCGGAAGGTGCTGCGCCTGCGCACGACGTCGAGCCGGTGGTCGACGTACACCTCCAGCAGCTCCTTGAGCCCCATCGTGCGGGGCTGCCCGTCGACCAGCGCCACGTTGTTGATGCCGAAGGACTCCTCCAGCGGCGTGAGGCGGTAGAGCTGTTCGAGGATCGCCTCGGGGTTGAAGCCGTTCTTCACCTCGATGACGAGCCGCAGCCCCTGCGTCCGGTCGGTGTAGTCGTCGACGGCGGTGATGCCCTGGACCTTCTTGGCCCGCACCAGGTCGGCGATCTTCTCCTTGACGCGCTCGGGGCCGACGCCGAAGGGCAGCTCGGTGACCACGATGCCCTTGCGGCGAGGCGTGACGTTCTCGACCCGGGCGGTGGCGCGGGTGCGGAACGTGCCCCGGCCGGTCTCGTAGGCGTCGCGGACCCCGTCGAGGCCGACGATCTTGCCGCCGGTCGGCAGGTCGGGCCCAGGGACGAACCGCATGAGGTCGTCGAGGGACGCCTTCGGGTGCTTGATGAGGTGGCGGGCCGCCGAGATGACCTCGACCAGGTTGTGCGGGGCCATGTTGGTGGCCATGCCGACGGCGATGCCGGCCGCGCCGTTGACGAGCAGGTTCGGGAAGGCCGCGGGCAGCACCTCGGGCTCATAGGCCTGGTCGTCGTAGTTGGGCCGCATGTCGACGACGTCCTCGTCGAGGCTGGTCGTCATCAGCAGCGCGGCCGGGGCAAGGCGGCACTCGGTGTAGCGGTAGGCCGCCGGGGGGTCGTCGTTGCCGAGTGAGCCGAAGTTGCCGTGCCCGTCGACCAGCGGCAGCCGCATCGACCACGGCTGGGCCATCCGGACCAGCGTGTCGTAGATGGCCCCGTCGCCGTGGGGGTGCAGCTTGCCCATGACGTCGCCGACGACCCTGGCGCACTTGACGTGGCCGCGGTCGGGCCGCAGGCCCATCTCGTTCATCTGGAACAGGATGCGGCGGTGCACGGGCTTGAGCCCGTCCCGGGCGTCGGGCAGCGCGCGCGAGTAGATGACGGAGTACGCGTACTCGAGGAACGAGCCCTGCATCTCGTCGGCGACGTCGATGTCGACGATGCGCTCGGTGTAGTCCTCCGGCGGAGGGGTCTTGGTGCTGCGGCGGGCCACGGCGTGCTGCTCCTGCGGTCGGGTACGTCGGGTGCGGCCCATTCTCGCCGCCCGGTCCGACCAACCCCGTCAGCGACCCACCCCTGTCGCCGACGGGTGGGGGCACCTGCGCCTGATCCGCCGCGCGGCGCCGCCCCTCTCCCTGGCAGCGAGGCCGCCCCTCTCCCTGGCAGCGATCATGCAGCTTCCGTCGCCAACCCCGCCCGGTGCCGCCCACTCCCGGCAGCGATCATGCGGCTTCCGTCGCCACCGGGTTGGTCACCTGCGACGGAACGTGCATGATCGCTGCAAGAAGGGTGGGTGCCTGGGAGAGAGTGGGAGGTCCGCTGTGATCGTGGTTGCCGGCGAGAGCCTGGTCGACCTCATCTGCCGGGAGACGGGCCCGCCGGCCGCGGTCCTGGGCGGCGGTCCCTTCAACGTCGCGCGGACCGCTGCCCGGCTCGGCCTGTCGTGTGCCTACCTCGGCGCCCTGTCGGCGGACCGGTTCGGCCGGGACCTGCGGGCGGCCCTGCGCGCCGACGGTGTCGACGACCGGTTCGCGCCGGCCACCGAGCTGCCGACGAGCCTCGCCCTCGCCGAGGTCGACGCCGGAGGCGTCGCGACGTACCGCTTCTACCTCGAGGGGACGTCGGCGTCCGCGCTGGAGCCGGCCGCCGCCGAGGCGGTGCTCGCCCTCAACCCCCGGATCGTGTACGTCGGGACGCTGGGGCTCGTGCTGGAGCCGATGGCGTCGACCCTGGAGGGCCTGGTGGGCCGGGTGGCTCCGGACGTGGTGGTGGCGGTCGACCCGAACTGCCGCCCGAGTGCGATCACCGACGAGCCGGCGTTCCGGGACCGGCTGGACCGG
>DASVBJ010000342.1:0-10692 GCA_036375895.1 Actinomycetes bacterium | reverse complement strand
CCGGTCACGCCTGCTCTGGTGGGCGGTGAGCGGGTCCGCCGTCGCGGCGGCCGTGACGTACGTCGGGCTGGTCGACCCCCATGTCGCCGGCCGCTACCCGGTGTGCCCGCTGCACGCCCTGACCGGGCTGTGGTGCCCCTTCTGCGGGGGGCTGCGCGCCACGCACGACCTGTTGACGGGTCAGCTCGCCGCGGCGGTCGGCGAGAACGCGCTGATCGTGGTCGGCTTCCCGCTGCTCGCGCTGCTCTGGCTGCTGCGCCGGTCCCCGCCGTCGTCGTCGCGGACGATCCGGGTGCTGGTCGTGGTGGCTGCCATCACGTTCGGCGTCGCACGCAACCTGCCGTTCGGCGCTGCCCTCGCCCCCTGAGCCGTCCCAGCCCGCGACCGGGCTGACCGTCGCCGCCCGGTGCGCAGTTACCATCGGACGGTCAGACCTGACGGCCGACGGGGACCACGGCGAGGAGACCATCGCGTGAGCGTGCTGGACGACATCCTGGCAGGTGTGCGCGCCGACCTCGCCGAGCGTCAGGACCAGGTGAGCCTCGACGAGCTCAAGGCCCGGGCCGCGACCAGGCCGCCGTGCCGGAATGCGATCCCGGTGCTGCGCGGCGACAGCGTGGCGGTCATCGCGGAGGTCAAGCGCTCCAGCCCGTCCAAGGGTGCGCTGGCCACGATCGCCGACCCCGCCGCGCTCGCGGCCGACTACGAGATGGGCGGCGCCGCAGTCATCAGCGTCCTCACCGAGCAGCGGCGGTTCGGCGGCAGCCTCGACGACCTGGTGGCGGTGCGCCTCGCCGTCGACGTGCCGGTGCTGCGCAAGGACTTCATCGTCTCCAGCTACCAGCTGTGGGAGGCCCGCGTCCACGGCGCCGACCTCGCGCTGCTCATCGTCGCCGCCCTCGACCAGAACGCCCTGGTGTCGCTCGTCGAGCGGGCCCACTCGCTCGGGCTCGTGCCCGTCGTCGAGGTCCACACGGTCGAGGAGGTCTCCCGCGCCGTCGACGCCGGCGCGACCGTGATCGGCGTCAACGCCCGCGACCTCACGACGATGAGGGTCGACCGCGGCCTGTTCGCCCGGATCGCGCCGTACATCCCCGATCACGTCGTGCGGATCGCCGAGTCCGGGGTGCGTGGCCCGCACGACGTCATCGAGTACGCCCGCGCCGGCGCCGACGCGGTGCTGGTCGGCGAGTCCCTCGTCACCGGACGGGACCCGCGCTCGGCGGTGGCCGACCTGGTGGCCGCGGGGGCCCACCCGGCCCTCAAGCACGACCGATGACGGGCGACGAGACCGGCCACTTCGGCCCGTACGGCGGCCGGTTCGTCCCCGAGGCGCTCACGGCGGCGCTGGACGAGCTCGCCGCGGCCTATGACAAGGCCCGGCGCGACGAGGCGTTCCAGACCGAGCTCACCCGGCTGCTCACGACGTACTCCGGTCGTCCCACCCCGCTCACCGACGCCAGGCGGCTCGCCCAGCACGCCGGTGGGGCCCGGGTCCTGCTCAAGCGCGAGGACCTCAACCACACCGGCTCACACAAGATCAACAACGTGCTGGGCCAGGCGCTGCTCACCCGGCAGATGGGCAAGACCCGGGTCATCGCCGAGACCGGCGCCGGCCAGCACGGGGTGGCCACGGCGACCGCCGCCGCGCTGCTCGGCCTGGAGTGCGTCGTCTACATGGGCGAGGAGGACACCCGCCGGCAGGCGCTCAACGTCGCCCGCATGCGCCTGCTCGGCGCCGAGGTGGTGCCGGTGACCGCGGGCAGCCGCACCCTGAAGGACGCCATCAACGAGGCGATGCGCGACTGGGTCACCAACGTCGAGACCACGCACTACCTGCTCGGCACGGTCACCGGCCCGCACCCGTTCCCCTCGATGGTGCGCGACTTCCAGCGGGTCATCGGCGACGAGGCGCGCCGGCAGGTGCTGGACCTGACCGGCCGCCTCCCGGACGCGGTCGCGGCCTGCGTGGGCGGCGGCTCCAACGCCATGGGCATCTTCACGGCCTTCCTCGACGACCCCGACGTCCGGCTGTACGGCTTCGAGGCCGGGGGAGAGGGCGTCAGCACCGGCCGTCACGCCGCCCGGATGGAGGGCGGCTCGCCGGGCGTGCTGCACGGCACCCGCACCTACATCCTCCAGGACGAGTGGGGCCAGACGGTGCCCTCCCACTCGATCTCGGCCGGCCTGGACTACCCGGGGGTGGGCCCGCAGCACGCGTGGCTGCACGACACCGGCCGGGCCGTCTACCGGCCGATCGTCGACGACGCCGCGATGGAGGCGTTCGCCCTGCTCTGCCGCACCGAGGGCATCATCCCGGCGTTGGAGAGCGCCCACGCCGTGGCCGGTGCCCTCGAGGTGGGGCGCGACCTCGGCCCGGAGGCCGTCGTGCTGGTCAACCTCTCCGGCCGCGGCGACAAGGACGTCGACACCGCCGCCGCCTGGTTCGGGGTCGTGTCGGGTCGCGACATCGTCGAGTCGGCCAAGGCCACCGTGGAGGGGCAGCCCCAGGAGGCCGCGGGGGAGGGCTGGTGACCCGTCTCGACGACGCGCTGGCACGGGCGCGCGCCGAGGGCCGGGCCGCGCTCGTCGGCTACCTGCCCGCCGGCTACCCGTCGGTCGGCGCCGCCGTCACCGCGCTGACCGCCATGGTGGAGGCCGGGGTGGACGTGGTCGAGGTCGGCCTGCCCTACTCCGACCCGCTCATGGACGGTCCGACCATCCAGGCGGCCGTCGAGGCCTCGCTGGCCGCCGGCACCACCACCGCCGACGTGATGGACACCGTGCGCGAGGTGGCCCGCACCGGCGCGGCCGTGCTGGTCATGAGCTACTGGAACCCCATCGAGCGGTACGGCGTCCGCCGGTTCGCCGACGACGTGGCAGCCGCCGGCGGCAGCGGAGTCATCACGCCGGACCTGACCCCCGACGAGGCCGGCCCGTGGCTCGCCGCGACCGACCAGGCCGGGCTGGACCGCATCTTCCTGGTGGCCCCGTCGTCCACCGACGCCCGGCTGCGGTACACCGCGGACCACTGCCGCGGCTTCGTCTACGCGGCCTCCACGATGGGGATCACCGGGGCACGGGCCACCGTCGGTGGCGGGGCCGAGCGGCTCGTCGCGCGCACCCGCGCGGTGACCGACCTGCCGGTGTGCGTCGGGCTCGGGGTGTCGTCGGGCGCGCAGGCCGCCGAGGTGGCCGCCTTCGCCGACGGGGTGATCGTGGGCTCGGCGTTCGTCCGGCTGCTGCTCGACGCCCCCGACCCCGGCGCCGGGTGCAAGGCGGTGGCCGCGCTGGCCGCCGAGCTGGCCGACGGGGTGCGGGTGCCGAGGCTGCGATGAGAGCAGGTGCCCGGCGGCTGCCCGCCGCCCTGGCGATCGTCCTCGCCCTGGTCGTCGCGACCGGCTGCGCCTCGTCCGGCGACGGCGCCGCGGACGGGTCGGGCGGCGCGGCCGACATCACGACGAGCGGCAACGACGGCTTCCACGGAGCCGTGATCCAGAACCCGTACGACCTGCCGGCGCTCGCGTTCACCGACACCGCCGGCCGCCCCTTCGTGCCGGCTGAGGACGCCCGGCACGCCGTGACGCTGGTCTTCTTCGGCTACACGCACTGCCCCGACGTCTGCAACGTCGTGCTCGCCAACGTCGCGTCCGCGCTGCGCCGCTCCGACGCGGCCGTCCGCGACAGGGTGCAGCTGCTGTTCGTGACGACGGACCCCGACCGGGACACGCCCGCGGTCATGCGCGGCTACCTCGACCGGTTCGACCCGTCGTACGTCGGGCTGACGGCCCCGCTGCCGACCATCGAGAAGGCCGCCCGGTCGCTCGGCATCGCCTACACCGGCAAGGAGGGCGCCACCGCGGGCGGCTACGAGGTCGGGCACGGCGCGCAGGTGATCGCGTTCACCGGCGGCAAGGGCCGGCTGGTCTGGATGCCCGAGACGCCGGTCAAGGACCTGCGGTCGGACCTGGCCCGGCTGGCCCGGGCCTGACGGCGCCCGCCGGGTAGCCTGCAGGCATCATGCTGCTCGCCTCCATCCCGAGCCCGGACCAGGGCGTCTGGCACCTCGGGCCGCTGCCCGTGCGGGCCTACGCACTCTGCATCATCGCCGGCGTCGTCGTCGCCGTGTGGATGGGCGAGCGCCGGTGGGTGGCGCGCGGCGGGCGGCCCGGCGACGTCACCGACGTCGCGACCTGGATGGTGCCCTTCGGCATCGTCGGCGGCCGCCTCTACCACGTCGTCACGTCCCCGGACGCGTACTTCGGCTCGGGCGGCGAACCGGTCAAGGCGCTCTACATCTGGGAGGGCGGGCTCGGCATCTGGGGGGCGATCGCGCTGGGTGGGGTGGGGGCCTGGATCGGCTGCCGCCGGCGCGGCATCCCGCTGCCGCCCTTCGCCGACGCGCTCGCTCCCGGCATCGCCGTCGCGCAGGCGATCGGCCGGTTCGGCAACTGGTTCAACCAGGAGCTCTACGGCCGCGCCACCGACCTGCCGTGGGCGCTGCACATCACCAGGGTCGACGGCGGGCGCGTCCCGGGCTACTACCACCCGACCTTCCTCTACGAGGTGCTGTGGGACCTCGGGGTGGCCGTCCTCGTGATCTGGGCCGACCGCCGGTTCCGGCTCGGGCACGGCCGGGCGTTCGCGCTGTACGTCGCCGCCTACACGCTCGGGCGGGCCTGGATCGAGGCGCTGCGCATCGACGAGGCCCACCACGTCCTCGGCCTGCGGCTCAACGACTGGACCAGCCTGCTGGTCTTCCTGGGCGCGGTGACCTACATCGTCGTGTCCGCACGCCTGCGGCCCGGGAGGGAGAATGTGGGTGACCGCGGCGAGCCCGCGAGCCCGACGGACGAGGAGGTCACCGCGTGAGCGTCCCCGAGGAGATCCGCACCCCCGAGCAGGCGCGGGCGGCCGGCGAGGTCGAGCGGGTCCAGCACGAGCACGCCGACGTGACGGGTGGCTGGCTGCGCCCGGCGGTGTTCGGCGCCTCCGACGGGCTCGTGTCGAACTTCGCCCTGATCGCGGGTGTCGCCGGTGGCAGCAGCGACAACAAGGTCGTGCTCCTGGCCGGCATGGCCGGGCTGGCGGCCGGCGCCTTCTCGATGGCCGCAGGGGAGTGGATCTCGGTCCGGTCCCAGGCGGAGCACGCCCAGGCCGAGATCGAGATCGAGCGCAACGAGATCCTCAAGCGCCCGAAGGCCGAGGAGCGCGAGCTCGCCCACATGTACGTCGCCAAGGGCCTCGACCCCGACCTCGCCCGTGAGGTCGCCCGCCAGATCTCCCTCAACCCCGAGGTGGCCCTCGACGTGCACGTCCGCGAGGAGCTCGGCATCGACCCCGACGACCTGCCCTCGGCGGGCCTGGCCGCCGGGTCCTCGTTCGCCTCGTTCGCCGTCGGCGCGCTGGTGCCGGTGTTGCCGTACCTGCTCGGCGCGAGCGCCCTGTGGCCGGCCGTCGTGGTGACGCTCATCGGGCTCTTCCTCGCCGGGGCGTTCGTGACGCGGCTCACCCCGCGGCACTGGTGGTACGGCGGGATCCGCCAGGTCCTCGTCGGCGCGGTCGCCGCCCTGATCACGTACGGCTTCGGCAGCCTGGTCGGCGGCGGCATCGCCTGACGCCGCACGCTGCTCGACCCAATGCCGACTTCGCCGGGCGGGTCGTCGAACCTGACGGCCAGGGCCACCTAGCCTGAGCGAGTGGCGGCGAGCGACGCGTACCGAGAGCTGGGGGAGGCCGCCTGGTCGTGGGTCCTGAGCCACGTGCGGGAGGACGACGGCCCGTGGCTGCCGGACACGGTGTCAGAGGGCTGGCAGCGGCTGGGACCGGCCGAGGACCGCGACTCGCTGTACGCGGGGATCGGGGGCTTGGCGCCGGTGTTGGCCGAGATCGCCCAGCACCGCGCGCGAAGCGACGTCGAGCAGGACCTCGCGACCCGGATCGTGACCCGGCTCTCCACCCAGGTGAGCGTCCGGACGGAGCCCTCGCTGTACGACGGGCTGGCCGGCGACGCGACGGCGCTGAAGCTGCTCGCCCCGGGCAGCGAGCCGATCGCGCTGCAACGGCTCGCCGACCTGATGACCCCGGCGGGATGGCGCACCACGACCCAGGTCGATCCGGGGTCCGATGCACCCGTGACAGACCTCGTCCTGGGCACCGCCGGCGTGGTGCTGACCGCGATCTGGGCCGGTGGTGAGCACGCCGCGGCGATCGCGGCGACCGGTGCCGAGGCACTGCTCCGCGTGGCGGAGCCGACCGCGGGCGGTCTGGACTGGCGGCTGCACCCGGGATACCCGAGCAGCTCGCCGAACTACTCGCACGGAACCGCCGGGGTGGCGACGGCCCTGGCGATCGCCGGGACAGCCCTGGACCGTGCGGACTTCGTCGCTGCCGCGCGGCAGGGCGCGCAGCACCTGCTCACGGTGGGCTCGCTGGACGACGACGGGTTCGTCATCCCGCACACCATCCCGCCCTCCAAGCGCGAGGTCGAGCCGGTGACCTACGGCTGGTGCCATGGACCGACCGGGACCTCGCACCTGTTCGCGGCGTTGTCGCTCGCCGGCGTGACCGAGGTGGCCGGACACGAGGTCACCGAGCTGCGGCAGCGGTGCCTGCACTCGGTCCTCACCTCCGGTGTCCCGGAGCGGCTCCGCCCCGGGTTCTGGGACAACGACGGCCGCTGCTGCGGCACCGCGGGCGTCGGGGACGTGCTGCTCGACGCCGCCCAGGACTGCCCGGACCCGGACCGGGCCGACACGCTCCTGGCGGCCGCACGCACCATGGGGGACGCCCTCGTCGACCGCGCCGTCCGCGACGAAGCGGGCGCACGCTGGCGGTTCGTGGAGCATCGCCAGGACCCACCGCTGCTGGCGCCCGGCACCTCCTGGATGCAGGGCGCCGCGGGGATCGCCGCCTTCCTCCTCCGGCTCACCCGCGTCATCCAGGACGGGCCGGGCGCGCCGGTGGTCGATCGCCCCGACCAGTGGTGGGCCGTCCCGGCCGGTGTCCGGCGGGTCGGGATGTCCGTTTGACGGGGTACGCGCGGCGACGGGTACCCTGACCGGCGTACCGCAGGGCCAACGCCGTCCCTCGGTCGATGCACAGGTCATCGACGAGGAAGGACGGCCACCATGGCGACAGCGGCTCCCTCGCAGCCCGCCGGCCTCCCCGCGCCCCAGGGCCTCTACGACGCGTCCAACGAGCATGACGCGTGCGGCGTCGCGTTCGTCGCGACGCTGTCCGGGCAGCCGACCCACGAGATCGTCGACCAGGCCCTCACCGCGTTGCGCAACCTCGACCACCGCGGCGCCTCCGGGGCGGAGCCCGAGTCGGGCGACGGCGCCGGCATCCTCACCCAGGTCCCGCACGACTTCCTCGATGCGGTCACGCCGTTCCCGCTGCCCGGCAAGGGCGCGTACGCCGTGGGGTGCGCGTTCCTGCCCGACGCCGACCGGCCCGAGGCGGACGCCCGCGCAGCCGTGGAGCGCATCGCGGTCGAGGAGGGCCTGCGCGTCCTGGGCTGGCGGGACGTGCCCGTCGAGCCGGCCCTGCTCGGGGCCACGGCCCGAGGCGTCATGCCCCGCATGCGTCAGCTGTTCGTCACGGCCGCGGCCGGCCGGGTCGTCGGGATGGCCCTGGAGCGGATGGCCTTCTGCCTGCGCAAGCGGGCCGAGCGCGAGGCCGAGGTCTACTTCCCCTCGTTCTCGTCGCGGACGCTGGTCTACAAGGGCATGCTCACCACCGGCCAGCTCGAGCCGTTCTTCCCCGACCTGTCCGACCGGCGGTTCACCAGCGAGCTGGCCCTCGTGCACTCGCGCTTCTCCACCAACACGTTCCCGTCCTGGCCGCTCGCGCACCCCTACCGGCTGATCGCGCACAACGGCGAGATCAACACGGTGCGGGGCAACCGCAACTGGATGGCCGCCCGGGAGAGCCAGCTCGTCAGCGACCTGATCCCGGGCGACATCGGGCGGCTGCTGCCCATCTGCACCCCGCACGCGAGCGACTCGGCGTCCTTCGACGAGGTGCTCGAGCTGCTGCACATGGGCGGCCGCTCGCTGCCGCACGCCGTCCTGATGATGATCCCGGAGGCGTGGGAGAACCACACCGAGATGGACCCGGCCCGGCGCGCCTTCTACGAGTTCCACGCCGCGCTCATGGAGCCGTGGGACGGCCCGGCATGCATCACCTTCACCGACGGCTCCCTCATCGGCGCCGTGCTCGACCGCAACGGGCTGCGGCCGTCGCGTTACTGGGTCACCGAGGACGGCCTGGTCGTGCTCGCCAGCGAGGTCGGCGTGCTCGACCTCGACCCGGCCACGGTCGTCCGCAAGGGCCGCCTCCAGCCGGGCCGGATGTTCCTCGTCGACACCGACCGGGGCCGCATCGTCGACGACGCGGAGATCAAGTCCGAGCTCGCGGCGGAGGCGCCGTACGACGAGTGGCTGCACGCCGGGCAGATCCACCTCGCCGACCTGCCCGAGCGCGAGCACGTCTCGCACACGCACGCCAGCGTGACCCGCCGCCAGCAGACGTTCGGCTACACCGAGGAGGAGCTGCGGATCCTGCTGGCCCCGATGGCCAAGGCGGGTGCGGAACCGATCGGATCGATGGGCACCGACACCCCGATCGCCGTGCTCTCCCAGCGGCCGCGGCTGCTCTTCGACTACTTCAGCCAGCTGTTCGCCCAGGTGACCAACCCCCCGCTGGACGCGATCCGCGAGGAGCTCGTCACCTCCCTCGGCACCGCCATCGGGCCGGACCAGAACCTCTTCACCGCCACTCCCGCCCACTGCCGCCAGGTCGCCCTGTCCTTCCCCGTGATCGACAACGACGAGCTCGCGAAGATCATCCACATCAACCAGGACGGCGACCTGCCCGGCTTCGCCGCCACCCGCGTGCGCGGGCTCTACCGGGTGGCCGGCGGCGGCGAGGCGCTGCAGGCCCGGCTCGAGGAGATCTTCGACGAGGTCAGCGCGGCCGTCGCGGACGGGGCCCGGTTCGTGGTGCTCTCCGACCGGGACTCCGACGCGCAGCTGGCCCCCATCCCGTCGCTCCTGCTCACCAGCGCGGTGCACCACCACCTGATCCGGGAGAAGACCCGCACCCAGGTCGGCCTCGTCGTGGAGGCCGGCGACGTGCGCGAGGTCCACCACGTCGCCCTGCTCGTCGGCTACGGCGCCTCTGCCGTGAACCCCTACCTGGCCATGGAGACCGTCGAGGACCTCGCGCGGCACGGCCTGATCCCGGGCGTCGCGCCGCAGGAGGCGGTCCGCCACCTCATCAAGGCGCTGGGCAAGGGCGTGCTCAAGGTGATGTCGAAGATGGGCATCTCGACCGTCGCGTCCTACCACGGCGCCCAGGTCTTCGAGGCGGTCGGCCTCGACCAGGCGCTGGTCGACCGCTACTTCACCGGCACCGCGTCCAAGCTCGGCGGCGTCGGCCTGGACGTCATCGCCGAGGAGGTGCGCCGGCGCCACCGCCGCGCCTACCCGACCCGGCGCGCGTCCACGGCTCACCGCACGCTGGAGACGGGCGGCGAGTACCAGTGGCGCCGCGAGGGCGAGCTGCACCTGTTCAACCCGGAGACGGTGTTCCGGCTGCAGCACGCGACCCGAGCCCGTCGCTACGACATCTTCAAGCAGTACACGACGGCCGTCGACGAGCAGGCAGAGCGCCTGATGACCCTGCGGGGCCTGTTCCGGTTCAAGGAAGGCGAGCGGCCGCCGGTGCCGCTCGACGAGGTCGAGCCGGTCGAGAGCATCGTCAAGCGGTTCTCCACCGGCGCCATGTCCTACGGCTCCATCTCCAAGGAGGCGCACGAGACGCTGGCGGTCGCCATGAACCGGCTGGGCGCGAAGTCCAACACCGGCGAGGGCGGCGAGGACTCGGAGCGGCTGTACGACGAGCGGCGCTCGGCCATCAAGCAGATCGCCAGCGGCCGCTTCGGGGTGACCAGCGAGTACCTCGTCAACGCCGACGACCTGCAGATCAAGATGGCGCAGGGGGCCAAGCCGGGCGAGGGCGGCCAGCTGCCCGGGCACAAGGTCTACCCGTGGATCGCGAAGACCCGCTTCTCCACACCCGGCGTCGGGCTCATCTCGCCGCCGCCGCACCACGACATCTACTCGATCGAGGACCTCGCCCAGCTCATCCACGACCTCAAGAACGCGAACGACCGGGCGCGGGTGCACGTCAAGCTCGTCGCCGAGGTCGGCGTGGGCACGGTGGCGGCGGGCGTGGCCAAGGCGCACTCCGACGTCGTGCTCATCTCCGGTCACGACGGCGGCACCGGCGCCGCGCCGCTCACGTCGCTCAAGCACGCGGGCGCGCCGTGGGAGCTCGGCATCGCCGAGACCCAGCAGACGCTCGTGCGCAACGGCCTGCGCGATCGCATCGTCGTGCAGTGCGACGGCCAGCTCAAGACCGGCCGCGACGTCGTGATCGCGGCGTTGCTCGGCGCCGAGGAGTTCGGGTTCGCGACCGCACCGCTCGTGGTGAGCGGTTGCGTGATGATGCGCGTCTGCCACCTCGACACCTGCCCGGTCGGCATCGCGACGCAGAACCCCGAGCTCCGCAAGCGCTTCACGGGCAAGCCCGAGTTCGTCGTGAACTTCTTCGAGTTCCTCGCGGAGGAAGTGCGGGAGTACTTGGCGATGCTCGGGTTCCGGTCGATCGCTGAGGCCATCGGCC
>DASVBJ010000327.1:0-2186 GCA_036375895.1 Actinomycetes bacterium | reverse complement strand
GTGCGGTAGTTCACGACGTGGTCGGCCCCGGCCCGCCTGGCCAGCTCGGCCTTCTCCGTGCTGCTGACGGTGGTGACCACCGTCGCGCCGGCCCACCGGGCGAGCTGGATCGCCGCGTTGCCGACCGCGCCGGCGCCACCCGCGACCAGCACGGTCCGGCCGGCCAGGGCTGCGGGGGCGAGGCGGTCGGGCCCGCCCTCGCCGACGGTCAGGCAGCGGTGCGCGGTCAGTGCCGGGATGCCCAGGCTGGCGCCGAGGTCGAACGACGCCCCGTCAGGAAGCGGGACGACGTGCACGGAAGGAAGGACGACGTAGTCCTGGGCCGTCCCGTCCGCCCGCTGCCAGGCGGCCAGCCAGACCCACACCCGCTGCCCCACCTGCAGGCCCTCGACCCCCGGGCCGAGCGCGTCCACGGTGCCGGCCCCGTCCTGGTTCGGCACCACCTCGGGGTGCGCGAGCGGCTGACCGGCCGAGGTGCCGCGGCGGGCCTTCCAGTCGGTCGGGTTGACGCCGGACACGTGCACCCGCACCCGGACCTCGCCCTTGCCCGGCTCGGGCACCGGCCTGTCCACGACCCGCAGCACGTCCGGGGGCCCGGTCGCGGAGTAGATGGCGGCCTTCATGACCCGGGACAAGGTGCTGGCAGCCCGGCCTATTCCACCGCGGCCGCCCCGGGACCGCGCCCGGCGAGCGCAGTCGTGCGGCTACCTGCCCGCGTGCACACGGGTGGTCACCCGGAGGTCGCGGCTCGACGCCCCGACCGCCAGGTCGAAGTCACCCGGCTCGACGGCGAAGGCGCGCTGTCCGACGTCCCAGTGCGCGAGCGCACGCCAGGGCACCTCGACCGTGACGGTCACCTCCTCGCCGGGCCCGGCCAGCCCGGTGCCGAAGCCGACCAGCCAGCGTGGCGGCCGGAGCAGGGCGCTGTCGGGCCGTGAGGCGTAGGCCTGCACGACCTCGCGTCCGAGCCGTCGCCCGGTGTTGCGCAGCCGTACGGCGACCGTGGCCGCCCGGGACGGGCTGACCGGCCCGGACACCTCCACGCCCAGGTACTCCCAGGTGGTGTAGCCCAGACCGTGGCCGAACGGGAACAGCGGCTCGCGCCCGTCACGGTCGTACCCCCGATAGCCGACGAAGAGCCCCTCCTCGTAGACCAGCACACCGTCCACCGGCCGCGTCGACGGCAGCCCGTCGGCCGACGCCGGCCAGGTGGTCGGCAGGCGTCCACCCGGCTCCACGTCTCCGAGCAGCACGTCGGCCAGCGCGTTGCCGCACTCCTGGCCGGGGAACCACGCGAGCAGCACGACGGGCACCTCGCCCACCCAGGGGAGCAGCACGGGGGCACCGGAGTTGACGACCACCACGGTGCGGGGGTTCGCGGCCGCCACCCGTCGTACCAGCTCGTCCTGGCGGCCCGGCAGCTCGAGGGACGCGCGGTCGATGCCTTCGCTCTCGACCTCCTCGGTCGTCCCTACGACGACGACGGCGACGTCGGCCGAGCCCGCCAGCCCGACCGCGCGCTCGATCTCCTCGTCGTCGTCGGGGTGCGGGGGCTCGACGTTGACCTGGAAGGTGATGCCCGCCACCGGCCCCGCTGCTCCGTCCGCGCCGAGTGGCTCGTGGCGGAGGACGAGATCGACCGTCTCGCCCTCGCGCAGGTGCACCGGCGTGCCGTGCTGCGGCGGCCGCATGTGTGCCTCGGCCAGATCCCCGTCGGCGGGCACCGAGAGCCGGGTGTCGAAGACCTGTTCGCCCCCCACGGCGAGCCGGAACCTGCCGACGCCCGAGCAGCCCAGGACGTGCGGGCCGGACGTCGTGACGCGCAGGGCGGTGCGCACCTCCACGGCGGCCACGCCGGCCACGGGCACGTCGTCGGGCAGCGTCCCGAGCCACGCGAAGGCGCCGCCCAGTCGGCGGTCCGACCCCAGCACGCGTCCGCCGGCGTCGAGGAACCGCACCTCGGCCCCGGGCCCTGACCCGTCGGGCAGGAGCAGCCGGTCGCGCTCCGCGACCGGGATGCGGTGGTGGGTGCGGACTCCCTCGCCGTGCAGGACCTCGACGTGGTCGCCGAGCGCCGCGCGCAGCCCCTCGAGCGGGGACACCGTGTAGGCCGGGAAGACGGTGGCGCTGCCACCGCCGAGCGTGCGGGCCACCGCTGCGTTCGGCCCGACGACTGCGACGCGCCG
>DASVBJ010000323.1:0-21339 GCA_036375895.1 Actinomycetes bacterium | reverse complement strand
CGTCCGCTCGGCGTGGCCGGCCAGGTCATCCCGTGGAACTTCCCGCTGCTGATGCTGGCGTGGAAGGTCGCCCCGGCGCTGGCGTGCGGCAACACGGTGGTGCTCAAGCCGGCGGAGACGACGCCGCTGACCGCGCTGCTGTTCGCGGAGATCTGCCAGCAGGCCGACCTGCCGCCGGGCGTGGTCAACATCGTCACCGGGGCGGGCGACACGGGCCGCGCGCTCGTCGAGCACGACGGCGTCGACAAGGTCGCGTTCACCGGGTCGACCGAGGTCGGCAAGATGATCGCCCGGTCCACCGCCGGCAGCCGCAAGAAGGTCACGCTGGAGCTCGGCGGCAAGGCGGCCAACGTGGTGTTCGACGACGCCCCGGTCGACCAGGCCGTCGAGGGCATCGTCAACGGCATCTTCTTCAACCAGGGCCACGTGTGCTGCGCCGGCTCGCGGCTGCTCGTGCAGGAGAGCGCGTACGACGAGGTGCTGGCGTCGCTCAAGCGCCGGCTCGGCACGCTGCGGGTGGGCGACCCGCTGGACAAGAACACCGACGTCGGCGCGATCAACTCCGCCGAGCAGCTCGCCCGCATCCGTGAGCTGTCCGAGGTCGGCGAGGCGGAAGGCGCCGAGCGCT
The DNA here is from genome assembly GCA_036375895.1 of Actinomycetes bacterium. Classification (GTDB taxonomy): domain Bacteria; phylum Actinomycetota; class Actinomycetes; order JACCUZ01; family JACCUZ01; genus DASVBJ01. The sequence continues at coordinate 20,711 of DASVBJ010000323.1, read as the reverse complement.
GGTCGCCGGCGTGCGACCTGCCGGAGAAGGGCTTCTGGTTCGCGCCGACCATCTTCACCGGCGTCTCGCAGGCCCACCGCATCGCCCGAGAGGAGATCTTCGGCCCGGTGCTCTCGGTGCTCACCTTCCGCACCCCAGCGGAGGCGGTCGAGAAGGCCAACAACACGCCGTACGGCCTGTCGGCCGGCGTCTGGACCGAGAAGGGCTCCCGCATCCTCTGGATGGCCAACCAGCTGCGCGCCGGCGTGGTCTGGGCCAACACCTTCAACCGCTTCGACCCGACGTCGCCGTTCGGCGGCTACAAGGAGTCCGGCTACGGCCGGGAGGGTGGCCGGCACGGCCTGGGGGCCTACCTCGATGTCTGACCCCCACCGCCCGCCAAACCTGGCAGCGATCATGCACGTTCCGTCGACCCCGTCCGCAGGAGCGCCCGAATGAGCGACCGTCTCGCGGTCAAGAAGACCTACAAGCTCTACATCGGCGGGAAGTTCCCCCGGTCGGAGAGCGGCCGCTCCTACGAGGTCACCGACAGCAAGGGGCGCTTCCTCGCCAACGCCGCGATGGGCTCGCGCAAGGACGCCCGCGACGCTGTCCAGGCGGCCCGCAAGGCGTTCCCGGGCTGGTCGGCCGCCACGGCGTACAACCGGGGCCAGGTGCTCTACCGCGTCGCCGAGCTGCTCGAGGGCCGGCGCCAGCAGTTCATCGACGAGGTCGCGGCCGGCGAGGGCGTGCCGGCGAAGCGGGCGGAGGCCCTGGTCGACGCGGCGATCGACCGCTGGGTCTGGTACGCCGGGTGGTCGGACAAGATCGCCCAGGTCACCGGGTCGGCCAACCCGGTCGCCGGCCCGTACTTCGACTTCTCCGTGCCCGAGCCCACCGGCGTCGTGGCCGTCGTCGCACCGCAGGACTCCAGCCTTCTCGGCCTGGCCTCCGTGATCGCGCCGGCAGTCGTCACCGGCAACACCTGCGTGGTGCTGGCCAGCGAGGGCGCTCCCCTCCCGGCGGTGACCCTGTCCGAGGTGCTCGCCACGTCCGACGTGCCGGGCGGCGTGGTCAACGTCGTCACCGGCCGGACCGCTGAGGTCGCCCCGACGCTGGCGTCACATATGGACGTCAACGCGATCGACCTCGCGGGCGCGCCCACCGAGCTGCTCACGGAGCTCGAGGTGGCCGCGGCCGACAACCTCAAGCGGGTCGTCCGGCAGGCACCGGTCGACTGGTCGGCCACGCCCGACCTGGGGCGGCTGCTCGCCTACCTGGAGACGAAGACCGTCTGGCACCCCATCGGCGTCTGACCGCAGATGCCGGAGATAGTGCCCGTCGAGCTCACGCTGCCCTCCGGGCGGTGGTACACGCTCTACCAGCGCGGCTGGGACGACGCCGACGACGACTCGTTGGCGTTCCTGGGGCGTGGCCATCGAGTGTTCGCCTTCCCGACCCCCGACGAGCTGGCCGCCTGGGCGGGCGCCCACGACAACCACCACCTCGGCGTGAGCGTCCTGTGGGATGCGGTGCGCGGGCGGTTCCTCAGCCAGTTCGAGCCGGCCGACGCGGACCGCTACGACCTGGTGGCCGCGGGCTATGACCGCTCGGCGCCGGCCGCCACGCGGGAGCTGGTGGCGGACCTCCTGCACCAGCTGGGCATCGACCTGTCGGCCGACCCGGTGTCCGACCTGCTGCCCCGAGGCGGCACGCTGACCGGCCTGCCGGTCGACGCCGAGCAGGGTCCTGCCCGGGTCAAGGACGTGCCGTGGGAGTGGGTGCTCACGCAGGTCGAGGCCGGCGTCGGGTGGCCCGACGACACGGCAGCGGACCCGGCGTACGTCCCGCGCGAGCACGTCCTCCCCCTGGAGAGCGTGGCGCCCGGTGTCGAGGCGCTGTGGCTCGGCCTCGGCGGCATGGGTGCGTTGACGCTGGTCCACCGGGCCGAGGACGACGCGGTCGACTTCCTCGGCAACGGCACGACCCTGCTGGCGGCCGGGTCGGCCGAGGCGCTCTCGGCGTACGTCGGGTCCGCCCCGACGCGCTCGCTGCCGTCGTGGGCCAGGGCGCTGCGCGAAGGCGCCGACGAGCTCGACTACGAGCCCTACGAGGACAACGTCGTCGACCTCGACGAGCTCGGGTCGCTGATCGGCCCGGATGTGGACCGCGAGGGCGCGCAGACGCTGCTCGCCGCGTGGCCGCTGCTGGAGGACCTCGCGGCCTGGCTCGGTCTCGAGCAGGTGCACGCGGCGTTCGACGAGAGCTGCCCGCTGGGCCGGTTCTTCGTGCGCGACCTGCTCGACCTCTCGAGCGGGTCGCTGCACGTGCGCGGACGGCTCGCCGAGACCGACCTGACCGCGGCTCGGGACCAGTGGGCCGCGTGCGTGGACGCGCTCGCGGCCCGGGTCTCGTGGGTCGACGAGCCGGAGGTCTCGTGAGTGACGGCGCCGGGCCACGGACACGCGTGGTCCTGCTGGCCGGGCCGTCGGGCTCGGGCAAGTCGCACCTCGCCGAGCGCTCCGGCCTGCCGCTGCTCGACCTCGACCACTTCTACAAGGAGGGGGACGACCCCTCGCTGCCGCGCCATCCGACGCTCGGCATCGTCGACTGGGACGACCCGCGCTCGTGGGACGGCGCGGCAGCCGTGGCTGCGATCGAGGCCGCCTGCCGCCTGGGTGCCGCGGAGGTGCCGGTCTACGACATCGCCCACGACGGGCGTGTCGGCATACGGCGGTTCGAGGTCGGCGGGCATGCGGTCTTCGTCGGGACCGGCATCTTCGCCGCGGAGATCGTGGCGGTCTGTCGCGAGCGCGGGCTGCTCGCCGACGCGGTCGTCGTGCGCCGGGCGGCGTGGAAGAACTTCTTCCGCCGCCTGGGCCGCGACCTGGCCGAGCGGCGCAAGCCACCGCTCACCCTGGTCCGCCGCGGCCTCGAGCTCCTGCGCAGGGAGGGCGCCGTCCTCGAACGCCAGATCGCCCTCGGCTGCCGGCCGTGCGGCCGCGTGGAGACGCTCACCGCGCTGCGGACGGCCGCGCACAGCACACCCTGAGCCCTCCCTCACCGCTGCCGCTGCCCCGGCAGCGGGCAGCGGCACGAGCCGCGCTGCGGCTACCCGGCGGCCTGCTGGGCGAGGGCGGCGTACCGCGGCTTGATGACGTCGTTGATCAGCGAGAGCCGTTCGTCGAAGGGGATGAACGCGGACTTCATCGCGTTGACGGTGAACCACTGGAAGTCGCGCAGGTCGTAGTCGAACGCCTCGGCCAGCTTGACGAACTCCTGGGTCATCGACGTACCGCTCATCAGGCGGTTGTCTGTGTTGACCGTGACCCGGAAGTAGAGCTTGCGCAGCAGGCCGATCGGGTGGTCAGCAATCGACTTGGCCGCGCCGGTCATCACGTTGGACGTCGGGCACATCTCCAGCGGGATGCGCTTGTCGCGGACGTACGCCGCGAGCCGTCCCAGGTGCACCTCGTCGCCCTCGACGGTGACGTCGTCGATGATGCGCACCCCGTGGCCGAGCCGGTCGGCACCGCACCACTGGATGGCCTGCCAGATCGACGGCAGGCCGAAGCCCTCACCCGCGTGGATGGTGAAGTGGGCGTTCTCCCGTTGGAGGTACTCGAACGCGTCGAGGTGCCGCGTGGGCGGGTGACCGGCCTCGGCGCCGGCGATGTCGAAGCCGACGACGCCGTCGTCGCGGTAGCGCACGACCAGCTGGGCGATCTCCATCGAGCGGGCCGCGTGGCGCATGGCCGTCAGCAGGGCACCGACCCGGATCCGGTGACCCGCGGCGGCGGCCCGGCGCTCTCCCTCGCGGAAGCCGGCGTTGACGGCCTCGACGACCTCGTCGAGGGCCAGGCCGGCCTGCACGTGCAGCTCGGGGGCGTAGCGGACCTCGGCGTAGACCACCCCGTCGGCGGCAAGGTCCTCGGCGCACTCGGCGGCGACCCGCGCGAGGGCCTCCGGGGTCTGCATGACGCCCACGGTGTGCGCGAAGGTCTCCAGGTAGCGCTCGAGCGAGCCCGAGTTGGCCGCCTCGTAGAACCACTCCGACAGCTCCCCCACGTCGCTGCTCGGCAGCCCGTCGTACCCCGTCTGCTCCGCCAGCTCGACCACCGTCGCCGGGCGCACGCCGCCGTCCAGGTGGTCGTGCAGCAGGGCCTTCGGGGCGCGCAGGAGGGTGTCGGCAGACAAAGAGTTGGTCACGAGTGCACGGTAGCGTCTCCCAAAGCCTCAACCTTGGGGTCCCTGAACACGATGAAAGAGGCATGAGGGTGGGCGCGCGCGAGGATGTCCGGATCATCCGGCCTGCGGCGATTCTCGACGAGCGCGCCGCGGCGCAGGTGCTCCAGCAGCTGCGCCGGCTCGACGTGTCCGCGGGCGGGGTCTGGAACGCGACCTCCTCGCTGTGGCAGCGCTACGACGCCCCCTGGGACGGCGTCGGCGGCACCCGCGGCGACGCGCAGCTCCTGGGCTCGATCGCGGTCATGTACGACAGCCCGCACCGGCACGAGATCACGATCTACAAGGTCACCGTCTCCGAGCACGGGCTCAACAACGGCTGGTCGGTCGAGAGCCTGTGCGACGACGCCCTGATCTGGGCCGGCCTCACCATCGCGACCTGCCCGCGGGCCGAGCTGACCCAGCCCCCGTCCAAGGACCCCTTCCGCCGCCCCTGACGCCGCCCCTACGCCCCCCCATTGCAGCGATCATGCACGTTCCGTCGGACCCGGTCCGACGGAACGTGCATGATCGCTGCAGGTATGAGGGCGGGGCCGGTCACTCGTCGCGGTGGGCCAGCTCGGGCGCGAAGGCGGGCAGGCAGACCGCGACGTACTCCGCGCCCTCGTCGCCGACGCTGTACCGCACCCACTCCCCCGCCCGGGTGAGCACCGCCTGCCCGGCGGGCACCTCCAGGACGCCGCCCTCGTGCTCCACCCGCACCGACCCGGCGAGCACCAGCGTGACCTCGTCGAACTCCGGTCGCTGCCCCGGCTCGTCCCAGCCGGCCGGGGCCCGCATGTGGGCCACCGAGACCGAGGGGGTCGACGACGTCACCCGCCCGACGTACTCGTCGATGACCTTGCCGCCGGGCACCGGGATCCGGGTCGGGGAGTCGATCAGCTGGGGCATGGGCGGTGCTCCTCTCACGCCCCGACCCGGTCGATGACCAGCGGGGGAAGGTCGGGGCGTGCGCCCTCGGGCGCGATCGTGACCGCCTCGGCCAGGGCCTCGACGGCCCGGTCGAAGCGCTCAGGCGTGTCGGTGTGCAGGGTGAACATCGGCTCGCCGCCCCGCACCGGCGTACCGGGCTTGGCGTGCATCTGCACGCCGGCGCCGGCCTGGACGGGGTCCTCCTTGCGGGCCCGCCCGGCCCCGAGGCGCCACGCGGCGACACCGACGGCGAACGCGTCGAGCCGGGTCAGCACGCCGTCGGCGGGGACGGGTACGACGTGTGTCTCCCGCGCCCTCGGCAGGGCCGCGTCCGGGTCGCCACCCTGGGCGGAGATCATCCGGCGCCACACGTCCATCGCCGAGCCGTCGCGGAGCCGGTCGGCCGGGTCCACGCCGTCGAGCCCGCAGGCGGTGAGCATCTCGCGGGCCAGGGCGAGGGTCAGCTCGACGACGTCGCCGGGCCCGCCGCCCTGCAGCACCTCGAGCGACTCCCGGACCTCCAGGGCATTCCCGGCGGTGAGCCCCAGCGGCGTCTCCATGTTGGTCAGCAGGGCGACCGTGTGTACGCCGTGGTCGCCCCCGAGCGCCACCATCGTCTCGGCCAGCTCGCGGGCCCGGGTGACGTCCTTCATGAACGCACCGGAGCCCACCTTGACGTCCAGCACGAGCGCGCCCGTGCCCTCGGCGATCTTCTTGCTCATGATCGAGCTGGCGATCAGCGGGATCGCCTCGACCGTGCCGGTCACGTCACGCAGCCCGTAGAGCTTCTTGTCCGCGGGTGCGAGGTTCTCGCTGGCGGCGCAGATGACTGCCCCGACGTCACGCAGCTGGGCGATGAACTCCTGACCGGACAGCGTCGCCCGCCAGCCGGGGATCGACTCGAGCTTGTCCAGGGTGCCGCCGGTGTGACCGAGCCCGCGCCCGGACAGCTGCGGCACGGCGGCGCCGCAGGCGGCCACCAGCGGCGCCAGCGGCAGCGTGATCTTGTCGCCGACGCCGCCGGTCGAGTGCTTGTCGGTGGTGGGCCGGCCGAGGTCGGGGAACGTCATCCGGTCGCCGGACGCGATCATCGCCTCGGTCCATCGCGACACCTCGCGGCGGCCCATGCCATTGAGCAGGATCGCCATGGCCAGCGCGGACATCTGCTCGTCGGCGACCTCGCCGCGGGTGTACGCGGCGATCACCCAGTCGATCTGCGCGTCGGTCAGCTCGTGACCGTCCCGCTTGGCCCGGATCACCTCGACGGTGTCGAACCCGCTCATCCTCGGGACTCGAGGTCGTCCGGCCCGAACGCGTCGGGGAGCACCTCGCTCATCGGGCGGATGCCTCGGACGGTCTCGAGCAGCATGTCCGGGCCACCGTTCTCCCAGAGCAGCTGACGGCACCGACCGCAGGGCATCAGCACGTTGCCGTGGCCGTCTACGCAGACCACGGCGACCAGGCGGCCGCCGCCGGTCGCGTGCAGCGCCGACACCAGGCCGCACTCGGCGCACAGCCCCACGCCGTACGCCGCGTTCTCGACGTTGCACCCCACGACCACCCGGCCGTCGGCGACGAGCCCCGCCGCGCCGACCTTGAAACGCGAGTACGGCGCGTAGGCGCGACCCATCGCCTCTTTCGCGGCAAGCCGCAACGACTCCCAGTCGACGTCCCCGGGGGCAGCCGGGTCCGCCGTCACGAGCCCTCGCCCCTGCGATAGATCTGCCCGTCAGCCGCGGGCATGCGCAGTCGTTGGGACGCGAGCGCAAGCACCAGCAGCGTGGTGACGTAGGGCGTCATGCCGGTGAAGTCGCCCGGCACCTCGTCGGTGAGGAGGAACCACACGGTGAAGATGGCCGCGACGAACACGCTCACCACGAGCTGCGTGTTGTTGCCACGCCGCAGCTGGAGGAACGACACGACGAGGAGCGCGACCGCCACCACCAGCAGAAGCGCGTGCACGGACTCCCCGCCTCGCCGCAGCTGCAGGGCGTCGGTGTAGCCGAACAGGCCGGCGCCGGCCGCAAGGCCGCCCGGTCGCCAGTTGCCGAAGATCATGGCGGCCAGGCCGATGAACCCTCGCCCACCCGTCTGCCCGTCGCGGTACTGGAACGAGGCGACGATCGCGAGGAAGGCCCCGCCCAGGCCGGCGAACGCGCCGGAGGCGATCACGGCGGCGTACTTGTACTTGTAGACGTTCACCCCGAGCGACTCGGCCGCGTGCGGGTTCTCGCCGCAGGACCGCAGCCGCAGGCCGAAGGCGGTGCGCCAGAGGATGTAGAAGGTGGCGAACAGCAGGGCGATCGCGATGACCGTCAGGACGTTGACGTTGACGGTCACGGCCCGCACGGCGGCGGCCAGGTCCGAGATGAAGAACCAGCCCTTCTTCTCGATGTCGCCGAGGAACTCCGAGGCCCCGGGCACGGAGAGCGCCGGCAGCTTGTCGATCGGCGGCGACTGGGTGCTGCCGCCGCCGGGCACTCCCACGAAGGCGACCGACGCGAGGTACTGCGTCGCGCCCAGCCCGAGGATGTTGATCGCGACGCCGGAGACGATGTGGTCGACGCCGAACGTCACGGTGGCGATCGCGTGCAGCAGGCCGCCGAGCGCGCCGCAGAGCACCGCCATCGCGACACCCGCCCACGGCCCCCACTGGTAGCCCGCGAACCCCGCGCCCCACGTGCCGAGGATCAGCATGCCCTCGAGGCCGATGTTGACGACCCCCGAACGCTCGGCCCAGAGGCCGCCCAGGCCCGCCATGCCGATGGGCACCGCCAAGCCGACGGCCGCGTTGAGCGTCCCGCTGGAGGCGATGTCGTCGGCCCCCGTCACGAGGCGGATCGCCGACAGCACCAGGATGAGCAGGGCGAAGCCCAGCAACGCCATGGGCAGCGTGACCTTGCGGCGCGGGGGCGCGCCGTGCACCTTGACGACGCCGGCCTCGAGTCCAGCGGTCATGCCCCGACCTCCTGCGTCTCCCGGGCTGCCGGCTCCTGCTCGAGCTCGCGGGCGACCCTGTGCTGCTCCTGCGTGATGCGGTAGCGGCGGACCAGCTCGTACGCCACGACCACCGACAGCACGATCACGCCCTGCATGATCGTGACGATCTCGTTCGAGACCCCGGCCAGGATCTGCAGCGGGTTGCCGGAGACGTCGAGGTAGGCCCACAGCAGCGCGCCGAGGCCGATACCGACCGGGTGGTTGCGGCCGAGCAGGGCGATGGCGATGCCGGTGAAACCGAGACCGGCCGGAAACGCCAGGCTGTACGAGTAGGCCTCACCCAGCAGCACCGGCATGCCCACCAGCCCGGCGACCGCGCCGGACAGCAGCATCGAGGTGACGATCATCCGCTTGACGTTGACCCCGCTCGAGACGGCGGCGGTCTCCGACCGCCCGGTTGCCCGCAGGTCGTAGCCGAACCGGGTGCGGTTGAGCAGCACGGAGTAGCCGATGCCGAACAGGATCGCGACCAGGATGAAGCCGTAGATCTTCGTCGGGCTGTCCGGGATCAGGTCCAGCCCGGGCATCTGGCCGGACTCCTTGATGGGCTTGGTGCCGATGTTGTTGCTGCCGGCGACGGGTACGGCGACCTTGCGCAGGAGGAACGCGATCAGCCCGGTGGCGATGGCGTTGAGCATGATCGTCGAGATGACCTCGCTCACCCCGCGGGTGACCTTGAGGACACCAGCGATCCCGGCCCAGACGGCTGCCACGGCCATCGAGACGAGCACGATCACGAGGATGTGCAGCGGCTTCGGCAGCGAGATGTAGCCACCCACCAGCGCGCCGGTGAAGACGCCGAGCCGGTACTGCCCGTCGACGCCGATGTTGAAGAGGTTCATCCGGAAGCCGATGGCCACGGCCAGCGCGGACAGGTAGAAGGTCGTGGCCTCGTTGATGATGAGCGCGATCGACCTCGGCTGCTGGCTGACGTCGAAGATCGTGGTCCACGTGAGCTTGACCGGGTCACCGGCCGCGAGCAGGACGAGGCTGGTGACCAGGAACGCGAAGGCGATCGCCATGACGGGCGCGGCGATCGACAGGAGGATCCGACGCGGGTCGAGCCATCGGGTCATGCGGGGCCTCCTGCGCCGGTCATCGCGGAGCCCAGCTCCTCGGGGGTGACGGTGGCCGGGTCGAGGTCGGCGACGAACCTGCCCCGCAGGATCACCTTGAGCGAGTCGGAAAGGCCGATCAGCTCGTCGAGGTCGGCGGAGATCAGGAGCACGGCGAGACCTGCGCGACGGGCGGCGCGGATGTGCTCCCAGATGGCTGCCTGCGCGCCCACGTCGACACCGCGGGTGGGGTGCGCGGCGATGAGGACGACCGCTTCCCCGCTCATCTCGCGACCGACGATGAGCTTCTGCTGGTTGCCGCCGGAGAGCGCCGACGCGAGGACGTCGATGCCGGGGGTGCGCACGTCGTACTGCTCGACGATGCGCTTGGTGCTGCTGCGGGCACCCCGCCGGTCGATCCACGGTCCGCGGACGTTGGGCTTCTCGGTCTGGTGGCCGAGCATGCGGTTCTCCCACAGCGGAGCCTCGAGCAGCAGGCCCTGCCGGTGGCGGTCCTCGGGGATGTAGGCGATGCCGGCCTCGCGGCGGCGACGCGTGGGCCAGCCGGAGATGTCCTCCTCGCCGAGGACGATGCGCCCTGTCTCCGTCGGGCGCATGCCGACGATCGCCTCGACCAGCTCGGCCTGGCCGTTGCCCTCGACGCCGGCGACGCCGAGAACCTCGCCCTTGTGGATGGTGAACCCGATGTCCTCGAGCAGCATCCGGCCGTCCGGGCTGCGCAGGCTGAGGCCCGCCACCTCGAGCATCGGCACGGTCGTGACCGTGGACTCCCTGGTCTCCGGCGACGGCAGCTCGCTGCCGACCATCAGCTCGGCGAGCTGACGGGCCGTGACCTCGGCGGGATGAACGGTGGCGACCGTGGTGCCACGCCGGATCACCGTGATGTCGTCGGCGACCTTGAGGACCTCGTCCAGCTTGTGCGAGATGAAGATGACGGTGAGGCCCTCGGCCTTGAGCTCACGGAGGTTGTCGAAGAGCTCGTCGACCTCCTGCGGCACCAGCACGGCCGTCGGCTCGTCGAGGATGAGGATCTTCGCGCCCCGGTAGAGGACCTTCAGGATCTCGATCCGCTGCCGGTCGCCGACGCCGAGCTCCTCGACGAGGGTGTCGGGCTCCACGTCGAGGCCGTAGCTGGCCGAGATCTCCTCGATCCGCCGTCGCGCGGCCGACGCGTCGAGCACACCGCGCTTGCGGGGCTCGCTGCCGAGCACGACGTTCTCCAGGACGGTGAAGTTGTCGGCCAGCATGAAGTGCTGGTGCACCATCCCGACGCCTGCCGCGATGGCATCCGCCGGCGAGTGGAAGGTCACCGGACGGCCGTCGACGCTGATGCTGCCCTCGTCGGGACGTTGCATCCCGTAGAGGATGTTCATCAGTGTCGACTTGCCGGCGCCGTTCTCCCCGACGATCGCGTGGACGTGACCACGCCTCACCGTGATGTTGATGTCGCTGTTCGCGACCACACCCGGGAAGCGTTTGGTGATGCCCCGCAGCTCGACGGCGGTGTCCGTGGAGTCGGTGACTCCCGGCGCCGTCTCGGGGAAGCTTGTCGCCGAAATCGCGCACTCTCCTCACAACGAGAAAGGCTCGGGGAGAGGCTAGCGCCCCTCCCCGAGCCTGGGTGAACCTATCGGTCCGGTCTGTCCGACGGCCCGTTTGCCCCCAGGGGCTTACGGGGTGGTCGGCACCTTGATCTCGCCGCTGATGATCTTCTGCTTGTACTCGTCCAGCTTCGACTTGATGTCGTCGACCTTGCCACCGGTGGTGGAGTAGTCGACGCCGTTCACCTTCAGGTCGTAGACCTTCTCGCCGGCCTTGAACTGACCGTCGTTGACGCTCTTGATGAAGTCGAAGACGGCGACGTCGACCTTCTTCAGCATCGAGGTGATGATCACGTCACGGACACCGGCCGCAGCGGTCTTGGCCTGGTCGGAGTCGACGCCGATCGCCATGGCGTTCGCGGCCTTGGCGGCCTCGAAGACGCCGCCACCGGAGCCACCAGCGGCCTGGTAGACCACGTCGGCGCCACCCTGGTACATGCCCTCGGCCGCGGTCTTGCCCTTGGCCGGGTCACCGAACCCGGAGAAGTCCGGCGGCTGGGTGAGGTACTTGACCTGCACCTTGATGTCCGGCTTGACCGCCTTGGCGCCCGCCTCGTAGCCGGCCTGGAACTTCTTGATCAGCGGCACCTCGACGCCACCGACGAAGCCGATGTTGCCGGTCTTCGACTTCAGCGCCGCCGCCGCGCCGACGAGGAAGGAGCCCTCGTTCTCGGCGAAGGTCAGGTTGGCGATGTTCGGGCCGACAGCACCCGCGTCGTCGATGATCGCGAAGTTGGTCTTCGGGAACTCCTTGGCGACCTTGGCGGTCGCGGCCGAGTAGGCGAAGCCGACGGCGATGACGGGGTTGAAGCCGTTCTGGGCGAGCAGCCGGAGCCGCTCCTCCTTGGCCGACTCGGGCTCGCCCTGCGCCGCCTCAGCCTCGTTGGCGGTGATGCCGAGGTCCTTCTTGGCCTTGTCGAGGCCGGCGGCGGCGGCGTCGTTGAACGACTGGTCGCCACGCCCACCGATGTCGTACGCGAGGCCGACCTTCAGGTCGCTCTTCTTGCTCGTGGCGTCACCTGTCGAGGTGCCACCCGAGTCGTCACCGCCGCAGGCAGTGAGAGCCATGGCTCCCACGAGCATCGCCGCAGCAAACTTGGTCACCCGTAGCAAGGGTGTCTCCTTCCCGTGCATCCGGCCGGATTTGTATGTGTGACGACCGGTGCCGACCGGTGCCGGCCGAGCGAACTCTAGTCCTCGGAGACGGCCACACTGCGGATAGACGGAGAAAGACGCGCAAGAGTGATGACGAAAGTCTCCATACCGTTATGTCGAAGGTCTCCAAGCACCGGCTGCCGATGGTCCCCAAACCGTCATGCGAGCGAAAGCAGAACCGATGCGACGAGCACCCGCACACCCACCGAAATCGCCCGCTCGTCGACGTCGAAGAACCCCTGGTGCAGGTCGCGGGTGCCGCGCTCCTCCGGATGCCGTACGCCGAGCCTGGCCAGCGCCCCCGGGGCGCTGTCGAGGTACCACGCGAAGTCCTCGCCGCCCAGGCTCTGCTCGGTCGACACGAGGGCCTCCTGACCCTCGGTCGCGACGGTGGCGGCGGAGAGGATCTCGACGCTGTTCGCCTCGTTGTCGACCGGTGGCACACCCCGCACGTACCGCACCTCGGCGGTCACGCCGTACGGCGCGACGATCGCCTGCACGAGCTCGTCGACGAGCTGGGGCGCATCCCGCCACGCCTCCGGGTCGAGGCAGCGCAGGGTGCCCTCCGCCTCGCCCGACTGCGGGATGGCGTTGGCTGCCCGGCCGGCGCTCACCCGGCCCCAGACCACGCTCATCGAGGCGCGCGGGTCGACCCGCCGTGACATCGCGGCCGGGAGGTCGGTCACCACCCGCCCCAGGGCGTAGACGAGGTCCCCGGTCAGGTGCGGGCGCGCGGTGTGCCCGCCCGCCCCGGAGAGCCGGACCGTGAGCTGGTCGGCCGAGGCGGTGATCGGACCGGTCCGGACGCCGACCTGACCGACGTCCTTGCGGGGGTCGCAGTGCAGGGCGAAGATGCGCTCCACGTCGCGCAGCCCGCCCGCGTCGATGACCGCCAGCGCTCCGCTGCGCGCGGACTCCTCGGCCGGCTGGAAGATCAGACGGACACGCCCCGGCAGCGCACCCTCCCGGGCCAGGTCGGCGAGCACCAGACCGGCGCCCAGCACCACGGCGGTGTGCACGTCGTGACCGCAGGCGTGGGAGACGCCCGGCACGGTGGAGGCGTACGACACGTCCTTGCTGTCGGCGATGGGCAGCGCGTCGAGGTCTGCGCGCAGCGCCACCGCGGGGCCGGCCGGGCCGATGTCGCACACCAGGCCGGTGCCGGTCGGCAGCACGATCGGGTCGAGGCCGGCCCCGAGGAGCCGGTCACGCAGCACCCGGGTCGTGCGAACCTCGGCCCACGACAGCTCGGGATGCAGGTGCAGGTCCCGTCGTACGCCGACGAGCTCGTCGGCGTACGCCTTGACGAGGGCAGCGAGGTCGGGCGGGACGGTGCTCACCACCGCGACCTTACCGCCCGGGTCGCCGACCGCCTGCGTCGTCAGCGGCCGGACCGGCCGCGCTCGTCCTTACCGGCTCCGCCGCGCTCGTCCTTACCGGCTCCGCCGTCCGTGCCGCCTTTCCCGTCGGCGGGCGGTTGACCGCCGCGGCTCCACTCGCGGGTGAGCGCCCGGGCCCGGTCGAACCGGTCGGTCTCGTCGCCCCCGGTCCCCCTCCCGGAACCCCAGGCCAGCAGGCCGATGACGACGACGGCGAGGACTGCGAGGAGGACGTAGGCAAGCACGGCCCAGTCATAACCCGAACCGGGCATTTCCACCAAAACGATCACCGCAGGGTCGTCGCCAGGACGCGGTCAGAGCGCGTCGGCGGGGGTGTAGACGCCCCACACCTCCCGCAGGGTGTTGCACACCTCGCCGACCGTGGCCCGCGCCCGAAGCGCGTCGTGCATGGGATAGAGGACGTTGTCGGTGCCCTCGGCTGCGGTGCGCAGCGCGGCGAGGTGCCGCTGCACGGCGTCGTTGTCACGCTCGGCCCGCAGGGCGGCGAGGCGCTCGGCCTGCTGCGCCTCGATGGTGGGGTCCACCCGCATCGGCTCGTAGATCTCGTCGTCCGCGCGCACGTACCTGTTCACGCCGACGACCACCCGGTCGCCGCTCTCGATGCCCTGGGCCACGTCGTACGCCGCCCGCTCGATCTCCCGCTTCTGGAAGCCCTGCTCGATTGCGGCGACCGCACCGCCGCGCTCCTCCACCGCGTCCATGAGCTCGCGGGCGGCGGCCTCGAGGTCGTCGGTCATCCGCTCCACGGCGTACGAGCCGGCGAACGGGTCGACCGTCGCGGTGAGGTCCGACTCGTGCGCGATGACCTGCTGGGTGCGCAGGGCCAGCCGGGCCGCCTTCTCCGTCGGGAGCGCGATCGCCTCGTCGTAGGAGTTGGTGTGCAGCGACTGCGTGCCGCCGAGCACCGCGGCCAGGGCCTGCACGGTGACCCGCACCAGGTTGACCTCGGGCTGCTGGGCCGTCAGCTGCACGCCGGCCGTCTGGGTGTGGAAACGGAGCATCATCGACTTCGGATCCGTGGCGCCGAACTCGTCACGCATCACCTGCGCCCAGATGCGCCGGGCGGCGCGGAACTTGGCGACCTCCTCGAGCAGGGTGGTGCGCGCGACGAAGAAGAACGACAGGCGCGGCGCGAAGTCGTCCACCGCCAGCCCCGCGTCCATCGCGGCCCGGACGTACTCCCTGGCGTTGGCCAGCGTGAACGCGATCTCCTGCGCGGGCGTGGCACCTGCCTCGGCCATGTGGTAGCCGGAGATGGAGATCGTGTTCCAGCGCGGGATCTCCTTGTGGCAGTAGGCGAAGATGTCGCTGATCAGCCGCAGCGACGCCTTCGGCGGGTAGATGTAGGTGCCCCGCGCGATGTACTCCTTCAGCACGTCGTTCTGGATCGTCCCGGTGAGCCGGGCCGGGTCCACGCCCTGGTCCTCGCCGACCAACTGGTAGAGCAGCAGCAGCAGCGCGGCCGGCGCGTTGATGGTCATCGACGTCGACACCTCGCCGAGCGGGATGCCGTCGAACAGGGTGCGCATGTCGTCGATGGAGTCGATCGCCACCCCGACCTTGCCGACCTCCCCGTGGGCGACCGGGTCGTCGGAGTCGTAGCCCATCTGGGTCGGCAGGTCGAACGCCACCGACAGGCCGCCCGTCCCGGCCTCGACCAGCCGGTGGTAGCGCTCGTTGGACTCCTTGGCGGTGCCGAACCCGGCGTACTGGCGCATCGTCCACGGCCGACCGGTGTACATCGACGGGTAGACGCCGCGGGTGAACGGGAACTCGCCGGGGCTGCCCAGCCGGGCTGCCGGGTCCCAGCCGTCGAGCGCCTCCGGCCCGTAGACCGGCTCGATGGGGAGGCCGGACTCCGACTCGCGTGCCATGTGGGTCAACTCCTCGCGGGGGCTCCTACGGCCGTCCAGCCGGATGCTAGCCAGCCGCCGGCGGCAACATCGGCTCAGGTCGGATGACGGACCCACCGATCACCTTCAGGTACGACGTTTCATGACCCATCGCCGGATATCCTTGAGAACGCCATGTCATCCCCCTCCTTGACGCTGCGCGTCGTCGCAGCCGCCACCGTGTCGCTGGGGCTGCTCGCCCCAGTCGCCAGTCTTCCCGCGTCCGCAGCCACGACCGTCGGCGGGCCGCTGCTCGCCACCCATGGCGTCGCGGTGCAGGCGTCCAAGGCCACCCGGCCGCTGCCCCGGTTGTCGGCGGCGTCGTTCGTGCTGGCCGACGCCACGACCGGCGAGGTCCTCGCGGCCCGCAACCCGCACGGACGGCTCCGCCCGGCCAGCACGCTCAAGACGCTCACGGCCGTGACCCTGCTGCCGCTGCTCGACCCGTCGACCGAGTACACCGCCACCTGGGACGACGCCAACGTCGAGGGCAGCAAGGTCGGTGTCGTCCCCAAGGGCACCTACACGGTGCGGAACCTGTTCGAGGGCATGTTCCTCATCTCCGGCAACGACGCCGCCAACGCGCTCGCCAACGCGGCCGGCGGCGTGCCCCGGACGGTCGAGCTGATGAATGCCAAGGCCAAGGAGCTGGGCGCTCTCGACACCCACGTGGTCAACCCGAGCGGGCTCGACGCGGACGGCCAGTACACCTCGGCGTACGACCTCGCGCTCTTCGCACGCGAGGGCCTGGCACGCGACGACTTCCGGACGTACGCCGGCACCGTGCACTCGACGTTTCCCGGCAAGCCGGTGCCTCCCGGCCACCGCCGCCCGACGTTCCAGATCTGGACGCAGAACAAGCTGCTCATGAACTACCACGGCGCCATCGGGACCAAGACGGGCTGGACGACGCTGGCCCGCGGGACCTTCTCCGGGGCGGCGACCCGCAACGGGCGGACCCTGATCGCGACCGTCATGCACACCGGGCCGAGGGCGTGGAAGGAGTCGGCGGCGCTGCTGGACTGGGGGTTCGCCAACGCCGCGACGGTGACCCCGGTCGGCACCCTCGAGCAGCCGAAGGTGGTCGCCCAGGCGGCCCCCGCCGCCCACCGGCCGCCGCTCGCGGCCACCCCGCGGCAGGCCGGTCACGCGGCCGGCGTGCCGCTGTGGGCCTGGCCGCTGCTGGCCGCCGTCGGCGCCCTCGCGGCGATGCGCACCCGGGTGCTGGTGCTGCGCCGCGTGCGGCCCCGGCAGCGCTACTCCTTGCCGCCGCTCTGACGTGACCGGGTGAGGACGGCGGCCAGACCCGCCCCCGCCGCCGCCCCGACCGCAGCACCGCGCCACCGCCACCGCCGCCGCGGCCGTGGCGCGGCCGCAGCCTGACCCGCCGGCACCGTCCCCTGGCCGGCCGGCGCCACCACCGACACCGGCTCCGTCGAGGCAGCCAGCGTCGTGCTGTGGCCGGTCACTGCGAGTGGACCCTCCCCGGGGAGCAGGGAGTACGGCTGGGTGGCCGTCCAGGCGGCCACGAACACCAGGAGCCGGGACACCAGGTTGATCCACACGAGCAGTCCGACGACCACCGCGAAGGTGCCGTAGACCGGGTTGGTGGTCGTCCGGCCGACGAGGAAGGTGCCGAGCAGCTTGAGCACCTCGAAGCAGACGGCCGCCAGCACGGCGCCCGAGCGCACCTTCCGCCACGGCAGGTGCGCTCCGGACAGCCGTGACAGCAGGATCGCGAAGAGCGCCGTGTCAGCCGCGAGCACGAGGGTCACCGAGAGCACCTTCAGCAGCACGGCCGCGGCGGCGGAGTCCGCGAGGTCCACCCATCCCAGTGCCTGTGTCGTGGCGGCGGTCGCCAGGCTCGACACGACGATCGAGGCCAGCAGCGCGACGCCGAGCAGCACCAGGACCACCAGGTCGACCAGCTTCTTGCGCAGGAACGGCAGCCGCGTCTCGAGGGTGCCGAAGACCCGCCGGAGGCCGTCACGCAGCGCGTCGATCCACCCGAAGCCGGTGTAGAGCAGGCCGAGCACGCCGATGACTCCGGCGCCCCGCTTGGCGGCGATGATGTCGTTCACGTCGATCTGGCCCTCGCCGGTGCCGATGAGGCTCGGGAAGGCGTCCTCGACCACCCGCATCACCGAGTCCTGCGCGCCGGGGTAGAACACGCTGACGTAGCCGACGACGGAGAACGCGAGCGCCAGCAGCGGGAAGAACGACAGGAAGCCGAAGTACGTCAGCGCCGCCGCGACCTGGGACCCGAGCACGGCGCTGTGGCGGTCGTAGGCGCGTACGGCGTGGTCGACGGCCGGCCGTCGGTCCCGCAGATGGCGCACGCGGTCACGCAGGCGGGCCGCCGGCGACGGGCGACGGGTCGGCGACATCGGCCGGAACCTTCCCGGGTGGGCGGTCCTTACACGCAGCTGCAGTCGGGGTGCGGACCAGGCAGCGGCTGGCCGAAGGGGAAGTCCCTCTGCGGGCGCCAAACGCCGTCGGACCCGTGTTCGTACAGGCTGAAGCCCCAGACCTGGAACTGCGCCTCATAGTCCGCGAGCTCGCCGTACGCGCGGTCGAGGACCGGCTCGGGCAGGTCGTGGGCCACCGTGACGTGCGGGTGGTAGTAGAAGCTCAGCTGCCTGTCCAGCGGCCCGGACCGGACCTGCGCCTCGACGCGCTCGCAGTGGGCGATGCCCCGCGACAGCTGGACGAAGACCACCGGGGACACCGGCCGGAACGTGCCGGTGCCGCGCAGGTGCAGGTCGAACGGCTGCTCGGCCAGGGCCACCTTGCGCAGGTGCTCCTCGATCGCGGGCAGCTCGTCGTCGTGGACCGTCGTGGGCGGGAGCAGCGTCACGTGGCTGGGAATGGCACGAGCGAGCGGATCACCGTAGGACTCGCGATATGCCTGCAGCTCGGCACCGTGCGGCTCGGGGATGGCGATCGCCACACCGATCGTTCGCCTCGACACGACGATGCGGCCTCAGGGCACGGCCGGCAGGAAGCCGACCCGGTCGTAGGCCTTGGCGAGCGTCACGGACGCCACCTCGCGGGCGCGAGCCGCCCCTCGTCCGAGAATGGCGTCGAGCTCGGCCGGGTCGTCGAGGAACCCGTGCACGCGCTCCTGGAACGGCACGACAAGGTCCAGCACCGCGGCCGCGACCTCTTTCTTCAGGTCGCCGTAGCCGCGGCCCTCGAACCGCTCCTCGACCGACGCCAGCGGCTCACCGGTGAGGGCGCGCAGGATCGTGATGAGGTTGGTCACCCCTGGCTTGTTCTCCGGGTCGGCCACGACCTCGCGACCCGTGTCGGTGACGGCGCTCTTGATGCGCTTCTCGATCACCTTGGGCTCGTCGAGAAGGTTGACCACCCCGGACCCGCCGAGGCTCTTGCTCATCTGCTTGTCTACCTGCTGGAGGTCGAGGATCTTGGCGGTCTCCCGGAGGATGTGCGGCTGCGGCACGACGAACGTCTCGCCGTAGCGGCCGTTGAACCGCTGGGCCAGGTCCCGGGTGAGCTCGAGGTGCTGGCGCTGGTCCTCCCCGACCGGGACCCGGTCGGCCTGGTACAGCAGGATGTCGGCCGCCTGCAGGATCGGGTAGGTAAAGAGCCCGACGCTGGCGCCGGCCGCCGTCTCCCGGGACGCCTTGTCCTTGAACTGCGTCATCCGGCTCGCCTCGCCGAAGCCGGTGAGGCAGCCGAGCACCCAGGCGAGCTGGGCGTGCTCCGGCACATGGCTCTGCACGAACAGCGCACTGCGCGCAGGGTCGACGCCCGCCGCGAGGTACTGCGCCGCGGTGATCCGCGTGCGGGCCCGGAGGACGCGCGGGTCCTGTTCCACGGTGATCGCGTGCAGGTCGACCACGCAGTAGAAGGCGTCGTGGTCGTCCTGCAGGGCCACCCACTGCCGCAGCGCACCGAGGTAGTTGCCGAGGTGCAGCGAGTCGCCCGTGGGCTGCATGCCCGAGAGGACGCGGGGACGGCTGCCCGAGGGGTCGGTGGGCGGGTACGACGAGGCGGCGTGCGGCACGCGCTCCATTGTGCCAGCCGCCCGGAAGGTCAGGCTTCGGTCTCCACCGGAGCGGGCTCGGCGGGCGCCTGCTGGTCCGGCAGCCGGCTGAGCAGCACCTTGGCCACGCGGCGCCCGTCGAGCTCGGTGACGGTGAAACGGTGGCCCAGCGTCTCGACGCTCTCCTGCAGCTGGGGCAGCCGGCCGAGCTCGTTGATGACGAAGCCGGCCACCGTCTCGTACGGGCCCTCGGGCAGCTCGAGGCCGGTGCGGTCGCGGAAGTCCTCGAGGTTGAGCAACCCGTCCACCTCGATGTCGCCGCCGCGCAGCGGCCGCGCCTGCTCCTCGGGCCGGTCGTACTCGTCGCGGATCTCGCCGATGACCTCTTCCATGAGGTCCTCGAGCGTCACGATGCCGTCGGTGCCGCCGTACTCGTCGACGACGATGGCCATGTGATGTCCCTCACGCCGCATCTCCGACAGCGCGGACAGCACGTGCTTGGTGCCCGGCATCAGCTTGACCTCGCGGGCGATCTCACCCACCCGCACGGACCGCCCGGCCACCTCGGGGGCGAACAGGTCACGGATGTGCACGAAGCCCACGACCTCGTCCTGGGAGCCGCGGACCACGGGATAGCGGGAGTGCGGGTTGGTGGCCGAGAGCTTGACGGCCTTGTAGACCGGCGTCGAGGCGTCCAGGAAGTCGACCTCGGTGCGGGGCACCATCACCTCGTGCAGCTGCCGCTCGCCGGCCTCGAACACGTCCTCGATGAGCTGGCGCTCCTCACGGCCGAGCGTCTCGTGGCCCGCGACGATGTCGCGCAGCTCCTCCTCCGAGATCGCCTCACGCTTGGTGTGCGGGTCCCCGCCGAGCAGCCGCAGCACCACGTCCGACGAGCGGGACAGCAGCCAGATCAGCGGGCGGGACAGCCGCGCCAGCGCGTCGATGGGGGCGGCCAGCAGCATCGACGTGCCCTCGGCCCGCTGCAGCGCCAGCCGCTTCGGCACCAGCTCGCTCAGCAGGATCGAGCAGAACGCGATGACGAACGTGATGAGCACCAGCGCGACCGCCTCGGCGAGGCCCTTCGGCAGCCCGAGGCCCTCCAGGCTCGGGGACAGCTGCCCCGCGAGGGTCGAGGCGCCGAACGCCGCGGACAGGAAGCCGGCCAGCGTCACGCCGACCTGCACCGCCGCGAGGAACCGGTTGGGGTCGGAGTGCAGGCGCGCGACCCGCTGCCCGCGCCGACCGCGCTGGGCGATCGAGCGGACCTGTGCCTCGCGCAGCGAGACCAGTGCGATCTCGGCGGCGGCGAAGAAGCCGCCGATCACGATGAACAGCAGGACCAGGCCGATGCTGAGGAGCGTGGAGGTCACGGCGTACCACCCCGGACGGAGGGGCACGCCTGACTAGAGCAGCCGTCCATGTCGGAAGCCTAGACGACA
>DASVBJ010000258.1:0-4777 GCA_036375895.1 Actinomycetes bacterium | reverse complement strand
CTGGCAGTGCCCGCACAGGCCGACGCCGCAGCGCATGTTCCGCTCGAGCGAGAGCCGTACCCGTCCTGCGGGGATGCCGAGCCGGACGAGCTCGTGCCCCACGTGGCGCATCATCACCTCGGGCCCGCAGACGAGTGCGAGCGTCCGGGCAGGGTCCACGTCGGCGCGGGCGAGCAGGTCGCTGACCAGCCCGACGCGCCCCCGCCATCCCGGTGTGGCGCTGTCGACGGTGACTCCCACGTCCAGCGCCGCCATCCCGGGCCACGCCGCGAGCTCGTCGCCGAAGAGCAGGTCGCCGGGGCTGCGCGCGCCGTACAGCAGGTACACCCGCCGGTAGAGGTCCCGTTCGGCGGCCAGCTGGAGGAGGGCGGGCCGCAGCGGCGCCAGGCCGATGCCGCCGGCCACGACGACGACGTCGCCGCCGGTCCCGTCGCGCACGCCCCAGCCCACACCGAAGGGACCGCGGACACCCAGCACGTCGCCGGGCCGTGCCCGCACGATGCTGCTGGTGACGCCGCCGACGTCGCGCACCGTGTGCTGCAGCAGGCCCGGGTCGAGGGGGTCGCCGCTGATGGAGATCGGCACCTCGCCGACGCCGAAGGCCTGCAGCATCGTGAACTGTCCGGGAGCGAAGGCGAGCGGCAGGCCGTCGAGCGGCTCCAGCCACAGTGTGACCGTGTCGTCGGTGTCCCGGCGCCGCCGCTGCACGCGGAACGGCCGCGGCAGCATCGAGTCGGCCGGCGCGGCACGCGGCATGGCGTCAGCCGACGTCGGCACGGCCGCCTCCGTACAGGTCGAGAAGTCGCACCCTCGTCGACTGCAGCCGTCGGTACATCACGTGCGCCACCCGCTGCATGAGCGCGTAGCCGAGCGCCGGGTCCTCGTCGCACTTCTTCCGCAGGCACACGCCGTCCAGCGAGATCACCGAGGTCGACTCGAGCGCCCGCGCGTCGAGGAACCAGCGGTACGGCGGCACCAGCCACGACCACCCGAGCACCTCGCCGTCCTCGACGGTGTCGAGGATGTGCCGGCCGGTGCCGGGGGCGTGCAGCTCCAGCGCGACCCGCCCGTGGCGCACGACGAAGAACCGGTCCGCTGGGTCGCCGAGCCGGAACAGGTAGTGGTCCGGCTGGAAGTGCATGTTGGTCGCGCAGCCCGCGATCAGCTCCATCGCGGGGCCGCTGAGCCCGGCGAAGAAGGGGTGGTTCACGAGCAGGTGCTCCGTGGTCTGCATGTCAGCTGCCTCCCGCCCGGGCCTCGGCCTGGACGGCCGCGGCCTCCTCGGTGATGTCGATGGCCGCGGGGCACCAGGCGATGCAGCGGCCGCAGCCGACGCAGCCTGAGGTGCCGAACTGGTCGATCCACGAGGCCAGCTTGTGCGTCGCCCACTGCCGGTAGCGCGAGCCGATGGAGGCGCGCACGCTGCCACCGTGCAGGTATGAGAAGTCGCCGGTGAAGCACGAGTCCCAGTTGCGGACCCGGGCCGCCAGGTCGCCGGTGAGGTCGGTCTCGTCGTCGACCGAGGTGCAGAAGCAGGTCGGGCAGACGAGCGTGCAGTTCCCGCAGGCCAGGCAGCGCGACGCGACGTCGTCCCAGTGCGGGCTCTCCACCCCGGCGTACATGGCCTCGCGCAGGCCCTCGGTCTCGAGGTGCCGGCCCATCCGCTCGGTCGCGGTGGCGGTGACCTCCTCGGCCGCCCGGCGGTCGTCGTCGTCGGCCGCGCTCCGCGGCAGCGCAGCCAGCACCTCCTCGCCGCGCTCGCTGCCCGCCTCGACGAGCAACCGGTGCTCGCCGGTCGTCGACAGCTCGGTCAGGCAGAGGTCGAACCCGGCGTCAGGCCGCGGCCCGGTGCCCATGGACGCGCAGAAGCAGGTGCCGGCCGGGTCGGAGCAGGCGACCGCGACCACGAACGCGTCTCGCCGGGCGTCGTCGTAGTGCGCGTCGACGCCGGCGCGCCCGAGCAGGACGGTGTCGTGGATGCCGATGGCGTGCAGGTCGCAGGACCGCACACCGATGAGCGCGTACGGCGGGGGGCCGAACACGTCGTACGAGCCACCGGTCCCCTCCACCGGTGGCTCGACGGTGAACCCGTCACCGCCGCGCCGCCCGCGCCACAGCAGCTGACGTGCGGGGAACAGCACCGGCTTCCACGACTGCGCCCCGGACGCGTAGCCGAACAGCGCGTCGTCGTCGCGCCGGCGCATGCGGTAGTGGGCGGCATCCTGCTCGTCGCCCCAGCCGCGCGGCAGCTGCTGCACGGACGTGATGGGGGCCGGCACCACCGCTCCGTCGCGCACGGTTGGGCCCAGGACGCTGAAGCCACGGTCACGGAGCGCGTCGAGGAGCGCCTGCAGACCGGCGAGGTCGAGGATCGCCTCGGCTGTCACGGCCACCTCCCGGCTCGATGTCCCGACTCCAGGCTCGGGAGGTGCCGGGACGATGCCCAGGGAAGAAGGTCCCGCGGAGGGGACGCACGCGGCCCTTTCGCCCCGGGGCCGGTCGCTCAGAGGCCTGCGGCCAGCCGGACCACGGCCGCCACCGACCGGTCGACGTCGTCTTCGGTCGTGGACCAGTTCGAGACCGATATGCGCATGAGGCGTCGGCCCCGCCAGGTCGTGCCGCCCATCCAGCAGGTGCCGTCCTGCTGCACCGCCTCGATCAGGCGATCCGTGCGCGCGTCGTCGCCGAAGCCGGCGAGCACCTGGTTGAGCACGACGTCGTTCGCGACCTCGAACCCGGCATCGGTGAGGCCGGCGGCGAAGCGACGTGCCAGCCGGCAGCAGCGGTCGACCAGCTCGGCGACGCCGTCCCGACCGAGCTCGCGCAGGGCCGCCCAGGTGGCGAAGCCGCGGGCCCGCCGGGACGACTGCAGGGTGAAGTCGGCGGCCGCCGGGTTGCCGCCGCCGGACCCGACCAGGTAGGCGGCGGTGTAGGACACCGCCGCGGCGTGGACGTCGGGGAGCCGGCAGAACACGTAACCGCTGTCGTAGGGCACGTTGAGCCACTTGTGCCCGTCGCATCCCCAGGAGTCGGCCAGCTCGAGACCGGCGACGAGGTGCGCGGTGGCCGGGTTGGCGGCGGCCCACAGCCCGAACGCGCCGTCGACGTGCACCCAGGCGTCGCTCTGGTGGGCGAGCTCGCACGCCGTCCGCAGGTCGTCGCAGGCGCCGGTGTCCACGTTGCCGGCCTGCAGGCACACGATGGTCGGGCCCGCAGGCCCCCGGGTGAGCACCCCGTCCAGGTCCTGCACGTCGATCGCCCCTTGCGCGTCGACGCCGACCGACTCCAGCGCCGCGGCGCCGAACCCCAGCAACCGCAACGCCCGGTCGACCGTCGCGTGCCGTTCCGCGCCGGCCACGACCCGCACCCGGGGTGCGCCGACCAGGCCGTCCTGCTCGACGTCCCAACCGGCCGCGGCGAGCACGTGGTGCCGCGCCGCGGCCAGCCCGACGGTGTTGGCCTCCTGCGCGCCGGTGACGAAGCCGACCGAGGCGCCGGCCGGGATGCCGAGCAGGTCTTTCAGCCAGGTCCCGGCGCACTCCTCGGCGACGGCAGCCGCAGGGGACAGGACGGGGCTGTAGGCGCACTGGTCCCAGCCGCTGGCGAGCATGTCGGCGGCGGTCGCCGCGGGCAGCGACCCCCCGATCACGAACCCGAAGAACCTCGGGCCGGCGGTCGCGACCAACCCCGGCTCGGCAGCGGCGACGAGCTCGTCGACGACCTGAGCGGGCGGGGTGGGCGCCGCGGGCAGCGGCCCGCCGAAGGCCTTGCGCAGCTTGTCGTACGCCGGCGGCGGGGCCACCGGGCGGTCGGCGGCGGAGGCCCGGTAGGCGGCTCCCTCGGCCGCGGCCCGGCGGAAGAGGTCAGCCGGCTCGTCCATGTCCGCGACCGTACTCCCGGGTGCGCGAGATCGGTTCGGGAAGGAGCGGCCCGCGGCCCGCGGCCAGCTCCGGCGCATCCTTGTGCGCCGGAGCCGGCCGACGAGGGTCAGCTCACCGACGCGAAGCTCTGCGCGTTGACCTGGAGCCAGAGGACCCCGGTGTTGGTGTTGTCCTCAGCGCCGCCGATCGTCTCGCAGACGACGCCGTAGTGACCCGCCGCGAGGGTGCCGGCGAACTGGATGCCGAGCGGACCGTCGTTGTCCGAGCCGGAGGTGTCGACCCCCGTGCGCTGCAACATCGCACCGCCTGGCGCCAGCAGGTCGCAGTAGGTGCTGCGGTCGTTCCCCCCCAGCAGGCTGGACGCCGAGTTGGCGACAACGCCGGTCACGGTGATCATCCAGGCACCAGCCGAGGGCAGGTCGACCGAGCCGATCTCGTTCATGCCCTTTGAGTAGTGGTTGATCCGGACGTACCCGGAGCCGCCGTTGCGGTAGGTCCCGCGCACCACGGACGAGCCGCTTGCCGGCAACGACGTGCACGTCAGCGCACCGGACGCGCTGACACCGGTCACGACCTGGCCGGTGGTGCACGCCTGGTTCGACGTGGCGAAGTCCGACCCGTCGTACGTCGTGTCCTTGTCCGGCGCGCAGGTGACCGCACCGTTGGCACCCACACCCGTCACCACCTTGCCGGCGGTGCACGCCTGGTTCGACGTGGCGAAGTCCGACCCGTCGTACGTCGTGTCCTTGTCCGGGGCGCAGGTGACCGCACCGTTGGCGCCCACACCCGTCACGACCTGACCGGTGGTGCACGCCTGGTTCGACGTGGCGAAGTCCGACCCGTCGTACGTCGTGTTGTCGTCGGGCGCACACTCCCACGCCGTGCCGGACCACTTG
>DASVBJ010000107.1:0-5949 GCA_036375895.1 Actinomycetes bacterium | reverse complement strand
CGCCGACGGCTTGTAGATCATGCCCACCTTGATGGCGTCGGTGCCCGCGGCGTTGACCTGCCCGGTGTTCGCGTCCACGTCGATGAACGCGTAGGTGCCGGGCGCGGTGGCCTCGTTGAGCTTGTCGACGAGGAAGGCGATGGCACTGTCCGGGCCGTACCCGTCGTTCTCGATCTCGTTGATGCCGATCACGTCGGCCTGGCTGCCGACCATCGCCGCGACCGTCTTGGGCCACTGCCGGTCGAACTCCGCCTGGGTGTCGGCTCCCCGGCAGTCGGTGGCCGCGCCACCGGCTCCGTTCGTGCAGTTGTCGTTGCCGGCCGGGTCCGGCAATCCGTCGAAGGTGTTGAAGAAGTTCAGCAGGTTCATGCTCGCCACCCGCACGTCACCGGTCCGCGTCGGGGCGGCCGCGGGTCGGGGGTTGGCTGGCTGGAAGTCCGGCACCCCGCCGCCGAGCGCGTTGACCGGACGGACCCGGTAGGCGTTGGGGCTGGCCGCGTTGCCGGCCCAGGTGTAGGTCATCACCCCGACGATGCCGGTCGCGGTGTCACCGCCGCGCAGCGTGTTGCTGGCACTCAGCGGTTGCCCGCCCCGCGCGAACAGGATCGGGTCCGGGTTCTGCGCCTGCGAGGCGTCGTCGACGATGATCCGGTTGAGGTTGTTGGCGGCCTGCATGGCGTTCGCCGCGCTGCCGGGAGCGACCACGTTGGTCGGCTGCTGCAGCCGGCCGCCGGCGGACATGACGACCTGCCCGAAGCGGCCCAGCTGGAAGTGCTCGGTCACGTACAGGGTCTGCGGCATCCGAACAAGCATGCCCTCGTACTGTTCGGCGGACGTCGCGGACGCGAACGGCAACGTCACGTCAGTCGGGGTGATGGTGCCGGTCCCGCAATTTCGGATCGGCCCGACGGAGACCTGGGTCTGTCCCTGGTTCTCTCCGGCGGTGCCCGTGACACGGACGATGTCGCCGAGGTTCACGGTGTCGGCGTTGCTGCCCTCGAAGACGAAGAGGCCGTCGGACGTGGCGGCGTTGCCGTCACCGGTGGCGTCCTGCAGGAAGAAGCCGCGCAGGGCGGGAGACGGGCCTTCGTAGTCGCCGACGACGACGCCCTGCGTGGTGACGGTGCCGGTGATCGCGGCCGTATCGCCGCTGCCCTGGATCTGGTACGCCGGGGTGTACGCCGCCGCGCAGACGTCGCCGGCGACGAACGAGGTGACGTAGTCGGCCGCCATCGTGTCCGGCGGGTCGTTGACGTCCTGGTCGGAGACGCCGGCCGCGTGCACCGTCAGCGTGCAGGTGTCACCGTCGACAAAGTCCGCAGCCGGGTCGAGGGTGAAGGACGTGGGTCCGCCGGTGACGGTGGCCGTATTCGTCCCGCTCTTGTCGCAGTCGAGGCTGAACCAGTCGCCGGTGACGTCGACGGGCTCGCTGAACGTGACGGTGACGTCGGAGGTCAGCGCCACCCCGGTCGCCCCGCTCGACGGGACCGTGCTCACGACGGTGGGGGCGGGCTCCGTGCCGTGCGCGGTCAGCGAGAAGTCGTCAACCGAGAGGCCGTCGTCGGCGTTGGAGACGTTGAAGTCGTTCCACCTGATCCAGAAGGAGGCCCCGTCAGGGATGCTCAGCCCGGTGATCGTCGCGCTGACCGACGTGCGGTTCGCGGTGTCGTTGCCGTTGAGGGCCCCGACAGTGCCGCCCGTTACCGGACTGTTGAAGTCCAGGACGTTCTGGTCCACCCACGTGCCGGTGTTGAGGCTCGTGGCGTTCGTGCTGAGCTGGAAGTCCAGCCGGTCGGCTCCGCGTGCGGTCGCGCCGAGCCGCCACTGCTCGCCGGTGTAGGCGATGTCGAGCGACGTGATCTGGCCGCCGGTGTTGTTGGTGAGCTGCGCGCCGATCGTCGGCGTCAGGCTGCCGCTCAGCAGGCCGCCGAAGGCCCGCTCGGTGCTGCCGGTCGCGCCAAAGCTGTACGTGTCGCCGGTGTTCAACGAGCCGGTGCCCGCGGTGTAGGTCGAGTTGAAGTTCGTCCCGGCCTCGAGGAAGTCCCAGCCGGTCGGGACTGCCGAGGAGGTGCCGGTCGCCGCCAGGGTGTTGAAGTCCTGCGTGTAGGCCGTCCCGAACCCGGTGAGCGACACCGCCCCCGCGGCCTGCGCGGCGGGCGACCCGAGCAGGCCGGCCCCTCCGAGCAGCAACGACGCGACCGTGACGGCACTGATGCGGCTGACGCGACGACTCATGGTCCCCTCCTGCGGCGCGGGGCGCCGCAGGACTGCCGCGACCCCGATGGCCCTTCCTACACCCTGGGCCGAGGGTTGCGGGCCGGTTCCGGAGTGACAAGAGGCGTAATGCCCGGTGACCGTGTCGTGCTGGCGTGACCACGCTCCGTGGTGCCACGCTGAGCCGTCGCAGGACCGGTGGCACGGCTTGGGGGTGCGCAGATGAAGGGTGAGTCGTTGCGCGAGTGGCTGGTGCGGTGGCTGGCCGGGGACCGACCCCGCGTGGAGCTGCTGCCGGGCCGACCCCCCGCCGGGCCGGAGTCCGGACCCGTCCCGGCCGGGGACGACCCGACCCGGGCGGCGCAGCGGGTGCGAGCCGTGTGCTGCTCCGGTGGCGGCATCCGCGCCGCGGCGTACACCCTCGGCGGGCTGCAGCGGCTCGGTCGCCCCGAGCCCGGCAAGCCGTCGTGGTACTCCGAGGTCGACTTCGTCACGGCTGTGTCCGGCGGCTCCTACATGGCCTCGTCGTTCGCGATGCTCGACCACGACCTGGCCGGCGACCTGCCGCCGTACGCGCCCGGGTCACCCGAGGAGCAGCGGCTGCGGGCACACACGCGCTACCTCGTCGAGGACCCCCGCACCGCGGCGATCGGGATCGTGAGCATCCTCTACGGTCTGCTGCTGAACCTGGTGCCGCTGCTCGCGATCCTGTACGTCGTTGGCACGCTGCTCGGGTGGTTGCTGCACGCGTGGGGGGTGCTCACTCCGTCCCGCGAGGACCCGCAGCAGTGGGAGCTGGGCCACGTCGGGACGGTCACCGTGACGGTGGTCGCCCTCGTGGTCCTCGGGGTGCTCCTGTTCACGGTCGAGCGGCTGCACGACGTCTACCGCCCGCCGCGGGACGCGCTCACCCGGCTCTTCGACGCGTGGACTCTGCGAGTGCTGGTGCTGTCCGCATGGGTGGCGGCGTTGTTCCTCGGCGTACCGCTCCTGCTGCGCGCCGCGAGCAGCACCACGGTCGACCCGGGTGGACTGCCGCTCGGGGAGCAGGCCACCGGGTTCGTCGCGACCTCGCTCGCCATCGTCGGGCTGGTGAAGGCCAGCCTCGGCAGGTTCACGGCCAAGCTGGCGACCACCACCGAGCCCAAGAAGGGCGGCGTCTCAGGGCTGGCCGGCCGAGCGCTGCGGGCGCTGGCGCCGTGGGCCGGCTCGGCGATCGCGCTCGGGCTGCTGATCGTGGCACTGCTCACGTGGACATCGAGCGCGGCCTACTACGGCTTCCGTTGGCGTGACGCCGTCTACGCGCTCGCGGCCATCGCGATCGTCGTGCTGTGGCAGGTGGTCACCGACGTCAACCGCAACTCGATCCACTCCTTCTACCGGGCCCGGCTCGCCTCGGCGTACGCCGTCCGACGCGACCCCACCGGCACCCGGGCAGAGCCCCGTCCCTACAGCGAGCCGGTGCCGCTCGAGGGACTGGCCGGCCGGCCGGCGCTGGTGATCTGTGCCGCGGTCAACACCGACGAGGCGGGGCGCGTGCCATCGGGGCGGGGATGCGCGCCCTGGACCTTCAGCCGGTCGTTCACCGGCATCACCAGCGGCACGATGTTCGGTGGCGAGCCGGGGCTCGTCGAGGGGTCACCGACCGGCGACGCCGCTCCCGAGGGGATGGTGTCGACCGCCGACTACGCGCGGCGGGCCGGCCGGCGTCTGGTCACCGTGCCCGGCGCCGTCGCGGTGAGCGGCGCCGCCGTGTCGCCGGTCATGGGGCGCCAGACCCGGGCCCCGATCCGCATCCTGCTGGGCCTGGCCAACGTCCGGCTCGGCCTGTGGCTGCCGAACCCCCTGCAGGACACCCCGGTGCACCCGGGCGGGGGCATCTGGCCGCTGATGAAGTGGCAGGCCCGCCAGCCCGGGCCGCTCGCGCTGCTGCGGGAGATGGCGGGCCGCACCAGCCTGACCCGCCGCTGGGTCTACGTCACCGACGGCGGCCACTACGAGAACCTCGGACTGGTCGAGGCCCTGCGGCGCGGCGCGACCGAGATCGTCGTCCTCGACGCGAGCGGTGACGCACCGGACAGCTGGTCGGCGTTCGGCCTCGCGGTCCAGACCGCCCGGGCCGACCTCGGCGTCGAGATCGACCTCGACCCGACCAAGATGCGCCCGCGTGCCGGCGGGACGGGCGCGCCGACCCTCGTCGTACAGGGCACCTGCACGTACCCCAACGGTGTGCGGGCCGACCTGTGGCTGTGCAAGCTGGCCCTGCCGGAGGTCGCCTCCTGGGACGTCCTGGCCTGGGCCAAGGGGCACCCTGCCTTCCCGCACGACTCCACGGCGCAGCAGCTGTACGGTGACCGCGAGTTCGAGGCCTACCGGGCGCTCGGCGAGCTCGCGGCGTCGACCGCGCTGCGGATGTACGACGAGCGGTCGGCCCGGTCCGCACCTACGCCCTCCACCGAGGTCCTGCTCGACGTGAAGCTGCCCGTGCTGGAGGGCACCGGCAACGGTGACGGGAAGCCGTGGGAGCTGCACGCCACCATCTCCCGGCCGAAGTAGCTCGTGACGGTGACCTAGGGGCCGAGGTCGGCGGTCCAGCACGTCGCCGTACCGTCTAGCACGACCGTGCCGTCCTGCCGGGTGACGCTCGTCGCGAGCCGAGTGATCGGCTTGTCATGGCGAACCTCCAGGACCTCGACCCGGCCGGTGATCTCGTCGCCCGGCCGCACGGGGGCGAGGAAGCGCCACTCGACACCGAGGAAGACGCTCCCGGGGCCCGGCAGCTTCTCGGCGACGACGGCGTTGAGGATCGCGCTGGTCACGCCGCCCTGCACGATGATCCCGCCGAACACGCTGCCGGTCGCGCGCTGCTCGTCGTAGTGCAACGGGTTGCGGTCACCGCTGATCCGCGTGAACAGCTCGATGTCCTCCCGCGTCACGACCCGACTCAGCGTCGCGGCGTCTCCCAGGCTCGGTGCCCCGGACGGCCAGGCTTCCACGGTCCCTCCGCTCGTCGGTCGTTGATCACGGACTGCGAGGCCGGTTGTGACTGCCGTTCGCGATGAGTTCTGCTTGGCTGGAGCGTCTCATCCGGCAGTCGGTTATCACGCGGCGGTCCGATCGAAAGGACACGAGAGATGAGAAAGCTGATCGTGAGCACCTTCTTGACTCTCGACGGGGTCATGCAGGCCCCGGGCGGCCCCGGTGAGGACGACAGCGGCGGCTTCGCGCACGGCGGCTGGTCGGTGACCTACTGGGACGAGCTGATGGGCCAGGTCATGGGCGCGGCGACGAGCACGCCGTTCGCCATGGTTCTCGGACGCAAGACCTACGACATCATGGCCGCGTACTGGCCGAATGCCCCCGAAGAGGCCGGCGCGAAGGTGTTCAACGACGCCACGAAGTACGTCGCCTCACGGAGTCGTCCCGCCCTGGAGTGGAGCAACTCGGTCCTGATCGAGGGAGACGCGGCAGACGGCCTTGCGGCGCTGAAGACGCACGACGGGCCGGAGCTCCAGGTGCACGGCAGCGGGGACCTGATCCAGACGCTGCTGCGCCACAACCTGGTCGACGAGTTCCGCCTGTGGGTCTTCCCGGTCGTCATCGGGTCCGGCAAGCGCCTGTTCGCCGACGGCACCGTGCCCTCCGCCCTGACACTCGTCGACAGCAAGGTGTCCACCACCGGAGTGGTCATGGGTACGTACCAGCCGGCAGGCGAGATCGTCACTGGATCGTTCG
>DASVBJ010000165.1:0-4712 GCA_036375895.1 Actinomycetes bacterium | reverse complement strand
GTCGAGGGGTACGGCGGGGTCGGCGAGGCGGTCACGGTCGACCGTCGCGCGCTCGCGCGCCAGCCGCTTGATGCCGTCGGACTGGTCCCAGACGTTGACGTTCATGCCCGCCAGCACCCGGCCGCCCAGCAGCCAGAACGCCAGCCACTCCCCCGACTCGGGGTCGCCGCGCAGGACCACCTCGTCGTAGCCGTCGGGCCCGACCCAGCCGTGGTACTCCATCGACAGCGAGTGCTGGTCGGTGAAGAAGTACGGCAGCTTGGCGTAGGGCTCGCCGGCGTCCGCCATCGACAGCCCCGCCGCCTTGCCCTGGTTGGCGGCGTTGGCCCAGTGCTCCACCCGCAGGCGGGCGCCCAGCAACGGGTTCAGCGCATTGGCGACGTCGCCCGCCGCGAAGACGTCGGGGTCAGAGGTACGTAGCAGCTCGTCGACCAGGACGCCGTTGTCCACCTCGAGCCCGGCGGCCTCGGCCAGCCGGACGTTCGGCACGATGCCCACCCCGACGACGACGGTCTCGGCCTCGACCACGTCACCTGTGGACGTGACGACGCCGGAGACCCGGCCGGCCTCCCCGACGAACCCGGTCACCCCGGTGTCGGTGCGCACGTCGACGCCGTTGGACCGGTGCAGGCGCGCGAAGATCTCGCCGACCTCGCGGCCGAGCACGGCGTACAGCGGGGTCGGCTGCGGCTCGATCACGGTGACGGGCGCACCGTGGTAGCGCGCCGCCGACGCGACCTCCAGGCCGATCCAGCCGCCGCCCACGACGGCGACCGGGCCACCGCCGACCAGCGCCTCCCGCAGCGACTCGGCCTCCGCGACCCGGCGCAGGTAACGCAGTCCCTCGAGGTCCGCCCCCGCCACCTCGAGCCGGCGCGGCGACGAGCCGGTGGCGAGCAGCACCCGCTGGTAGTCGATCCGCTCCCCGCCGGCCAGCTCGACCTGCCGGTCCTTGCGGTGCAGCCCGGTCACCGTGGCGCCGAGCACCAGCTCGACGTCGTGGTCGGCGTACCAGCCCTCCTCGTGGACGTAGGTCTTGTCCCTGCCCTGCTTCCCGGTGAGCAGCCCCTTCGACAGCGGCGGACGCTCGTACGGCCGGTCCCGCTCGTCGCCGACGAGCACGACCCGTCCCTCGAATCCACCCTCCCGGAGCCCCTCCGCGGCCTTCGCGCCGGCCAGGCTCGCGCCCACGATCACGTACGTCGGGTGGTCAGCCATCCCGTCATCCTGCCCCTAGCCGCCGGTGCGTCGCCACAGCCGAGGTGTCGGTCAGCGAGGCCACGTGGTCGAGCACGACCCGCAGGCGACCCGCGTCGGTCTCCGCCCGCTCGTAGTCCGCGCGCAGCGTCGGGTCGAGCTCGGCCGGGCCGGCGGCGACCAGGGCCGCCACCAGCTCGTGCACCAGCGTGCGCTGCGCGCTGTACCGCTCGGTGGCGGCACTGCTGTCCATCACGTAGCGCGCGGCGACCGCCTTCAGCACCTCGCACTCCAGGCGCACCTCGCGGGGCACGACCAGGACGGCCGCGTAGCGCGAGAGTGGTCCGGCCCCGAATGCGTCGCGGGTCGCCTGCTCGGCGGCCTGGCAGAACCGGCCGATCAGCTGGCTGGTGGCGTTCTTGAGCGCCGCCAGCGCCTGGCGCGAGCCGTCGTAGGACCGCGGCCAGTAGGGCAGGCCCAGCAGGCGGTCCAGTGCCTCCCCCAGCTCGTCCGGTGAGGCGTCGGCGCAGCGGGCCGCCGCCAGCTCGACCAGGCCGGACCGCTCCGTCCGGTCGGTGAGGTGCTCCACGTGCAGGTGCCCGGCGTACAGCGCGTCCTCGAGGTCGTGCACGGAGTAGGCGACGTCGTCGGACCAGTCCATCACCTCGGCCTCGAGGCACCGGCGCCCCTCGGGCGCGCCGTCGCGCAGCCAGCGGAACACCGGCAGCTCCTCGTCGTAGACGCCGAACTTGGCCTGGTCGGGCCCGCGGGTCCACGGGTACTTGCATGCCGCGTCGAGGGTGGCGCGGGTGAGGTTGAGCCCGGCACTGCGGCCGTCCTGGGTGAAGGTCTTCGCCTCCAGCCGGGTGAGGATGCGCAGGCTCTGCGCGTTTCCCTCGAAGCCGCCGCAGCCGCCCGCGACCTCGTCGAGCGCCGCCTCGCCGGTGTGGCCGAACGGCGGGTGCCCGAGGTCATGGGCGAGGCAGGCCGCGTCGACGAGGTCGGGGTCGCAGCCCAGCGCCTGCCCGAGCTCCCGGCCGACCTGTGCGCACTCCAGCGAGTGGGTGAGCCGGGTCCGGGGGAAGTCGCTCTCCCACGGGACGACCACCTGCGTCTTGGCGGCCAGCCGGCGCAGCGCCGCGCTGTGCAGCACCCGCGCCCGGTCGCGCTGGAAGGCGCTGCGGCCGGCGCGCTTGGCCGGCTCCTCCACCCAGCGCTCACGCGCGTGCGGGTCGTAGGCGTCGACCCGGCTCATACCGCGTTCGAGCCGAAGTCCGAGCTGCGGTGGAACGCCTTGTAGAAGAGGTAGCCGAAGGTCTCGCGGACGACGTAGCGCAGCTCGACCCCGCGGGTCCGTACGGCGGGGCCCTGCCGGGTCGGCGAGGTCACCGCGTCGACGCCTTCGGCACGTGCCATCGACCGCGTGCGCAGCGAGTGCCACGGGTCGGTGACGATGACGGCCGTGGACCAGCCCGACTCACGCATCCGCGCGGACACCGCCCGCACGCTGCTCAGCGTGTCGTCCCCGGTCTCCACGGCGACGACCTTCCTCGCGTCGACGCCGTGACCCTTCAGCCAGGCCTTGCCGGCCGCCGCCTCGGTGTAGCGGTCGCCCTCCCGGTTGCCGCCGACAGTGAGGATGCGCGGTGCGACCCCCTCGTCCAGCAGGTCCTTGGCGTGGTCCAGCCGGGCGGTGAAGACGGACGACGGGCGTCCGTCGAACTGGGCGGCACCGAGCACGACGATGACGTCGGAGCCCCGTCGGTCGTCCTGGCGCGCGACCCACCACACCCGGCCGGCCGAGAACAGGAGGACGGCCAGGACGAGAAGCACCACGGCCGCCACGAGCCTGGCGGCCAGCCGGAAGACGATCAACGACTGTCGCTGCCGACCCCGGCGACCGCCGCGCGCCCGGCCTCGAGCCGCGCCACCGGCACCCGGAAGGGTGAGCACGAGACGTAGTCGAGGCCGACCCCGTGGAAGAAGTGGACCGACTCGGGATCGCCGCCGTGCTCGCCGCAGACGCCGACCTTGAGGTCCGGACGGGTCGCCCGCCCCTCCTCGGTGGCGATCTGGACCATCCGGCCGATGCCCTCGCGGTCGAGGGACTCGAACGGCGAGACCCCGAAGATGCCGAGGTCGAGGTAGCGCGAGAAGAAGGCCGCCTCCACGTCGTCGCGGGAGAAGCCCCAGCCCATCTGGGTGAGGTCGTTGGTGCCGAAGGAGAAGAACTGCGCGGCCTCGGCGATCTGGCCCGCCGTCATGGCGGCCCGGGGCACCTCGATCATCGTGCCGATCACGGCCGGGATGTCCTGGCCCGTCTCCTGGGCGACCTCCGCGAGGATGCGCTCTGCCTCCTCACGGACGACCTCGAGCTCCTGCACCGCGCCGACCAGCGGCACCATGATCTCCGCCCGCGGGTCCTTCCCGTCGCGCCTGCACTGGGCGGCGGCCTCGGCGATCGCGCGCACCTGCAGGGCGAACAGGCCGGGGATCACGAGACCGAGCCGCACGCCGCGCAGGCCGAGCATGGGGTTCTGCTCGTGCATCCGGTGGACCGCGTCGAGCAGGGTGCGGTCGTGCTCGTCCACGGTCTCGCCCTTGGCCTCGGCCACGGCCACCTTGACCGACAGCTCGGTCAGGTCGGGCAGGAACTCGTGCAGGGGCGGGTCGATCAGCCGGATGGTGACCGGCAGGCCGTCCATCGCGGTGAGGATGCCGACGAAGTCCTCGCGCTGCAGCGGCAGCAGCGCCTGCAGCGCGGCGTCCTGCTCCTCGTCGGTCTCCGCGAGGATCAGCCGCTCGACGTGCTGGCGACGGTCACCCAGGAACATGTGCTCGGTCCGGCAGAGACCGATGCCCTCGGCCCCGAACCGCCGCGCCCGCTCGGAGTCCTCGGGCGTGTCCGAGTTGGCCCGTACGCCGAGCCGGCGCGCCGCGTCGGCGTGGAGCATGACCCGGTGCACCGCCTTGACGAGGTCGTCGGTGTCGTCGGCCTCCGGGTCGATCTCGCCCTCGAAGTAGCGCACGATCTCCGAGGCCATCACCGGCACCTCGCCGAGGTAGACCCTGCCGCTGGTGCCGTCGATGGAGATGACGTCACCCTCGTTGACGACCGCCCCGCCGCGCGCCGTGAACGTGCGAGCCTTGATGTCGACGTCGAGCTCCTCGGCGCCGCAGACACAGGTCTTGCCCATGCCGCGCGCGACCACGGCCGCGTGGCTGGTCTTGCCGCCGCGACTGGTGAGGATGCCCTGCGCGGCGATCATGCCGCCGAGGTCGTCGGGGTTGGTCTCGCGGCGGACCAGGATGACCCGCTCCCCCTGCGCTGCGAGCTCCGCGGCCCGGCGCGAGTCGAAGACCGCTTTGCCGACGGCCGCGCCGGGCGAGGCGTTCATGCCCGTGGCGATCTGCTCCTTGGCGGCCGAGTCGTCGAAGCGCGGGAACATGAGCTGGGCCAGCTGGTCGCCGTTGACCCGGGCCAGCGCCTCGTCCATGTCGATGAGACCCTGGTC
>DASVBJ010000243.1:0-3770 GCA_036375895.1 Actinomycetes bacterium | reverse complement strand
TGGTCCTCGACGGCGTCGTCGGCCGGCTCGGTGGTGCTGTCGCTGGCGGGCGTGACGATCGTGGCCGTCCCGCCGTTGTCGGTCAGTGCCGTGGTGGCGGCGACCGTGCCGGCGCTGGCGAACGCGACCGTGCCGGCCAGCATCACCTTCGCGACCAGCCCGAGCTTGGCGACCTTCTCGATGGGAACCAGCAGGCTCGACTTCATGCGGTGTCTCCTGTTCGGGGGGCCGCTCACCGGAGCCGGCCCAAGCGACTCGCTCCCCGCCACGTCCGGCAGGTCGCTCTGGGCACGATGAGCGGCAGGGGACACCGACTCCGCGAGGAAGGCCGCCAGCGCCTCGTTGGCCGGCGGCACCGCCTGGCGGCTCTCCCGCACCAGGCCGGCCAGCGCGTCGGCCAGGTGGCGGTCCACCGGGTCGGCTGCGCGGCGCAGCGCGGCGAGAAGGTCGTCGTCGTGGGTGCTCATCGTGTCCCCGCAATCGCCGTCGTGGCCCCTGGGGTTATGGCCTGCTCGGAAATTCTTCGGCGCAGCGTTGCGAGCGCCCTGTGCTGGAGCTGCTTCACGGCGCCGACCGGCTTGCCCACCGCCGACGCGGTCTCCTCGAGACTCAGGTCACCGACGACCCGCAGCAGCAGTACGTCCCGCTGGTCCGGGGTAAGCGTGGCGAGCAGCCGGTCGACGTCCGCGCTACCGAGCGCGGCGAGTGCGCCCTCCTCCGCGCTGGGGGAGGTGCGGCCGTCCTCGACCACGTCCACCGGCGACTCGTGGCGCTGCGGGCCCCGGCGTACGGCGTCGACCGCCATGTGGTGGGCGATGGTGAACAGCCACGCGCGAAACGCCCGACCGTCGCCCTCGAAGTCGCCGACCCGGCGGAACGCGGCCAGGAAGACCTCGCTCGTCACGTCCTCGGGATCGCGCACGCCCCGGGCGCGCAGGTAGCCGTGGACGACGGGGGAGTACCTCTCCCACAGCCGGCCGAAGGCCCAGCCGCCCCCGGCCCGGGCCGCACCGACCAACAGGTCGACGTCATCGCCGCTCATCTCACGTCCTCGCTCGAGTCCCCGTGGACCATCGACACCGGGACGGCCCCGATTGATAGCGAACAGTGCTTCCGAAGTCACGGAGAGTGGCGGGATGTCGGATAACGCCGGGTTAACGCATGGAGATCTTTTCCGGCCGGGTCCTCGGGGAGTCCGGTGCGGGGCCGCGAGGAGCCCGGTCCGGGTCCTCGGGGAGACTGTCGGGATGACCGAGACCGCCGCGTCCGCGCGCAGGCTCGCCCTCGGGGCGTTCCGCCGCGCGCCGAGGTTCCTCCGCCGGGCCGCGGTGCGGCTCGTCTCACCGCACTACGTGCTCGGTGCGGTGTGCGTGCTGCGTCACCGCGACCACGTGCTGCTGGTCCGTCAGCGGCACGACGTCGAGGACGGCTGGTCCTTGCCCGGGGGGCTGCTGCGCCGCGGGGAGCTCCCCGCGGCGGGCCTGGCCCGCGAGCTGGCCGAGGAGCTCGACCTGGTGGTGCGCCTCGGCGAGCAGCCGACCCTGACCCTGGTCGTCCCGCATCGCAAGCGGGTCGACCTGGTGTTCGAGGTGCGGGTGGAGCACCGCCCGGAGGTGACCGTGGACGGTCTCGAGGTCGTACGGGCCGAGTGGCGGCCGGTCGCGGACAGCGGGGCCACCCTCGCCACCGCCGAGATCCTGCGGATGCTCAGCTGACGCGTCGGGGGCGCGAGCGATCCGGGTCGACCGCGCCCCCGAGCGTGGACGGCTCAGTCGTCGGAGCCGTCGTGGCCGCTGTCGTCGGGGCCGTCGTCCCCTGAGCTGTCGTGGCCGCTGTCGTCGTGGCCGCTGTGGTCGTCACCGCTGTCGTCGTCGGGGCCGTCGTGACCGCTGCCCTGGTCCGGGGTGCCGTCGTCGTCGGCTGAGTCGGTGTCGGTGTCGTCCCCGTTATCGTCCGCCTCGTCGTCACCACTGCCCTGGTCCGGCGTGCCGTCGTCGTCGGACGAGGCGTCGTCGCGCTGGTCGTCGCTGAACCGGTCGTCGGCGTTCGCGCCGCCCTGGTCCGCGGTGCCGTCGTCGGAGCTGGCCGGCACGACCAGCGCGGGGTCGTCACCGCCGGCGTCGGCCGTGGCCACGGCGGCTCCGGCGCCGGTGAGGGCGACGGCCGTGCCCAGCATGACCTTCGCGACGAGGCCGAGCCGGGCGACTCGGTGCAGCGGCAGGTGCAGGAGAGATCTCATGGTGTTCCTCCGGGAGTGAGGCCCGTGGTCGGTCGCACGGTGGGGACGCCAACACTCTGGGGAGGTGAGCGCTAAGCCGGTGCTAAGCGGTCGCTAGGTTTCGCACATGCTCGTCGCCGCCGCCGTCTGCCCGCATCCGCCGCTGCTCGTGCCCGACCTGGCCGCCGGCGCGGCGGCGGAGCTCGACGGCCTGCGCGCCGCGTGCGACGACGTCGTTGCGGGCCTGCTCGCGACCGATCCGGACCTGCTGGTCGTCGTGGGCGAGTCGCCCTCGGTCGGGCCGTTCCCCCCGGACGCGTGGGGGAGTCTGGCCGGCTACGGCGTCGACATCCGGGTGGGCCAGGGTGCTGGAGAGCCCACGCTGCCCCTGTCGCTCACCCTCGGCCGCTGGCTCGTCTCCCGCTGTCGCGGTGCGGCGACCGCGCTCTGCTTCGGGGTGAGCGGCGACGCCGGGGCCGACCGCTGCGCGCAGATCGGCGCCGCCCTGGCCGACCGGGCCGAGCGGGTCGCGATGCTCGCGATGGGCGACGGCAGTGCCCGGCGCAGCCTCAAGGGACCCGGCTACCTCGACGCCCGGGCCGCGCCCTTCGACGCGTCGGTCGCCGCCGCCCTGCGTGCGGGCGACCCGGCGGCGCTGCTGTCGCTCGACGCTGCGCTCGCCGATGACCTGCTCGTCGCGGGACGGTCGTCGTGGCAGGTCCTGGCCGGTGCCGCGGCCGCGCGGTCCGGGCAGTGGCGCGGAGAGGTGACGTTCGACGACGCGCCCTACGGTGTGG
Organism: Actinomycetes bacterium; assembly: GCA_036375895.1. Taxonomy (GTDB): domain Bacteria; phylum Actinomycetota; class Actinomycetes; order JACCUZ01; family JACCUZ01; genus DASVBJ01. Next base: position 755 of record DASVBJ010000243.1, on the reverse strand, counting down.
CCTACTTCGTGGCCGCGTGGACGCCCGCGGAGACCGCCAGTCTCCCGTGAGGGTCAGGCCTTCGCAGCGCCGGGCGGGATGTCGTCGTCGCTGCCGTCCAGCTTGTCCAGCGCGTCCTTGGCCGCGTCGGCGCCCTTGTCGACCTTGTCGGAGTACTTCCCGCCGGTCTTCGTGTCGGCCAGGTCCGCGGCCTTGTCGATGCCCTGGGCGATCTTGTCGCCGTGCTCGTCGACAGCTTTCTCGGCCTGCTTGCGCAGCTTGTCGAAGATGCCCATCGCCCCACCGTAGTGAAGACTTGCCTGCCGTGACAGCGCCCGAACCCCTGCCCGTGGTCGCCGTCGTCGGGGCGACCGCCGCGGGCAAGAGCGACGTGGCCGTCGACCTCGCGCTGCGGCTGGGTGGGGAGATCGTCAACGCTGACTCGATGCAGCTCTACCGCGGCATGGACGTGGGGACCGCCAAGCTGTCGGAGGCCGAGCGCCGCGGCATCCCTCACCACCTGCTCGACGTCTGGGACGTGAAGGAGCCGGCCAGCGTCGCCGCCTACCAGCGGATGGCGCGGGAGTGCTTCGCCGGGCTCGCCGTACGAGGGGTTGTGCCCGTGCTCGTCGGCGGGTCCGGGCTGTACGTGCGGGCGGCCCTCGACGAGATGGACTTCCCTGGCACGGACGACGAGATCCGGCGGCGGCTCGAGGCCGAGCTCGTACAGCTCGGGCCGGCGGCCCTGCACGCCCGGCTCGCGGCCGTCGACCCCG
>DASVBJ010000007.1:0-3772 GCA_036375895.1 Actinomycetes bacterium | reverse complement strand
CACCAGGCTACGTCTGGCACCCTGCTGCCGGACGGCTCCGTGCCACTATGCGCGGGTCGTCCGGCACGTGCCTGTTGTCCAGTTGTCACCTTGTGAGGGTCCATGTCCGGCTCCACCTCCACGACGCTGGCCGCCGAGCGGGGCACGCCCCGCCGGCCGTCGAGCGGTCTCGACCGTTACTTCCGGGTCTCCGAGCGCGGGTCGTCCGTCGGCCGCGAGGTACGCGGCGGTCTCGTGACCTTCTTCACGATGGCCTACATCGTGGTGCTCAACCCGCTCATCCTCGGGCCGGCACAGGACGCCGACGGCAAGTTCCTCGGCGGTGGCTCGGCTCCCAACTTCGCCCTCATCGCAGCAGCGACGGCGCTGGTGGCGGGCGTGATGACGATCCTGATGGGGATCGTGGCCAACTACCCGCTCGCGCTGGCGACCGGCCTGGGGCTCAACGCGTTCGTGGCCTACTCGGTCGCCTCGCAGATGAGCTGGGCGGACGCGATGGGCCTGGTCGTCATCGAGGGCCTCATCATCCTGGCGCTCGTCCTCACCGGGTTCCGGGTCGCGGTGTTCCGGGCCGTGCCGAGCGCGCTGAAGACCGCGATCAGCGTCGGCATCGGCCTGTTCATCGCGTTCATCGGGCTGGTCGACGCGGGCATCGTGCGGCGCAACCCGGATGCCGCCAACACGCCGGTGCCGGTCGGCTTCGGCATCAACGGTGAGCTGGCGGGCTGGCCGACGCTGGTGTTCGTGCTCGGCCTGCTCGCGATCATCGTGATGCTGGTCAAGCAGGTGAAGGGCGCGATCCTCATCGGCATCCTCGGCTCGACGGTGCTCGCCGTCATCATCGAGAAGATCGCCGACATCGGCCCGTCGTTCATCGCGCCCGGCAAGGTCAACCCGCACGGCTGGGGCCTCAACGTGCCCAAGCTGCCCGACACCTGGGCCGACACCCCCGACTTCGGGCTGCTCGGGCACTTCAGCCTGCTCGGCTCGTGGGACCGGGTCGGCCTGGTCGCCGCCGCCCTGCTGGTGTTCACGCTGATGCTGGCCGACTTCTTCGACACCATGGGCACGATGACCGCCATCGGCGCGGAGGCAGGGCTCCTGGACGAGACCGGCACGCCGCCGAGCGCGCAGAGGATCCTCGTCGTCGACTCCGTCGCGGCGGCCGCAGGTGGCGCCGCGGGAGTGTCGAGCAACACGTCGTACATCGAGTCGGCCGCCGGGGTCGGCGAGGGTGCCCGCACCGGCCTCGCCAGCGTTGTCACCGGGGTGTTGTTCCTGCTCGCGACGCTGTTCGCGCCCGTCGTGTCGATCATCCCGTACGAGGCGGCGACGCCGGCGCTCGTGGTGGTGGGCTTCCTGATGATGGTGCAGGTCAAGAACATCGACTGGGACGACCTCGAGGTCGCCATCCCGGCCTTCCTGACGATCGCGTTGATGCCCTTCACCTACTCGATCACCGTCGGGATCGGTGCGGGCTTCGTGTCCTACGCGGTCATCAAGGCGGCGCGGGGCAAGGCGGCCCAGGTGCACCCGCTGCTCTGGGTCGTGTCGGCCCTGTTCGTCCTCTACTTCGCGATCAACCCGGTCGAGCAGCTGCTCGGCGTGAAGTAGCCACTCGGCGTCGGGGGAGGGAGTCACCTCCCCCCGCCGCCTTGCGCAAGATCGGAGGCGTTTCGGGTCGCCTGGTGGCCCGAAACGCCTCCGATCATGGGTTTGCCGCGCCGGGCGCGGCCGACCTAGGTCGCTCCGGCGGCACCTCCGGACCGGCATGGCCGGCAAGGCACTGCCAGCCGTCGGGGCCGCGGACCCACGTCTGGGTCAGCCGGAGCCGGAACACCTGGTCGTGTCCGTCCCGCCGCACGTGATCGGTGGCGACCGCGGTCAGCACCGCCGTGGTGCCGACCACCGTGACGTCCACGTCGGCCAGCCGCTGGCCACGCCACACCAGGTCGCCCGCCGTGTTGCCGGCGATGTACCCCTCCCGGTCGAGGACCTCGCCCATGAACGTCGTCCAGCTCAGCGCCGGGTGAAGCAGGGCACGGAGGGTGTCGGCGTCGCGCTCGGCCAGCGCCTCTGCCCGTCTCCCCGCAGCGGCGAGGACTTCCATCTCTTCGTCGGAGTGCACGGACCCGATCATGCCGCGGCAGGCTCGACGAGCAGGCAGACGTCGGCGATCCACGCTGGGCCGTCAGCTAGCTGGCGTCGGAGTCACCTCACCCCGCCGCTTTGCGCAAGATCGGATGCGTTTCGGGTCGCCTGGTGACCCGAAACGCATCCGATCATGGGATTGCCGCGCCGGGCGCGGCCGACCTAGTCGCCCTCGCCGACGTCCACCGGGCGCTCGAAGAACGTCTCGAGCACGACGACCGTCTCGGTGCCGGTGACACCCTCGATGTCGAACAGGCGACGCAGCACCGCCTGCAGGGCCTGCGTGCTGCCGGTGCGGACCTTCACCAGCAGCGACGCGGACCCGGCCACGATGTGCGCCTCCTGGACCTCGGGGACGGCGGCGAGCGCCTCACCCGTCCGGGCATCGCCCATCCACGCGCCCGACTCCAGCAGCACGAAGGCCAGCACGCCGCGGTCCACAGCGGCCGGGTCGACGTCGACCGTGCTGCGCCGGATGACGCCGCGTTCGCGCAGCTTGCGGACGCGCTCGTGGGCCGAGCCGGCGGACAGGCCCGCAGCCTCACCCAGCCTCACGTACGGCGTGGTGGCGTCCTCCTGCAGCCGGCGCAGCAACGCCCGGTCGGTGGCGTCGAGGCTCGGTCGCCGGGCCTCGGCCAGAAATGCCTTGATCAGTTCTGGCCATACGGGACGCTATGCACATTGTTTGGCTCCGAACGGGGTTCGAAAGATGGCGCAGATGACGGAACTGACTAAGGCTCGCTTCGAGGTGCTGGACGAGCGGTTTCGGTCGGTCGGCGGTGACGACCTGCTCGTCCGCCTCCACACCGGGTCTCGCTGGACCGAGGGGCCGGTCTACGTCCCGGCCGGCCGGTACCTCCTGTTCAGCGACATCCCGAACGACCGGGTGCTGCGCTTCGACGAGACCACCGGGACGGTGGGTGTGTTCGCCTCGCCCGCCGGATACGCGAACGGGCGCACCCTCGACCGGCAGGGCCGGGTCGTCAGCTGCGAGCAGGGTCACCGGCGCGTCACACGCACGGAGCACGACGGGTCCACCACCGTGCTGGCCGACCGTTGGCAGGGCAAGCGCCTCAACAGTCCCAACGACGTCGTGGAGCACTCCGACGGGTCCGTCTGGTTCACCGACCCCAGCTACGGCATCGACAGCGACTACGAGGGCCACAGCGCCACCAGCGAGATCGGCGCCTGCCACGTCTACCGGGTCAACCCGGACGGCGGGGACGTGGCGGTGGTCGCGGACGACTTCGTCCGCCCGAACGGCCTGGCGTTCACGCTGGACGAGCAACGGCTGTACGTCGTGGACAGCCGCGTCAAGCACATCCGCGTCTTCGACGTCGGCGTCGACGGAGCGTTGTCCGGTGGCAACGTGTTCGCCACCTGCGACGCCGGCACGTTCGACGGGATCAGGCTGGACGAGCACGGCCGCGTGTGGGCGGCGGCACACGACGGCCTCCACTGCTTCGACCCCGACGGCACGTTGCTGGGCAAGCTGCTGGTCCCGGAGATCGTCTCGAACCTCGCCTTCGGCGGCCCGAAGCGCAACGACGTGTTCATCACCGCGACCACGTCGGTCTACACGCTCCGCGTCAACTTCCGGGGCGCCACGTACCCCCCGGCC
>DASVBJ010000139.1:0-8078 GCA_036375895.1 Actinomycetes bacterium | reverse complement strand
TCGAACGTGAAGCCCGCGTCGAGCAGGCGGCGCGGCATCACCCGCTGCCCGGCGAGGATGTCCCTGGCGAAGTCACCGAGCGGCAGCCGCAGCGCGAAGCCGGGCACGATGAAGACGGTCGGCCGGTGCAGCACGCGCCCCAGCGTCGACGTGAGCTCCGCGTTGGTGACGGCGGCGGGGGCGCAGACGTTGACCGGCCCGGAGATGTCGTCGCGGTCGAGCAGGAAGCGCACGGCGCGGACGTAGTCGGGCTCGCTGATCCACGACCAGTACTGCCGGCCCGAGCCGAGGCGGCCACCGAGCCCCAGCCGGAAGATCGGCAGCAGTCGCCGGCCGAAGGCGCCACCCCGCGCCGACAGCACGATGCCGGTGCGCATCGTCACGACGCGGATGCCGGCGTCCGCGGCCGGTGCGGTCTCTGTCTCCCAGACCCGGGTGACCTCGGCGATGTAGCCCTCACCCAAGGGGTCGGACTCGTCGACCAGCCGGTCGCCGGGGTTGCCGTAGTAGCCCACGCCGGACATCGACAGCAGGACCCTCGGTCGTGGGTCGAGCGAGGCGAGGGCGGATGCGAACGTGCGTGTGCCGTTCCGTCGGCTCTCGAGGACCTCACGTCGGTACGCCGGGGTCCACGGCCGGTCGCCGATGCCCGCGCCGGCCAGGTGGATGCCGGCCTCGACGCCCACCAGCCGCTCGACGTCGACGTGTCCGGACGACGGGTCCCAGCGCACCTCATCGGGGCCGGTCGCCTCCCGGCGTACGAGCCGGACGACCTCGTGCCCGTCGGCACGCAGCGACCGGACCAGTTGCGGCCCGAGCAGCCCGGAGGCCCCGGTGATCGCGACCTTCACGTCCGCCCCCGACCCCGGTCAGAGACCCAGGTCGGCCTCGAAGCGGCCCTCCTCGAGGCGCTGCTTCACCGTCGTGAGGAACCGGGCTGCGTCGGCCCCGTCGACGATGCGGTGGTCGTAGGACAGCGCGAGGTAGCACATCGACCGGATCGCGATCGTCTCGCCGAGGTCGGGGTCGTCGACGACGACCGGGCGCTTGACGACCGCGCCGGTGCCGAGGATGCCGACCTGCGGCTGGTTGATGATCGGCGTGTCGAAGAGCGCGCCGCGGCTGCCCGTGTTGGTGAGCGTGAAGGTGCCGCCCGCCAGCTCGTCCGGGCCGATCTTGTTGCCGCGAGTGCGCTCCGCGATGTCGGCGATCTTGCGCGCCAGGCCGGCGATGTTGAGGTCACCGGCGTCCTTGATCACCGGCACCAGCAGGCCGCGCTCGGTGTCGACGGCCATCCCGAGGTGCTCGGCACCGTGGTAGATGACCTGGTCCCCGTCGATGCTCGCGTTGACCCGCGGGTGGGCCTTGAGGGCCTCGACGGTGGCCTTGGCGAAGAACGGCAGGAACGACAGCTTGACGCCCTCGCGGGCCTCGAAGTCCCGCTTGGCCCGGTTGCGCAGCCGCGCGATCTTGGTCACGTCGACCTCGACCACGGTCGTGAGCTGGGCCGACACCTGCAGCGACTCGACCATGCGCGTGGCGATCAGCTTGCGCAGGCGGGACATCTTCTCGGTGGTGCCGCGCAGCGCCGACTCGGCCGCCGGGACGGCCGCGGTCGCGGCGGGCGTGGCCGCCGCCGGAGCAGCCTCCGCGGCGGGCGCCTCGGCGGCCTTGGCGGCGTCCAGCACGTCCTGCTTGCGGATGCGCCCGCCGACACCGGTGCCGCGCAGGGTGGACAGGTCGACCCCGTGCTGGGTCGCGAGCTTGCGCACCAGCGGGGTGACGTAGGCACCGCCCTCCGCGGCCTCGGCCGGTGCCGCGGCGGGCGCCTGCGGCGCCGGGGCCTGCGGGGCCGGGGCCGTGGCCTGGGCAGCTGCGGCCTGCGGAGCCGGGGCCGTGGCCTGGGCGGCAGCCGCGGGCTGCGGGGCCGGGGCAGCGGCCGGCTCGGGCGCGGGTGCGGGCTGCTCCTCCTGCGCAGGCGCCGGCTGCTGTGCGGCGGGCTGCGGCGCGGCGGCGCCATCTCCCGCGGCGCCGCCGATGACCGCCAGCTCGGTGCCGACGGCGACGGTCTCGTCCTCGCCGACGATGATCCGCTGGAGCACACCCGCGGCCGGGGAGGGGATCTCGGTGTCGACCTTGTCGGTGGAGACCTCGAGCAGCGGCTCGTCGGCCGCGACCTGCTCGCCCTCCTGCTTGAGCCACCGGGTGACGGTGCCCTCGGTGACGCTCTCGCCGAGCGCCGGCATCGTGACCGAGGTGCCGCCGCCCTGGCCGCCGTCGCCACCGGCCTCCTCGGCCTGCGGCTGGCCGGCCGGGGCCTGCGCCTGGGCCGGCTCGGGCTCCGCCTCGGGCTGCTCGGCGGGCGTCTCCGGGGTCGGCTCCTGAGCCTGCGGCGCCGCCTCCGGTGCCGCCTCCGGCTGGGCCTGCTCCTCGCCACCCTCCGCCTGCTGCGGGGCGCCGCCGCCCTCGGCGCCGCCCTGGCCGTCACCGATGACCGCAAGCTCCGCGCCGACGGCGACGGTCTCGTCCTCGCCGACGATGATCCGCTGGAGGACGCCGGAGGCCGGGGAGGGGATCTCGGTGTCGACCTTGTCGGTGGAGACCTCGAGCAGCGGCTCGTCGGCCGCGACCTGCTCGCCCTCCTGCTTGAGCCACCGGGTGACGGTGCCCTCGGACACGCTCTCGCCGAGCGCCGGCATGGTTACCGAGGTCGACATTGGCTCTCGATCTCCTTCTCGTCAGGCGGGGCAGCGTCGCGGTGGAGCGGACTCAGCCGTGAGCGTGCAGGGGCTTGCCGGCCAGCGCGAGGTGGGCCTCGCCGACCGCTTCGGTCTGGGTGGGGTGTGCGTGGACGAGCTGGGCGACCTCGTCGGGGAACGCCTCCCAGTTGTAGATCAGCTGGGCCTCGCCGATGAGCTCGCCGGCCCGGCTGCCGACGACGTGAATGCCGACGACCGGGCCGTCCTTGGCCCGGACGAGCTTGACGAACCCGGCCGTCTTCAGGATCTGGCTCTTGCCGTTGCCGGCCAGGTCGTAGGTGACCGTCTCCACCCCGTCCTTGCCGTACTTCTCCCGCGCCTTCGCCTCGGTGATGCCGACCGAGGCGACCTCCGGCTCGGAGTAGGTGACGCGGGGCACGCCGTCGTAGTCGATGGGGGCGGGGTCGAGACCGGCGAGGCGCTCGGCGACCATGATGCCCTCGGCGAAGCCGACATGGGCCAGCTGGAGGGTCGGGATGAGGTCCCCGACGGCCGAGATCGTGGCGACGCTGGTCCGGCAGCTCTCGTCCACCTTGACGAACCCGCGTTCCATCTCGACACCGACCTGCTCGTAGCCGAGCTCCTGGGAGACCGGGCCCCGGCCGACGGCGACGAGAAGCAGGTCGGCCTCGAGCTGCTTGCCGCCCTCGAGCGAGACGCGGACGCCCTGCTCCAGCCGCTCCACGCCGGAGAAGCGGGCACCCAGCTCGAAGCCGATGCCGCGCTTGCGGAAGGCGCGCTCGAGCGCCTTCGACGACTGCTCGTCCTCCAGCGGCACCAGGTGGGGGAGCGCCTCGACGATGGTGACCTCGGCGCCGAACGAGCGCCACACGCTCGCGAACTCGCAGCCGATCACCCCGCCGCCCAGCACGACGACCCGGGACGGCACCGACTGCAGCCGCAGGGCATGGTCGCTGCTGATGACGAGGTCGCCGTCGATGTCGAGGCCGGGGAGGCTCTTCGGCACCGAGCCGGTCGCCAGCACCACGTGGCGGCCCTCGTAGCGCCGACCGTCGGCCTCGACCGCGGTCGGGCTCACCAGCCGGCCCATGCCCTCGACGTACGTGATCTTGCGGCTCTTCACGAGGCCCTGCAGGCCCTTGTAGAGCTTGGCGACGACACCGTCCTTGTACTTGTTGACCGCCGGCATGTCGATGCCCTCGAAGGTCGACCGGACACCGAACTGCTCGCTCTCGCGGGACGAGTCGGCGACCTCGGCGGCGTGCAGGAGGGCCTTGGTCGGGATGCAGCCCTGGTGCAGGCAGGTGCCGCCGAGCTTGCCCTTCTCGATGAGGGCGACGTTCAGGCCGAGCTGCGCGGCCCGCAGGGCACACGCGTAGCCGCCGCTGCCTCCTCCGAGGATGACGACGTCGAACACGGCGTCGGCGCTTTCCGGCACGGTGCGCTCCTTGCGGTCTTCGTTGGTCCGGGGCCCCTCATCCTTTCACCGTGTGGGGTGATCTGGGCAATCGGGTGCGACGGATGATCGGAACCGCTGAACGGTCCCCTAGCGTTGGTCCGGTAAACCGGTGTCGCCGGCGGTGCAGCCCGGCGCTGACCGGGCACCGCGAGCCGGGAGGATGATCGGAGTGGCGCTGTTCCGCCGCAGGTCCCGCCATGGCCAGCTCCGTCAGGCCGACTCGGCCGACGTCACCCATCTGAAGCAGTTCGCGCACACCCGCGCCGGCGTCGAGGCGTTCGTGGAGCCGCCGACGGCGGTCTCGACCACCACGGTCGTCCTCGTGGCGAACACGGGGGAGTGGACCCGGCGGCGGGTGCGCGACGCGCGGGCGGCGCACGAGCTGGCGAACCGCCTCGGGATCCCGTCGTACGACGCTGCCGTCGTGGGCTACCCGCAGCGCATGCGGGACTGGAACGCCCGGCAGGCCGCGAGCCGACGCCGGGCGGAGGACCCCGAGGACTGACGCAGACATGAAGGGGCGGCCGGTGATCGGACCGGCCGCCCCTTCAGGTCTAGCTGACGTCAGCGCGAGTGCCGCTTGTGGGCCTTGTGCCCACGGAGCTTCTTGTGCCCCTTGCCGAAGTCGGACTTGCCGTGGGTGGTCGCCGACCCCTCGGCCTCGGCGGAGTCGTCGGACTCGTCGGCCTCGTCGGCGTCCTCGGTCTGGTCGACCGCGTCGGTCTCGGTGGCCTCGGGGCTCTCGGTGTCCGTGGCCTCGGGCGACTCGGTCGCGTCCTCCTTGCCGCAGGTCGAGTGGGCGGCCTCGGAGACCAGCACGCCGTGGTCGGGCATGCCCTTCGTCAGGTGCGCGATCCACGAGACGTAGGCGCCGTGGTTCTCGGCGGCGTCGCAGGCCTCCTGGTCGTACGCCGGGTCGGTGGTCTCGGTGCCGGCGGTGTCAGTCGGCTCCGGGACGGGGACCTCCTCCGTGCCGCTCTCGTCGGTGCCCTCGGTCTCGGTCGCGGTCGACGTCTCGGTCGGCGTCGAGGTCTCGGTCGAGGTCTCGGTCGCCGTGTCGGTGGCACCCGGCTCCGCGGTGTCGGTCACGGTCGTGTCCGAGCCGATGTCCGCGACGTTGGTCACCGTGACCGCGGCGGCACCTCCCGCACCGATGACCGCGACTGCGGTGACGAGCGACGCGACGCGCACGCGCCGGACCACGGTTTCGATGAGCTTGAGCGACACGAGGGCCTCCGAAGAAGACGAATGGACACCCGATGATCGCTCAGCGTCAGCGCCTCGTTACGGTCTGTAGGTAAAGAAACCGTCAACACCCATCAGACGGGACCTGCGGCCAGGTCCTCCGCGAGCTGGACCAGCAGCCGCACGCCGGCCCCGGTGCCGCCCTTGGGCGTGTAGCCGTGCGGCTTCCCGTCGTTGAACGCCGGCCCGGCGACGTCCAGGTGCGCCCAGCGCAGCCCCTCGCCGACGAACTCCTTGAGGAAGAGCCCGGCCACGAGCATGCCGCCGTAGCGGTCGCCCATGTTGGCGATGTCGGCGACCTCGGAGTCCATCGACGCCCGCAGCTCGGTCGGCAGGGGCATCGGCCACATCTGCTCGCCGGACCGCTCGGCGGCGTCGAAGACGCGCTCGCGGACGTCGTCCTCGTTGGCCATGATCGCGCCGGTCCGGCTGCCGAGCGCCACCAGCTGGGCGCCGGTGAGCGTGGCGATGTCGACGATCAGGTCCGGCTTGTCCTCGCTGGCCCGCACGATGGCGTCGGCCAGCACCAGCCGGCCCTCCGCGTCGGTGTTGAGGACCTCGACGGTCTTGCCGCCGTAGATGCGCAGCACGTCGGAGGGTCGCTGGGCCGTGCCCGACGGCATGTTCTCCGCCAGCGGCGCCCAGCCGGTGACGTTGACCTGCGGCTTCAGTCGACCGATCGCGGTCATCGCGGCGATCACCGCGGCGGCGCCGCCCATGTCGGACTTCATCCACTCCATCGACTGGGCCGGCTTGAGGGACAGGCCCCCGGAGTCGAAGGTGATGCCCTTGCCGACCAGGGCGAGGGAGCGGGTCGCCTTGGGGTGGGTGTAGGTCAGCCTGACCAGCCGGGGCGGCCGGGACGAGCCCTGGCCGACGCCGAGGATCCCGCCGTACCCGCCCTTCTTCAGGGCCTTCTCGTCGAGCACCTCCACCTTGAGCCCGGCGTCCTTCGCCGCGGCCACGGCGGCGGCGGCGAGCTCGGCGGGCGGCAGGTCCGAGGGCGGCGTGTTGACCAGGTCGCGGGCCAGGTGGACCGCGGTGACCACGGCCTGCGTGCGGGCCACGGCCGCCTTGACGGCCTTGTCCTTCGCGGCGTCGGTGACCACGGTGAGCGCCTCGACCGGGTCCTGGTGGTCGGCCCGGGAGGCGACGCGGTACTGGTGGTAGGCGTACGCGCCGAGCAGCGCTCCCTCGGCCACCGCCGCGGTGGTCGCCGCGTCACCGGCCGGCAGGGCGAGAGCGACCCGGCGGGTGCCGGCCAGGCTGCGGGTGGCGGCCCCGGCGGCGCGGCGCAGGGTCTCGGCGTCGTACGCCGGGTCCTGCTTGCGCCCGCCCTTCGCCGGGCCGAGCCCGACCGCCACCACGACCGCGGCGCTCGTCGCACCGAGGGACGGCACCTTGGTGACCTCGCCGGCCGCGCCCTTGCCGCCGAGCGCCTCGACGGTCGCGGCCAGCCGACCCTTGAACGCCTTGTCGATGCCCTCCGCGCCGGGGGCGAGCACGACCCCCTTGGGCCCCTTCGCCACCCCGACGACGAGGGCGTCGACCTTGAGGTCGGCGGGCTTGTTCGCGCTGAGGGTCAGAGTGGTCACCGAAGGTCCTGTCTCCTGTAGGGGCTGCGGTCCGCGGGCGATGCTAGCGTCCGGGCGCATGACCGACCTGCGCCGATCGCCACTTCACGACCGACATGTCGCGCTGGGCGCGAAGATGGCCGACTTCGGTGGCTGGGAGATGCCGATCGAGTATCCCGGTGGCGGCGTCGTCAAGGAGCACACCGCGGTACGTGAGGGCGTCGGCCTCTTCGACGTCAGCCATCTCGGCAAGGCGGTGGTCCGGGGGGCGGGGGCCGCCGCGTTCGTCAACGCCACGCTGGCGAACGACCTCGGCCGGATCGCCCCCGGCCAGGCGCAGTACACGCTCTGCTGCGACGAGGCGACCGGCGGCGTCGTCGACGACCTGATCGCCTACTACCGCAGCGACGACGAGATCTTCCTCGTCCCCAACGCCGCGAACACGGCCGAGGTGGTGCGCCGGCTCGCGGCGGCCGCGCCGGAGGGGGTCGACGTGCGCGACCTGCACGGCGAGTACGGCGTGCTGGCGGTCCAGGGCCCGTCCAGCGACGCGGTGCTGGACGCGCTGGGGCTGCCGGCCGGCCACGACTACATGTCCTTCGTCGACGCCGAGTGGCAGGGCCGGCCGGTCGTCGTCTGCCGGACCGGCTACACCGGCGAGCGGGGCTACGAGCTGCTGCCGGGCTGGTCGGACGCGGCGGCGCTGTGGGACGCGGTGCTGGTCGCCGGCGAGCCGCACGGCATCCGGCCGTGCGGGCTGGGCGCCCGGGACACGCTGCGCACCGAGATGGGCTACCCGCTGCACGGCCAGGACCTCTCGCTGGACATCACCCCGGTGCAGGCGCGGTGCGGCTGGGCGGTCGGCTGGTCCAAGCCGGCGTTCTGGGGGCGGGACGTGCTGCTCGCCGAGAAGGAGGCCGGGGCCAGCAGGCTGCTGTGGGGTCTCGAGGCCCTCGACCGCGGGATCCCGCGCCCGCACATGACGGTGTCCTCGGCCTCCGGCGTCGTCGGCGAGGTCACCAGCGGGACGTTCTCGCCGACGCGGCGCCTCGGCATCGGGCTCGCGCTGCTCGACCGCGG
>DASVBJ010000316.1:0-3708 GCA_036375895.1 Actinomycetes bacterium | reverse complement strand
GAGGACGCCGAGGTCGACGAGGTGCTGACCTGGGCGCGGGCGCAGGAGGCCGAGGACGTGCGATTCGTCCTCTATCTCGAGCAACGGGCACCGGACGACGGGCCAACGGTCGTCACGCGACTCGCCGGGAGGGATCCGCGGGTGAGCGGCTGACGCGGGCGGTCTCTTCGTTGGGCCGGGTCGCCGAGCTCGTCCGGCTGCGAGGTGCGGACTGCGCCGCTGTGACGGTGGGGTCAGATCTCGGGCCTTTGGCCCTATGCGCCCGGATCGGGTGGGCGCACCGTCCAGGTAGGGGACGGGACGGTCCGCGATGAGAGGGTCCAGCCTGCTGCTGCGGTGGCACCTGGTGTCGGCCGCCGCGCTGCTGATCCTCGGAACCGTCGGGGCGCCGCTCCCGGCGTACGGCCGGGCCGCCCAGCAGGCTCAGGATGGTGCCGCCACCCCACCGGGGGTTTTCGCCCTCGCGATCCCCGTGTACCTCGAGTTCGGTCAGCAGCCCACCGACACGCGGGTCGGAAACATCATCTCTCCATCCGTCACCGTCGAGGTCTTCTATCCATCGGACGGCGCTGCAGTGCCGGAATCGTCCATCCCGTCGGAGATCACGCTCACCCTGGACGGGGGGCGTCTGGGCGGGTCGACGACCCGTGCTGTGGTCGGGGACGTGGCGACCTTTGGCGACCTGTTCGTAGCGGAGGCGGCGGCGGGACTGCAGCTCACTGCCACTGCTGACGGGCTCGCGCCGGTGACGTCGAACCCGTTCGACGTGACCCGCGCGGAGGTCGCGGAGCTGGTCTTCGAGCAGCAGCCGAACGACACGCTGGCCGGCAGGCTCATCACCCCGCCCGTCACCGTCGAGCTTCAGGACTCCGACGGCCACCGGGTGGTCGACGCCTCCTCGCCGGTCTCGCTCACCCTGGCCGGCCGCGGCCAGCTGGGCGGTAGGACGACCCGTGCCGCGGTGGACGGCCTGGCCACCTTCGACGACCTGTCCGTCGAGGCGGAGGGGACCGGACAGCGGCTCGTCGCCAGGGCCGGGGGGCTGCGTCCAGCCGAGTCCGACCCGTTCGACGTGACCCGTGCGGCCGAGCCGATCGCGCTCGTGTTCACGCAGCAGCCGACGGCGACCGTCGCCGGTGAGCCGGTCGCCCCGTCGGTCGTCGTCGAGGTGCGTGACGGGTCCGGCGCCCGCGTGTCCGAGGCCGGGAGCGTGACGATCGGGCTCGCCGACGCGCCGCTGTCCGGCACGACGACCCGACCGACCGAGAACGGCCGCGCCAGGTTCGACGACCTCGTGGTGGAACGGGCCGGTGTGTACGTCCTCGAGGCCACCGTGGACGAGACGAGCCAGGAGTCGCGACCGTTCGAAGTCACCGCCGCCTCTGCCGCCCGGCTCGCGCTGCTCGACCAGCCGCCCTCAGGGCGCGCCGTCGGTGAGCCGTTCGACGGTGACCTCCGGGTCGCAGTGCTCGACCGGTTCGGCAACCGGGTCGGCGGCGACAGCATCGTGCTGCTGGCGGTGACGCCCGGGACCGGGGCGGCCGGGGCGCGGCTGGTCTGCGAGACGGGTGAGCGCCGCCGCACCGTCGACGGGGTTGCGACGTTTGAGCGGTGCTACGTCGACCAGGCTGGTGCGGACTACACACTGACCGCGACCGCAGTGGGCTTGCCGGGGGAGATCTCCGAACCGTTCGGCGTGGGCATCGACGAGGATGGCGGCGGCCTCGGGACGAGCACCATCCTGTTCATCGTGACGACCCTGTTGCTCCTCGCTGCTGCGGCGGCCGCGATCGCTCATCGGGTGCGGGCACGTCGTACCGCGGAAGCTGCCCGTGTGCGCGCCGAGATGCACCCGGACACCGCCCGTGTGCTCCTGGACGATCCGCATCCCGAGCTCTCGCACGACGTACAGCTCGAGCCGCACGCCGACCCGGGCGCCTGGACACTGCGTGACCGGTGAGGTGAGTGCGATGACCGAACGTGCTGTTCTGCCCCAGCCCGTGACCGCGCGGGCCGCGCTGTTCGGCTCCGAGGACGCGACCGCGGAGATCGCTGCCGCGGTGCGGGAGCAAGGTGTCGTCGCGGCCACGGTGAGCGGCTCGTCGCGGATGTCGCGCGGGATCCTCGACGGCCTGCACCATGAGCTGGCCGAGACCGTGGCCGGCTTCCTGGAGGTGGACCTGGTCGAGCTGCTGGCCGGCGCCTGGCGCACGCACCGCCTGCTCACCGCGGCGGCAGCCCGCACGGCGGCAGCATCCCGCACCGCGGGCGCACCCGGAGCCGCCGAGGTCGTCGAGCTGGCGAGCCACACCGTCACCCTCACCGAGCGGCCCTATGTCGACCTGCTGCTCGACGGCGTGCGAGTGGGTCGGGTGCACCTCGAGCTCCGGCTGGCTCTCACCGTCACCGGCCTGGTGGGCGTTGTCCGCGCCGGGCGCCTCGCGGCTCTGAGCTGCGGGTGGTGCGACGTGGACGGGACGGTCACCGCTGAGGGCTTCGCACTGGTCCACCGCGCCGCCCGCCTCGACCTGCCGGCCACGGTCCGGCTTGGCCATGGCATCGCCCTGCTGGCCGACCGCCCGGGACCGCCCCGGCGCCCGGGTGACGACTCGAAGTATCCGCCGCCCTCGAACTGACTCGCGCAGCGCCGATGTCAGGTGGTGCCGCGAAGGTGCCGATCGAAGAAGGCGGTGATTCGTCGCCGGGCGTCGTGCGCCGACGGCTCGTGGTAGCCGATGCCGACGATCTTCATGATGCGGAAGAGCGCGTCGTGATGGTCGTTGAGGAAAGCGTGCCCCGCGCCCGCGTAGAAGGTGATCTCGTGGTCGACGTTGGCGGCGGTCAGGGCGTCCTCCAGCCGTCGAGCACCTCGTCGGGTGAAGATGTCGCGGGTGCCGTAGCTGCCGATGATCGGGCAAGCACCTGCGAGAAAGCGCTCGGTGAGGGTGTCCTTGCCGGCGGTGCCGTAGTTCACGCTGGACGCCGAGAACCCATGGCCGGGGGCGAGCGCCAGCGCGAAGCCGCCTCCCATGCAGAAGCCGATGACCCCGACGCGGCCGGTGCAGCCGGTCTGGTCGATCAGCCAGGCGCGCGCCGCCTCGACGTCGTCGTACGCCGGACCCGACCCGGCCGCGATGTCCCGCATCAGCGCGCGGATGCACGTGATCGTGCCGCCCCAGTAGAGGAGGTCGGGTGCAATCGCGAGGAAGCCCTCACCGGCCAGCCAGTCGCCCTGGTGCCGCAAGTCCTCACTCATACCCGCAGCGTCGTGGATCACGACGACGCCTGGCCAGGCCCCTGTGCCGGCTGGTCGCGCGACGTAGGCCGACATCGTGCCGCGCGGCCTGGGCAGCTGCACGTCCGCCACCGCATCCCCCCGTCGACGGGTATCGGCTCCAGTGAACACCCGCAGCCCGTGCGGACGTTCGGCTGAAGACGCCGCGGAGGCGGGTCCCACGAGGGGACCCGCCTCCGCGTCTCGCCACATCAGGGCCGGTCCAGCCCTGATGGCCCTGGGTCGGTCAGATGTCGAAGTAGAGCTCGAACTCGTGCGGGTGCGGGCGCAGCCGGATCGGGTCGACCTCGTGGGTGCGCTTCCAGTCGACCCAGGTCTCGATGAGGTCCTGGGTGAAGACGCCACCCTCGAGCAGGTAGTCGTGGTCCGCCTCGAGCGCGTCGAGGACGGCAGGCAAGGACGCGGGCACCTGG
>DASVBJ010000262.1:0-16139 GCA_036375895.1 Actinomycetes bacterium | reverse complement strand
GGTCCGGTGCGTCATGGGTCCTGTCGACAGGCCGCTGTCCGAAGTCGCCTTCCTCACCGTGGCCGAGGTGGCCGCGGTGATGCGCGTGTCCAAGATGACCGTCTACCGACTCGTGCACGCCGGCACGCTGCCGGCGGTCCGCGTGGGTCGGTCCTTCCGGGTGCCCGAGCAGGCGGTCCACGACTACCTGCGGCAGTCCTTCGTCGACACCGCCTGACCGGCCCCGGCGGGTCGCCCTCCGGCGGGGGGTAGGCTGGGCTTCCTGCCGCGCGGTCCGCGGGTGCCCAGCCGTGCCCGTCGACCCCTCCGCGCGCAACGTCAAATCGTCGAAGAGCGAGGGTCCCTGGTGGGTTCTGTCATCAAGAAGCGCCGCAAGCGGATGGCCAAGAAGAAGCACCGCAAGCTGCTCAAGAAGACCCGCGTTCAGCGTCGTAACAAGAAGTAGCCGCCTCGACCCGGTCGCGCGTCGTTCGTTACCGGCCGGTAGGATCGCCCCAGGACAGCTCGTCTCAAGGGGGTGCCGCGTGGCCCGCGTCGTGATGGTGACCGGCGTCTCGCGCTATCTCGGTGGCCGGTTCACCCAGCTGCTGCAGGCCGACCCCGACATCTCCCGCGTCATCGGCGTCGACGTCGTGCCGCCCAAGCAGGACCTCGGTGACGCCGAGTTCGTGCGGGCAGACATCCGCAACCCGATCATCGGGAAGGTGATCTCGCAGGCCGAGGTCGACACGGTCGTGCACATGGCGGTGATCGCGACGCCGTTGTCGGCCGGCGGCCGGGCGACGATGAAAGAGATCAACGTCATCGGGACCATGCAGCTGCTGGCTGCCTGCCAGAAGGCGCCCAGCGTCCGCAAGCTCGTCGTGAAGTCCTCGACGTCGGTGTACGGGTCCTCGCCGCGGGATCCGGCCATGTTCACCGAGGACCTCGAGCCGCATGCCCTGGCGCGTACCGGCTATGCCAAGGACTCGGTCGAGGTCGAGGGCTACGTGCGGGGGTTCTCGCGTCGGCGACCGGACGTGGCGGTGACCACGCTGCGGTTCGCCAACTTCATCGGGCCCAAGGTCCGCACCGCCATGACCGCCTACTTCTCCCTGCCGGTCGTGCCGACCGTGCTCGGCTTCGACCCACGCCTGCAGTTCGTGCACGAGCGCGACGGGCTGGAGGTGCTGTGGCGCGCCACGGTCGGCGACCACGGCGGCACCTTCAACATCGCCGGCGACGGCGTGATCAGCCTCTCGCAGGCGATTCGGCGTACCGGCCGGCCTTCGGTGCCGCTGCCGCAGCCGACCGCGCCGTGGATCGGTCAGGTCCTGCGCCGGCTCGGTGTCGCCGACTTCTCGCCCGAGCAGCTGCGGTTCCTGACCTACGGCCGGGTGGTCGACACGGCCCGGATGCGCGATGTGCTCGGCTTCTGCCCGCGCTACTCCACGGTCGAGGCGTTCGACGACTTCGTTGCGGGGCAGGGCTTGCGGGGGCCGCTCTCGCCGCAGACAGTGGGGTCGGTCGAGCGCCGGCTCGCCGATCTCGTGACCCGGGGGAGGGCCAGTGGCTGACGCACGCGTGATCCCCATCGGTGCGGACCGGCCGCGTCGTGGTGCACCCTCCGCCCGGGACGCCGTGGCGGCGGGTGCCGCCCGGGCGACCGGCGAGCGCGCACGGCGACGTACGACGACCCCGCTCCTCGACGAGGCCGCCGCGGCGGCGACACCGCCGCCGACCGGTGGTGAGAAGGAGTCCCGGCCGACGCCGCGCCGCCGGACCCCGGCTGGCGGGTCGAAGGGCGCCACTGCCGGCCCGACCCGGCCGCGCGCCACGACCTCCCGCCGTCCCTCCGCCGACCGGGGCGCCGAGCAGCGCACCGAGCCCCCGACCGAGCCCCCGACCGCACCCCCGACCGAGCCCAGCGGCCCTCCCGCGGACTTCGACGAGCTCGCGGCCGCGAGCGAACCGGGCGCCACAGCGCCCCACGACTGGGAGCACCGGGTCGCGGGCGCGTTGGCCTTCCTCCGGCGGCGCATCACCGGCGACTACGAGGTCGACGAGTTCGGTTTCGACCCCGAGCTCACGGACAAGGTGCTGCTCGCGGGCATGCGTCCTCTCTACGAGAGGTACTTCCGGGTCGAGACCCGAGGCGTCGAGAACGTGCCGTCCGAGGGTGGTGCGCTGGTGGTGGCCAACCACTCCGGCACGATCCCGCTCGACTCGATCATGACCCAGCTCGCCCTGCTCGACCACCACCCGGCCCACCGCCACCTGCGGATGCTGGGCGCCGACCTGGTGTTCAAGACGCCGGTGGTCGGCGAGCTGGCGCGCAAGACCGGCACCACCCTCGCCTGCAACGCCGATGCCGAGCGGCTGCTGCGCCGTGGCGACGTCGTCGGTGTGTGGCCCGAAGGGTTCAAGGGCATCGGAAAGCCGTTCTCGGAGCGCTACAAGCTGCAGCGGTTCGGCCGCGGCGGCTTCGTGTCGGCGGCGCTGCGCACCGGCGTACCGATCGTGCCCTGCTCGATCGTCGGGGCCGAGGAGATCTACCCGATCATCGGCAACATGAAGACGCTGGCCCGGCTGCTCGGGCTGCCCTACGTGCCGATCACGCCGACGTTCCCGTGGCTTGGCCCGCTGGGCATGGTGCCGTTGCCGAGCAAGTGGATCATCGAGTTCGGTGAGCCCCTGCCGACCGACGTCTACGGCCACGCCGCCGCCGACGACCCGATGCTGGTGTTCAACCTGACTGACCAGGTGCGCGAGACGATCCAGCACACGCTCTACCGACTGCTCATGCACCGCCGGTCGGTGTTCTTCTAGCCCGGCACGCCTCTCCCAGAGGCCACGCGGGCCGGGTCAGCAGCTGGTGGCGGGTGGCACCGGGACGCAGGGCACGCCGACGGACACCGTCGGCACCGCGGTCGTGAGGGCCACACTCGGTAGGGGGTCCGAGGCCGAGGCCAGCGGCGACGACGTGGAGGACGTCTTCGCCCCACCGGTGACAAGCCCGCCGAGCGGGCTGCTGGTGGCGGTGCCGGTGACGCCGTCGACCGTGCCGGTGACGCCGGTGACGCCGCCGACGAGGTCACCGCCCGAGGAGGAGCCGCTGTCCTGAGGCCCGCCGCCGCCGTCGGTGAGTCCCGAGACGCTGCCGGTCACCGTCCCGAGCCGGCTCGAGAGCCTGCTCACGGCCCAGCCGTCGCCGACGGCGAGGAGGGTCTGCCGGCCCGAGGTGGTGCCGGTGCCGGTGACGAGCGCCGCCTCACCGGTGCCGGTCACGGCCGTCACCGCGTTGTGCAGCTGGGCGAGCAGCTCGGCGACGCCACGGGCCCGCTCGCGCAGCGCAGGGTCGAGCAGCGCCATGAGGTCTCGCAGCCGCACCTGCTCCTCGACGGCGAACCGGTCGAGCTCGACGAGCCCCGCGGGGTCGCCCGTCTCGCGGTACGAGGAGTCCATCGCCTCCGTGGCGGCGCGGACGTCGGCGCCGAGGTCGGTGAGGGCGTTGTCGATGCCCTCCCGTGTCTCGGGGGAGCGCGCGTCGGACGAGGCCGCGAGGGCCTCCGCCTCCGCCAGCCGGTGACGGGCCTGGTCGAGGAGCTCGCGGCCGCGGCCGAGGTCGGAGCCGGCCAGGGCGAGCTGGACGTCCTCGATGCCGCGCTTCAGGCCGTAAAGGGCGTCGCCCGGGAGTGCCCGGGTGCTGGCCGCGGCCGTGCCGGCCGCGCCGATCAGCGCCACGGCGAGCCCGGCGGCGACACCGCGGCGGATCCGGTGCGCGGCGTGGGAGCCCGGTGCGCGCCGCTGCTCCGGCACCAGTCCCGCGGGCGCAGCGGCGGGAGCGGCTGCCTCGGCGACCAGCCGGGCGCGGAGATCGGCCTTGAAGCCGGCGTCGGGTGTCAGGGGGACCGGGCGCAGGGATGTGACGAGCGCGGCCAAGGACTCGAGGTCGCGGTCACCCGTGCGGCGAGCGCCCTCGACAAGTGCAGCGAAGTCCTGCGCGCGCCGGCGCTCGGCCGGTGTGGCAAGACGTTCCCTGATCATCCGCTGGCACCCCCTCGGCAGTTCTCGTCACGCCCCGGACCCTGCAGCCCGGACCCGCCCTGTGAACGAGGGTTGGATGCGTTGGTTACGGGCAGTGGCCGGATCATCGCGTCTGCTCGGGGAGAAGCTTGGACAGCGCGCGGACGGCCCGCAGCTGCAGCTGCTTGATCGCACCGTCCGACCTGCGCATGACGGCCGCGGTCTCGGCCACGGACAGGCCCTGGAGGAACCGCAGGACGATGCACTCCTGCTGCTCAGGCTTGAGCTGGCGCACCGCCTCGAGGAGCGCGGCGTTCTCCAGCCGCTCGAGGACCTGGTCCTCGATGCCGTCGTCGGCGCGGTCAGCGTCGAGGATGTCGCCGGTGCTCACCTCGAGGCGGAAGCGGCTGGACTTGAAGTGGTCGGCCACCAGGTTGCGCGCGATCGTCACGAACCAGGCGCCGATGTCGCGTCCCTGCCAGCTGAACGAGTCGATGCGGCGCAGCGCGCGCAGGAACGTCTCGGACGTGAGGTCCTCGGCCAGCGGGTGGGAGCCGAGCCGGTAGTAGAGGTAGCGGTAGACCTGGTCGACGTAGCGGTCGTAGATCTGCCCGAAGGCCTCACCGTCGCCCTGCTGGGCGAGGGTGACCAACGCGACCAGGCGCTCGTGCTCGGGGTCGTCGGGCCGGTCGCCGCCGCCCGTCGTGCCGGGGGTGAGGGTGCCGGAGGCGCGAGACATCGCCAGCAGGCCGGGCCGACTGGGCAGGCCGGCGCCCGCAGGCGCGATGCAGTCGGTGGCCGGCACGAGCCCGGTACGGGCCGCGGCCACCAGGGCCCGCAGGCAGTCGAGCGCCTGCCGGTCGGCGGCGACTGGGCGTGTCACGCCTCTCCTTTCCGGGGATGTAGGAGAGTCTCGTTGGGTCTACCCGTGCGTCCGGTGTGACGAACGTCTCGATTCCCCCAACCGTACCCGCGGGTAACAAAGAAGGCCAAATCCGCAGGTACGCCTCACCTCGAGCGGCGCCGGACGGCCAGCCCCGCGGCCACGGCGCCCGCCGCGGCGCCGATCCCGGCGGCGGTCGGGACGCCGATCTTGGCAGCCTTCCGGCCGGTGCGGTAGTCGCGCACCCGCCAGCCCTGCGCCCTGGCGTGTGCGCGCAGCCGGGAGTCGGGGTTGATGGCGCACGGCTGCCCGACCAGCGAGAGCATCGGCAGGTCGTTGGCGGAGTCGCTGTACGCCGCGCACCGGGACAGGTCCAGCCCCTCCCGCTCGGCGAGCGCCCGGACGGCCTCCGCCTTGGCCACGCCGTGCAGGATCTCCCCGACCAGCCGCCCGGTGTAGATGCCGTCGACGGTCTCGGAGACCGTCCCCAGCGCCCCGGTCAGGCCGAGCCGGCGGGCGATCACGGTGGCCACCTCGACGGGGGTGGCCGTGACGAGCCAGACCCGCTGCCCCGCGTCGAGGTGCATCTGGGCCAGCGCCCGGGTGCCGGGCCAGATCTTGGCGGCCATGACCTCGTCGAAGATCTCCTCCCCGATCTCGGTCAGCTCGTCGACGGTGTGTCCGGCGGCGAAGGACAGGGCGCTCTCCCGTGCCTGTTGCACGTGGTCGAGGTCCTCGCGGCCGAGCAGTCGGAACTTGGCCTGCTGCCACGCGAATCGCCCGATGTCCCGGCCGGTGAAGAACTTGCGCGCATAGAGGCCACGCGCCAGGTGGAAGATCGACGCGCCCTGCATGACGGTGTTGTCGACGTCGAAGAAGGCTGCGGCGTGCGGGTCGAGGGGAACGGCGAGGGCGTCCTCGACCGCGGCCGCCGCGGCGGCGGCCTGGCCGGCGACCACCGCGTCGCGGTGGTGGGCCGCCCGCCTGCGCCGCCACCGGGATGCCATGGCGGAAAGCGTAGCCAGCGCGGGGTGGTCAGCCGCCGACCGTGCGCATGGCGTCGCTCCACCCGATCGCGGCGGCCAGCGGGTCGGCTCCGCGACCGGCGCGGGCCTGCCTGCCGGCAGCCGTGATCCGCCGGGCCAGCAGCTCGGCTGCCGTCGGCGCGGCCCTCGCGGGCGCCTTGGCGACGGCGCGCGGCGCGGGCGCGGCGCTGCGGGCCGCCGGGCGGCGGCCGCTCGTGGTCGTGGTGGCCTTCCGTGTCGTGGTCACCGTGCGGGTGGTCGTCGCCGAGGTGACCGTCCTCGGCTGGCGGAACACCTGCGTGACCCACACCCGGCCGCCGCTCACGACGATGCCGATGCCGATCTGCGTGTAGTCCGCGTCGAGGATGTTCGCGCGGTGCGCGGGAGAGGCCATGAAGGCGGCCTCCACGGTCTTCACGTCCGGACCGTAGCCGACGTTCTCCCCGACCCATCGCCAGTTGGTCACCTGGGACGTGAGGTTCGGGTTGTGCTTGAGGGTCCCGCTCGCGGCCATCTTCTGCGACCAGCTGTAGGCCACCGACGACAGGTCGGACTTCAGCGTCAACGGCGTGCGCCCGGCGCTCGCCCTGGACGCGTTCACCGCGGACAGCATGGTGCTGGTGCCGGACCCCGTGGCCGCTGCCGGGGAGGCCGCCGCGCCGACCAGCGAGCCGACGACGAGCGCCACCGAGCCCAGGACCCCGACGACGCGGCGCGTGGTGCTCATGACATTGGTGTCGGGGGCTGACCCGCTGGGCTTGAGTCCGTCGGGCCCGATTTGGATCGGTTGTCGAGCCGCTCTTTCGCTGTGCCAGACTCGGGTCGTGGCCGTCACGGAGACCGTCGGAACCGCACCCAGGGCGAACCTTGCCGACCACGTGAGGGCCAGCGCGGCCAGGCGCGGCGACGCCGACGCGCTCGTCGTGGCCGGCCCGCGGCCGAGCCGCACCACCTGGGCCGCTCTCGACGCGGACGTCGATGCCCTTGCCTCCCGGCTCGGGCCCGACCTCCGGCTGCAGCCGGGCGACCGGGTCGCCCTGGCCCTGTCCAACACGCCAGCGTTCGTCACCGCCTACTTCGCCATCCTGCGCGCGGGGCTGGTCGCGGTGCCGGTCAACACGGGCTACACCGGGCACGAGATGGGCCGGCTCGTCGGCGACGCCGACGCCAAGGCGGTGTTCTGCGAGGAGTCGACCCAGCAGGCCGCCGAGCTGGCGGTCGCGAGCACCCACCGGGCGCTGGTCGACCCGGCCGGCCTGGACGCGCTGGTCGGGGCCGGCCGCGGCAGCGGCCCGGTGTCGGCGGCGCGCGGCGGCGAGGACCTCGCCGTGCTGCTCTACACCTCGGGCACCAGCGGCCGTCCCAAGGGCGCCATGCTCAGCCACCGGGCGCTGCTCGCGAACGTCGAGCAGTGCCTGGCCCTCGACCCCGCGCCGATGCGCGAGGACGACGTGGTGCTGCTCGTGCTGCCGCTCTTCCACATCTACGGGCTCAACGCGGGCCTCGGGCTGGCTGCCCGCACTGGCGCGACCTCCGTGCTCGCCGACCGGTTCGAGCCGCGCGAGACGCTCGAGCTGGTCCGGGCCGCGGGGGTGACGAACATCCCGGGCGCACCGCCGATGTACGTCGCCTGGGCCAACCTCGCCGACGAGCTCGACCTCGCCACCGGCCTTCGGGACGTGCGGCTGCTGGTGTCCGGCGCCTCGCCGCTGCCGCCCGCCGTGCTCGAGCAGGTGGAGACCCTGACGGGTGTCGTCATCCGCGAGGGCTACGGGCTGACCGAGACGGCCCCGGTGGTCACCAGCACGCTCGCGTCCGAGAAGGTCAAGCCTGGCTCCGTGGGGCGGCCGGTGCCCGGGATCGAGGTGCGACTCGTCGACGAGTCGGGCGCCGAGGTGGAGGACGACGACCCGGGAGAGATCCTGGTGCGCGGCGACAACCTGTTCTCGGGCTACTGGCCGGATGCGTCCGGTGGTCCGGACGCCCAGGGCTGGTTCGCCACGGGCGACGTCGCCTACGCGGACGAGGACGGTGACCTCTTCCTGGTCGACCGGCGCAAGGAGCTCGTCCTGGTCAGCGGCTTCAACGTCTACCCCCGCGAGGTCGAGGACGTCATCGCCGAGCACCCGGACGTGGCCGAGGCCGCCGTGATCGCGGTGCCGCACCCCTACACCGGGGAGGCGGTCAAGGCGTACGTCGTCCCGGTCGAGGGTGCGACCCTGCGGCCCGAGGACGTCACGGCGTACTGCGCGCAGCGGCTTGCCCGCTTCAAGCGCCCCACGATCGTCCAGATCGTGACCGAGCTGCCCCACTCGGCGACCGGGAAGGTCGCGAAGGGCCGGCTGCGCGCGGCGGAGCGGCGTACGTCGTGAGCGGCCCGGCCGTGCGCATCACCCTCATCGGCAAGCCCGGCTGCCACCTCTGCGACGACGCCCGGGAGGTCGTCGCCCGGGTCGCCGCCGAGCTGGGTGTGGGGTGGGAGGAGGTCAGCATCCTCGACGACCCCGCCCTGCACGAGCGGTACTGGGAGCAGATCCCGGTCACCCTGGTCGACGGGTCACCGCACGACTTCTGGCGGGTCTCCGAGGACCGGCTGCGCGTCGCGCTCACCTCCTGACTGTCCTGCCGGACGTCCGCGCCGGGTCGCCTTGCCCGGCACGAGGGCGGCGGGACCGCACTGTTTAGGGGCGCTTTAGGACTGGGTTTACGCATACGCGGGCAGACTCTCCGGCGACCCGGGGCGGGACGAGGGTGACAAGCCACCGCTGAGGGAGGTGCCAGGTGCCCCACCCGGACCCGATCCGGGGGCTGCCCACCGCGTCGCATCGTGCCGTCGCGAGTCGCGCGCACCCGGCCCGCAGGTGGGCCGTCGCCTACCTGACGCTCGCGACGATGCCCCTGCTGCTGAGCCTGACCGTCGGACGCATGTCCAACGAGACCTGGTGCACCGAGCTGTCCCTCGCCACGGGGCTGGCCGCCGCATCGCTCCTGCTCGCCGCCTATGCGCTGCCCTCTCGGCTGCGGCGGCTGAGCGTGCACCTCGGCATCGAGACCGTGCTGCGCAGCCACCGGGTGGTCGCCGTGACGGCGACAGCGCTCGTGCTCCTGCACGTGGGCCTCGTGATCGAGTCGAACCCGAAACGCTGGGCCGTGCTGGACCTGACGACCGCCCCGCCGCGGGTGTGGGCGGGCACGATCGCGACGGTGGGCCTCGTCGTGCTCGTCGCCCTCGCCCTGTCACGCCGCCGACGCCGACCGCGCTACGAGGGATGGCGGCTCGCCCACATCGTCCTCGCCGGGGTCGTCATCGGCGGAACGATCCTGCACGTCTGGTGGCTGCACCACCTGATCGAGAAGACCGTCATGGCGCTGTGGTTCGCCGCGCTCGGCGTCACGCTGCTCGCCGTGACCGTCTACCGGTGGCTCTGGCGGCCGGTGCGCTCGTTGCGACGCGAGTACGTCGTGGACGAGGTGCGCCGAGAGTCGCCCGCCGCGGTCACCGTGGTGCTGCACGCGCGGGGGCACTCGGGCGTGCCGTTCCTGCCCGGGCAGTTCGCCTGGCTGAAGTTCGGCGGCTCGCCCTTCGTGTTCGAGGAGCACCCGTTCACGATCGCCTCGGCGGCGACGAAGCCCTGGCGCAAGGAGTTCACGATCAAGGCGCTCGGGGACTTCACCGAGCTGGTGGCGGGCCTGCGCCCGGGGCGGCGGGTCTACCTGGACGGACCGCACGGGCGGTTCACGCACGCCTCGCATCCCGCCAACGGGTTCGTGTTCGTCGCGGGCGGTGTGGGCATCACGCCGATGCTGAGCATGCTCCGGACGATGGCCGAGGAGGGTGACCCGCGACCGGCGCTGCTCTTCACCGGCGGCCGCACCGTCGACGAGCTGCTGCACCGCGACGAGCTCCGCCAGCTCAGCAAGCGGACGCGGCTCACGGTCGTCGAGGTGCTGGACACGCCCCCGGAGGACTGGACGGGGGAGTGCGGCTATCTCACCGCAGAGCTCATCACGCGCTACCTCCCCCGGCCCCGCGACCGGCGGCGACGCCAGTGGTTCGTCTGCGGGCCGCCACCGATGATCGTCGCCGTGCTGCGCGCCCTCGACGGGCTGGGCGTGCCACGGGAGATGGTCCACACTGAGCTCTTCGACATGGTCTGAGACCCCGGACCAGCCCCTGTCCCTGCCGCTGCCACCAAGGAGCCCCGCCTTGTTGAAGCGTCCGTCGCCGTTCGCCGTCTTCGCCACGACCTGGGTCGGAGCCGCCGTGCTCTCCTTCTCCGCCCTGCGCCTGCTGCTCTGGGGCTGACAGTGCGCTACGGCTGACAGCGCCCCTCGCGGCTCTTGGCCTGACAGCGCTCCTCGCGCCGGCGTTCCGCCCGCGCGCTGCCCGTCCCTGCCCGCGTCCATGCCCGCGACACCGGCTGGGTAAGCCGACCAAGATCGCTCACTTTGTGCCTGCGTTCACAAGCGCTTACTCTGGTTCGGACCCGGTCAGTCCCTGGAGACCCGTGACTTCTGCCGAACGCCCGCCTCGCCGAGCCTCCCGCAGCCGCGGCATCCCCGAGGCGACGGTCGCGCGGCTGCCGATCTACCTGCGGGCCCTGACCGCACTGGCGGAGGACGGCGTGTCGACGGTGTCCTCCGAGGAGCTCGCGGTGGCCGCCGGCGTCAACTCGGCGAAGTTGCGCAAGGACCTCTCCTACCTGGGGTCCTACGGCACCCGCGGCGTCGGCTACGACGTCGACTACCTGGTCTACCAGGTGTCCCGTGAGCTGGGGCTCATGCAGCACTGGCCCGTCGTCATCGTCGGGCTGGGCCACCTGGGTCACGCGCTCGCCAACTACGGCGGGTTCGCCTCGCGCGGCTTCGCGATCCGCGCCCTGGTCGACGCCGACCCCTCGATCATCGGCACCGAGATCGCTGGGCTGACGGTCCGCCCGCTCGGTGAGCTCGAGGCCCTCGTCCGGCGCCAGGGCATCGCGATCGGCGTCATCGCGACGCCCGCCCAGGTCGCGCAGGAGATCTGCGACCGGCTGGTGGCTGCCGGGGTCACGAGCATCCTCAACTTCGCGCCGATGGTGCTCTCCGTGCCCGACGGCGTCGAGGTGCGCAAGGTCGACATGTCCATCGAGCTGCAGATCCTCGCCTTCCACGAGCAGCGCAGGATGGGTTCCCGCGCCTTCGCCCGCGAGCTCGCCGAGGTGCTGCCCGACGAGGCCGAGGCGGTGCCGTCGTGAGCGTCCTCGTCGTGGGGCTGTCCCACCGCACCGCACCGGTCAGCCTGCTGGAGCAGGTCACGCTCGGCGCCGAGGGCGTGACCAAGCTGCTGGCCGACCTGGTCGCGGGGGAGCACGCCGTCGAGTCGCTCGTCCTCTCCACCTGCAACCGGGTCGAGGTCTACGCCGACGTCGACAAGTTCCACGCCGGGGTCGCCGAGACCTCCGAGCTGCTCGCCCGGCATGCCGGCGTGCCGCTCGACGCGCTGACTCCCCACCTCTACGTGCACTACGAGGACCGCGCGGTCGCCCACCTGTTCTCCGTCGCCTGCGGGCTCGACTCGATGGTGGTCGGCGAGAGCCAGATCCTCGGCCAGGTCAAGCTCTCCCTGCGCACCGCGCAGGACGCCGGGACCGCCGGCCGGATCCTCAACGAGCTGGCCCAGCAGGCCCTGCGGGTCGGCAAGCGGGCCCGCACCGAGACCGGCATCGACCGGGCCGGCCGCTCGCTCGTGACCGCAGGGCTCGACGTGGCAGCCCAGGCGGTCGGTCCGCTGTCCGGGCGCGACGTGCTGGTCGTCGGCGCCGGCTCGATGAGCGCCCTGGCCGCCACGGTGGTGAGCCAGCGCGGCGCCGGACGGGTCGTGGTGGCCAACCGCACGCTGCCGCACGCCGAGCGGGTGGCGTCCGGGGTCGGCGGCCAGGCCGTGTCGCTCGACTCGCTGCCGGCCGCGCTCGCCTCGGCCGACGTCGTCGTCTCGTGCACCGGGGCGGTCGGCCACGTCGTACGTCGTGACACGGTCGCCGCGGCGCAGGACTCCCGCGGGGGGCGCCCACTCCTGCTCCTCGACCTGGCGCTGCCCCGTGACGTCGACCCGGACGTCCGGTCGGTCGAGGGTGTCTCCCTCGTCGACCTCGAGTCGCTCGCGGCGGTCCTGGCCGACAGCGAGCACGCCGCCGACGTCGAGGCCACCCGGGACATCGTGGCCGACGAGGTCGCGGCGTTCCTCGGCTGGCAGCGGGCGGCCAGCGTCGCACCGACGGTCGTCGCGCTGCGCGGCATGGCGGAGAACGTCGTCGAGGCGGAGCTGACCCGGCTCGCCGGCCGTCTGCCGGACCTTCAGCAGCGGGACCGCGCGGAGATCGAGCAGACCGTGCGGCGCGTGGTCGACAAGCTGCTGCACGCACCGACCGTGCGGGTCAAGCAGCTCGCGGAGGAGCCCGGCGGTCAGACCTACGCCGACGCGCTCAGCAAGCTGTTCGGCCTGGACGCGAAGACCATCGACGCGATCACCCGCGCCGAGGTCGAGGAGAACGCGCCATGACCGCCCCCCTGCGGCTCGGCACCCGACGCAGCGCGCTGGCGACGACGCAGTCGCAGCTGGTGGCCGACGCCCTCGCCGCGACCACGGGTCGCGCGGTCGAGCTGGTGCCGGTCACGACCTACGGAGACACCTCTCGCGAGGCGCTCGCCCAGATCGGCGGCACCGGGGTTTTCGTCAACGCGCTGCGTGACGCGTTGCTGTCCGGGGTCGTTGACCTGGCTGTGCACTCCCTCAAGGACCTGCCGACGGCCGAGCCCGACGGCATCGTCCTCGCGGCCGTGCCGCCACGTGAGGACCCCCGCGACGTGCTCGTCGCCCGTGACGGGCTCACCCTCGCCGAGCTGCCGCCGGGCTCGCGGGTCGGCACCGGCTCGCCCCGGCGCGCGGCCCAGCTGCGCGCGCTCGGCATGGACCTCGACGTGGTCGCGGTGCGCGGCAACGTCGACACCCGGCTGGGCCTGGTCGCCGACGGTCGATTCGACGCCGTGGTGCTCGCCCGGGCAGGATTGGCCCGTCTCGGTCGCCTCGACGACGTGACCGAGGTGATCGACCCGATCCAGATGCTTCCCGCCCCCGGCCAGGGGGCGCTGGCGGTGGAGTGCAGGGAGCCGGCAACCCCGGCCGACTCGTCCATCGCCGAGCTGCTCGCCGGTCTCGACGACGCCAGCACCAGGCTCGCCGTGACCGCCGAGCGCACCCTGCTCGCCACTCTGGAAGCAGGCTGCTCGGCCCCCGTCGGGGCCTACGGGGAGGCAGCCGAGGGCGAGCACGCACCAGAGCTCTACCTGCGGGCCGTCGTCGTCGCCGGCGACGGTTCCGCGAGCCTACGACTGTCCGCCACCGGACCTCTCGACGAGGCCCAACGGATCGGCCGCGACCTCGCGGCCGAGCTGCTCGCCGAAGGTGCGGCTGACCTCATGTGGGAGCGCGTCACGTGACCCGCCCAGTCAAGAAGAAGCCCGTCGGGACCGTCGCCTTCGTCGGTGCCGGCCCCGGCGACCCCGGCCTGCTGACGGTCCGGGCGGTCGAGCTGCTCGCCCGCGCCGACGTCGTCGTCACCGAGACGCAGGACGACGCGTTCGTACGCCGGTTCTGCCGGCCCGACGTGGAGGTCATCGACGGCTCCCACGGCGAGGACGGCCAGCCGATGACCCACGCCGTGCGCGCCAAGCTGGTCGTCAAGGCGGCCAAGGCCGGCGGCAGCGTCGTACGCCTGCTCGACGGCGACCCGTTCCTCTACGCCACCGGCTCGGAGGAGGCTGCCGGCTGCGCCAAGGCCGGCATCCCCTTCGAGGTCGTCCCTGGGGTCACCGCGGTGAGCGCCGTCCCGGCGTACGCCGGCATCCCGCTCACGTCGGCAAAGTCCCGCGAGGTGCGCGTGGTCAACGTCGCCGAGGGCAGCGTCGACTGGACGACGTTCGCGGCGGGCAACGCCACGCTGGTGCTGCTCTCCGCCACCAAGGTGATCGGCGACGTCGCGAAGGCGCTCGTCGCCGCCGGCCGCAGCCCCGAGACGCCCGTCGCCCTGACCCACCAGGGCACCACCACCGAGCAGCAGACCGTCGTGTCGACGCTCGAGCGGGTGGCCGCCGACGTCAGGGCTGCGAAGCTGCCCGCCCCGACCATCGCCGTGGTCGGTGACACGGTCGCGATGCGCGAGAAGCTCTCGTGGTTCGAGACCAAGGCGCTGTTCGGCTGGCGGGTGCTCGTGCCGCGCACCAAGGAGCAGGCCCGTGCGCTGTCGGACCGGCTGCGCTCCTACGGCGCCGTGCCCGAGGAGGTGCCGACCATCGCGGTCGAGCCGCCGCGCACGCCGCAGCAGATGGAACGGGCCATCAAGGGCCTCGTGACCGGCCGGTACGAGTGGATCGCGTTCACGTCCCGCAACGCGGTGAAGGCCGTCCGGGAGCGGTTCGAGGAGTACG
Source organism: Actinomycetes bacterium (assembly GCA_036375895.1). GTDB lineage: Bacteria > Actinomycetota > Actinomycetes > JACCUZ01 > JACCUZ01 > DASVBJ01. The sequence continues at coordinate 1,760 of DASVBJ010000262.1, read as the reverse complement.
GCCTCGACGCCCGCGCGTTCGCAGGCATCAAGGTGGCGGCCGTGGGCGAGCAGACCGCTGCCGACCTTTTGGCCTGGGGCATCAAGCCCGACCTCGTGCCGAGCGGCGAGCAGTCGGCGGCCGGGCTGCTGGAGGACTGGCCGCCGTACGACGCTGTGTTCGACCCGATCGACCGGGTGTTCCTGCCCCGCGCCGACATCGCCACCGAGAACCTCGTGGCCGGCCTGGTCGCACGCGGCTGGGAGGTCGACGACGTGACGGCCTACCGCACGGTGCGCGCCGCCCCGCCGGCCGCGCCGATCCGCGAGGCCATCAAGGGCGGCGGCTACGACGCGGTGCTGTTCACCTCGTCCTCCACGGTGCGCAACCTGGTCGGCATCGCCGGCAAGCCGCACCCGTCGACGGTGATCGCCTGCATCGGCCCGGCGACCGCGAAGACGGCGGAGGAGCACGGCCTGCGGGTCGACGTCCTGGCGCCGTCGCCGTCGGTGGCCGAGCTGGCCGAGGCGCTCGCCGAGTACGGCGCCGCGGCCCGGCTGGCCGCCGTCGAGGCGGGGGAGCCGGTGCTGCGCCCGTCGCAGAAGCGCACCGCCGCCCGTCGCAAGGCCAAGTGACCCCGACCCCGCCACAACCCACCCATCCTGGCAGCGATCATGCACGAATCGTCGGTCCGGCCGTGACGGCGCCGTTCCCGGCAGGGCGTCCGCGGCGGCTGCGCGGCACGTCGGCGCTGCGCCGGCTGGTGGCGCAGACCCGGCTGGACCCGGCCGACCTCGTCCTGCCGATGTTCGTCAAGGAGGGGCTGGCGGACGCCGCGCCGATCGCCTCGATGCCCGGCGTCGTGCAGCACTCGCGCGACTCCCTGCGCAAGGCCGCCGTGGAGGCGGTCGAGGCGGGGGTCGGCGGCCTGATGCTGTTCGGTGTCCCCGCCGCCAAGGACGCGGTCGGGTCGGGCGCGACCGACCCCGACGGCGTGCTCAACGTTGCCATCCGCGACGTCGTGGCCGAGGTCGGCGACGCGACGGTGGTCATGAGCGACCTGTGTCTCGACGAGTTCACCGACCACGGGCACTGCGGGGTGCTGGCCGAGGACGGCTCGGTCGACAACGACGCCACCCTGGTGCGCTACCGCGACATGGCGCTCGCCCAGGCGGCGGCGGGCGCGCACGTCCTCGGGCTCTCCGGGATGATGGACGGCCAGGTCGGCGCGGTACGCGCGGCGCTGGACGAGGCGGGGGACGACCGGACCGCGGTCCTCGCCTACGCGGTGAAGTACGCGTCCGCCTTCTTCGGCCCGTTCCGCGACGCCGTGGAGTCGTCGCTCGTCGGCGACCGCCGCACCTACCAGCAGGACCCGGCCAACCTCGACGAGGCGCTGCGCGAGGTCGCTCTCGACATCGCCGAGGGTGCCGACCTGGTCATGGTCAAGCCCGCGCTGCCGTACCTCGACGTGCTCCGGCGGGTCGCTGACCTGGCCAGCCGTGAGGGCATCCCGGTGGCGGCCTATCAGGTGTCCGGCGAGCTCGCGATGGCCGAGGCCGCGTTCGAGCACGGCTGGCTGGACCGCGAGCGCACGATCCTCGAGACGCTCACGTCGGTACGCCGGGCCGGCGCCGGCATCGTGCTGACCTACTGGGCCGTCGAGGCCGCCCGACTGCTGCGCCGCTAACGCTCGCCCCCTCCCGGCAGCGATCGCGAGCGACCCCCGCCCCTTCCTGGCAGCGATCATGCACCTTCCGTCGGGCTGCCCGCGGTTCAGG
>DASVBJ010000250.1:0-3413 GCA_036375895.1 Actinomycetes bacterium | reverse complement strand
CTCGACCTGGTCGAGGGTCAAGCCGGCTCAGCGGTAGTTGACGAACTGCACCGCGAAGTCGAGGTCCTTGCCCTTGAGCAGGGCCTGCACGGCCTGCAGGTCGTCGCGGCTCTTCGACGTCACCCGCAGCTCGTCGCCCTGGATCTGCGCCTTCACCGACTTCGGGCCTTCATCCCGGATCATCTTGGCGACCTTCTTGGCGTTCTCCGTCGAGATGCCCTGCTCGATCTCGCAGACGATCCGATACTCCTTGCCGGACAGTGCCGGGTCGCCCTTCTTCAGGGCCTTCAGGGAGATGCCGCGCTTGACCAGCTTGGTCTCGAAGACGTCGAGGATCGCCTTCACCCGCTCCTCGGTGTTGGCCTTCATCTCGACCTTCTCGCCCGACCACTTGATCTCGGCGCCGACGTTCTTGAAGTCGAACCGCTGCGAGACCTCCTTGGCCGCCTGGTTCAGCGCGTTGTCGACCTCCTGGCGGTCGACCTTGCTCACGATGTCGAAGGAGGAGTCAGCCATGGGCGGAAACCTACTCGACGTACGCCGGGTGGCGCGGCGGTCGGGCGACGGTGCTCTCCCGACCACGCCGGCCAAGATCGAGTGGACGCGCGCTCACCCGACACGCCGTACGGCTGGTGTGTCCGCGTCCAAAGGATCTTGAGGGGGTCAGACCAGCCGGCGGTCGCTGGCCCAGCGGCTCAGCTCGTAGCGGTTGGACAGCTGCAGCTTGCGCAGCACCGCCGACACGTGGGTCTCCACGGTCTTCACCGAGATGAACAGCTGCCGAGCGACCTCCCGGTAGGTGTAGCCGCGCGCGATCAGCCGCAGCACCTCGCGCTCGCGCTGGGTCAGCCGGTCCAGGTCCTCGTCGACCGCGGCGATGTCGGTCGTCGCGGCGAACGCGTCGAGCACGAACCCCGCCAGCCGGGGCGAGAAGACCGCGTCCCCGTCGGCCACCCGCGCGACCGCGGCGGCCAGCTCCGGGCCGGTGATGGACTTCGTCACGTAGCCCCGTGCCCCGGCCCGGATGACGCTGATCACGTCCTCGGGCGCGTCCGAGACCGACAGCGCCAGGAACCGCACCTCGGGCAGCCGCGGCACCAGCGCCTGCAGGATCGCCCGCCCGCCACCGCCCGGCAGGTGTACGTCGAGGAGCACCACGTCGGGTGCGGTGGCCGTGATCACGGCCACCGCCGAGTCGACGTCGTCCGCCTCGCCCACGACCTCGACGGTCGGCCCGAGCTCGGCGCGCACGCCGCTGCGGAACATCCGGTGGTCGTCGACGAGCACGACGCGCACGGCGGACCTCGCCGGTCGCGACGGCTCCGGGCTCTCCGCCGGACCCGGCTGCGGGGTGTCGCCGGCAGATCCCGGTGGTTGGCTTGTCACTGCGCGCTCCTCGGCATCTCGAGCTGCACCTCGGTGCCCTCTCCGGCACCGCTGCGGACGACCGCGCGCCCGCCGTGGCGCTGCATGCGGCCGATGACCGACTGTCGCAGACCCAGCCGGTCCGCGGGGACGTCGTCGGGGTCGAAGCCGGGCCCGCGGTCGCGGATGAAGACCGTCACCTGTCCCGGCTCGACCTCGGCGTAGACCGAGATCGGTGCGTCCCCGGCGTACTTCGCGGCGTTGACCAGCGCCTCCCGCGTGGCGTGCAGCATCGGCCGCAGGCTGTCGTCGAGCGGGCAGTCGCCCACCACGACCACCTCGACCGCGACGCCGTGGGAGTCCTCGACCTCGGCCGCGACGGCCTCGATCGCGGTCTGTGCCGTCGCCTCCGGGTCGGTCATCGGCCGGTAGAGCCAGGTCCGCAGCTCGCGCTCCTGGGCCCGCGCCAGGCGGGACACCTCGCGCGGGTCGTCGACGCTGCGCTGGATCAGCGTGAGCGTGTGCAGCACCGAGTCGTGGACGTGCGCGGCGACCTCGGCGCGCTCCTGCTCCCGGATGCGGGCCGCGCGCTCCGCGGACAGGTCGCGCGCCATCCGCAGCCACCACGGCCCGCTGATGAGGGCCACGCCCACCGCGACGACGAGCGCGGCGGCCAGGCCCCGGGCGCTCCCACCCAGGTCGGCGGGGCCGTAGAGGATCGCGCCCGCCCCGGCCAGCACGAGCGTGATCCCGACGGCGCCGCGCACGAGACCAGACCGCGGGTGGGCGGTGGTGGCCGCCCGGAAGCGCTCGCGCTGGGCGTCGTCGGCCTGCCGCCAGAGGATGACGACCCCGAAGCCGACGACGAACAGCGGCACGGTGAGCCCGGCATCGAGGCCGACACCGAACGCCGAGAGCAGCAGCAGGACGCCCAGCACCAGTGGCGCGAGGGCGATCAGCGGGCCGAGGTCGCGCAGGGTGTCGCGCTCGCCCGGCCCCTGGTCGGGTCGCAGCGGCGCGAACATCCAGAAGGCGCCGTACATCACGATGCCCGCGCCGCCGGCCGCGGCGAGCACGACGAACGCCAGCCTGACGATCAGCACGTCGACGCCGAGGTGCTCGGCCAGGCCGCGGGCCACGCCCGCGAGGACGCGCCCGTCCGACACGCGGTAGAGCCGGCGCGGCGGCGCCCCCTGCGCGCTGGTCGAGGTCACGGCAGGATCGTCACATGCCAGGCGTGGTCATCGCATCCGGCGGTTCCCCGGCCACCGAGTCAGGGTCGGCTCAGGGTGGCGACCCGGGCGCTGCCGGATGGGCGTCGTGCGCCGGCGCGCCGAGGATGAGGGCATGACAGAGAACACCCCGTACGCCGGGCCGGCCGGCGCGGAGGGGGCGCCCGCCGCGCCCGAGCCGCCGCGGTCCGAGCCGCCGCGGTCCGAGCCGCCGCGGTCCGAGTCGCCGCGGTCCGAGCCGCCGCCGGCCGGACCGCCCCCCTCGTTCCCCTCGCCCCGGCCGCCGCTGCGCCGCAGCCGCACCGACCGCAAGGTGGCCGGCGTCGCCGGCGGCCTCGGGCGGTACACCGACATCGACCCGCTCGTGTTCCGTGTGGTCTTCGTCGTGCTCGCGATCTTCGGCGGGTCGGGCATCCTCCTCTACGCCCTCGGCTGGCTGCTGATCCCGGAGGAGGGCGAGGACCAGTCGGAGGTGGAGCACCTGCTCGCCGGTCGGGCCTCCTCCCGGGTCGTGGGGGCGATCCTGCTGGCGATCGTCGGCGTGGCCGCTGTCGGCCAGCTGTTCGGCACCGGCTTCGGGCACGGCGGAGTCCTCGCGCTGGCGGCGATCGCGGTGGCCGCCCTGCTGATCTCGCGCTCGGGTCACCCGCGTGGGCCGGCCGGGCCGGCGCCGTGGGGCCCGCCGCCTCCTGAGGCACCCGGCGCCTACGGCCAGACGGCGGGGACCGCATACACCTCCGCCGGCGTCGCAGCCGGCGAGGCGACCGGCCCGCCACCGGCCCCGCCGTACGGACCCCCACCCGGCCCGCCGTACGG
>DASVBJ010000228.1:0-13226 GCA_036375895.1 Actinomycetes bacterium | reverse complement strand
CCAGACGCAGCTGCTCGGCCTGCAGCGCGGCGATCCGCTGCGACACTGCCCGCAGCTCAGCCACCTTCGGGTGGATGTCGCTCGACGCCTCCTGCTGGTCCATGCCGCGACACTAACTGCCGCCACCGACAGTCCTTGTCGCCGAAAACCCTTTGTCCACAACGGGATCGGGAGTCTCACCGGCCGTCATCTCGACGTCGTCCTGGGACTGACGGGACCGTGGAGGAACCGGGTGTGCGCTCAGCCGGGGTTAACTCAGCAGCAAGTGTTGATCAGGGTGCCTAAAACGGCGTGCGATGAACCTCCTCCCCCGGGTGAGGCTGCCGATGGCCGGGAGCGTCATCCGGTAGCCACGCCGTTGGCGCTTGTGGGTGCACGCCGGATTCAGCAGGCGGCCGTGAGATCGTCACGCCATGCGGCCGGAGAGCTTCGATGCGGAGCTGGCTGTGCAGTGGAGTCGTTGGGTCCTTGACCACGGGCTGCCAGAGGTCCCTGACTTCGAGCTGTCTGTCGGCGAGTCCGTGCCGGTCGCCTACTGGGTCGGTCCCAGCACGGCGGCGGTGCTGCACATCCGCCGGGTGCAAGACGAGGACGACGAGCGTCCGCTCACCGAGACGGACATCGACCTGTTCTGTCTCGTCGACGGGGACTGGGAGACGTGGGGCGGCGGAGGCGGCGGCTGGACGGACGACTCACCGCTCGCCCGGTTGGCGGTGGCGCCGAATCACGTGAACCTCGGCGGGATGAACAGCGGTGCGGTCGGGGATCGCGGGTGCAAGGCACTGTGGGGCACGGTCGGCACCGAGGCCGTAATGGCCGAGGTGAGGCAGGCGGGTCAGGTGACGCGTCGTCCTGTCGAAGCCCCGGTCGGCGCGTTCGTGGTGTGCGGTGACTACGCGGAACCGTTCACGGTCCGCGTCCTCAACGCGCACGGCGATGTTCTCGCCGAGGTCGAGGAGCCGGCGGGCTTCGACGGTCTCTCGGCGGGGTCGTGAGCGGGCGGCCGACGGGTCGAGTCACACGCTGCGGCTGAACCTGAGCGGACGGTGCCGCTTCGGGGCGACGGGATGGCGTCGAGGACGGTCACGGCGAAACTGTCCAGCTGCGTCTGACGGCCGGCGATGAGGTCGGTCCGGGTCGCGAGAACCCGCCAGTCGGGGGCGGTAGATCCGCCGCGGGCAGCCAGCGCGCTGGCGCAGAGCGCCTCGGCGATGCGCGGGTGGCGGCAGCCGGCCCGCCACGCGTAGCCGGCCAGCTGGGTGTGGCAACAGCTCACCTCACCTTGCTGCCGAACTCAGCCGGGGTTGACCCCCACGTGGTCGGCCAGCGACTCCGCGCCCTCGAGCCCGCTGCGCCTGGCGCAGTGCGCGCAGCAGTACAGGTGCCCGTCGGCCTCCACGCCGTGCCCGACCACCTTGCAGCCGCAGTGCTCGCAGACCGGCGCCATCCGGTGGATCGCGCACTCGAAGCTGTCGAACACGTGCACCGCCCCCTGCGCGTGCACCTCGAAGCTGAGCCAGTAGTCGTTGCCGCAGACCTCGCACACAGCCATGGGGGCTCCCTCCACCCGAACCGGACACGGATCCGGACCCCACGATGCCCCGGCGGCGCGACGGCGGCAACGAACTCCCCGGAGGCCATTGTTTCCTCGACAACCAAGGGGCAGAGTGACCAGGAAGGCGCTCGGGGTCGGGGGCTCGACGCAAGCCGCGTGAGGCGACCGCACGGACCCGAGGAGGTTCCGGGATGCAGACACCGGCACCAGTGGACTACGAGCGGGCGGAGAGCCTCGAGCACGCCCTGCAGCTCCTGGAGCGACTCGGGCCCGACTCCCGGGTGATCGCCGGCGGCCACAGCCTCCTTCCGATGATGAAGCTGCGGCTGGCCCAGCCCGAGTGCGTGATCGACATCAACGGCCTCGCCGACCTCGACTACATCCGCGTCGAGGGCGACGCGCTCGCCCTGGGCGCGATGACCCGGCACGCCGCCCTGCTGGCCTCCCCGGTCGTCGGCGAGCACTACCCGATCTTCCACGAGGCGGAGCGGGTGATCGCCGACCCGGTGGTGCGCAACCGGGGCACGGTCGGCGGGTCGTTCTGCCAGGCCGACCCGGCCGAGGACCTGTCGGCGGTCGGCTCCGCACTGAGGGCCACCATGGTGATCCGCTCCTCGCAGGGCACGCGCACGGTGCCGGCCCGCGAGTTCCACCAAGGCCCCTACGAGACCGCCGTCGGTCCCGCCGAGATCCTCACCGAGGTGCGGGTGCCGCTGCGGCCGGGTGCCGGCAGCGCCTACGAGAAGGTCGAGCGGCGCGCCGGTGACTGGGCGATCGCCGCGGCCGGGGCGTACGTCGTGCTCGCCGACGGTGTCGTCGCCGACGTCGGCGTCGGACTGTCCGCGGTAGGCGCGCCGCACTTCTGCTCCCCCGCTGCCGAGGGGTTCCTGGTCGGCAAGCCGCCGACCGAGGACAACCTGACCGAGGCCGGTCGGCTGGCTGCGGAGGAGTGCAGCCCGCAGCCGGACCAGCGCGGGCCCGTCGACTACAAGCGTCACCTCGCCGCCGAGCTGACCCGACGCGCCCTGCGCCGTTCCGTGGCCCGTGCCGAAGGGAGAGCCTGATCATGCAGGAGACCGTCTCGGTGACCATGACCGTCAACGGCAACGAGGTCACCGCCGACATCGAGCCACGGCTGCTGCTCGTGCACTTCGTACGGGACCACCTCGGCCTCACCGGCACTCACTGGGGCTGCGACACGTCGCAGTGCGGCACCTGCGTGCTCTGGCTCGACCGCACCCCGGTCAAGAGCTGCACCGTGCTGGCCGCGATGGCCGACGGCCACGACGTACGCACCGTCGAGGGCCTCGCCACCGACGGCGAGCTCGACCCGGTGCAGCAGGGCTTCATGCAGGAGCACGGGCTGCAGTGCGGCTTCTGCACCCCCGGGATGATGATGACGGCGCGCTGGCTGCTCGACCACGAGCCGGACCCGGACGAGGCCACGATCCGCGACGCCATCTCCGGGCAGATCTGCCGGTGCACCGGCTACGAGAACATCGTGCGGGCCGTCCGGTGGGCGGCGACGCACGCCGCCGAGCCCGCGACGGCCGCGCCGCCCGGGCAGCGCCAGCCCACCGACGTACCGGAAGGGGCGCAGGCATGACCACCACCGAGGCCCCCCGTCCCGCCGCGACCAGCCCGGGCGGCAACCCCATGGGGTTCGGCCGGATGCTGCGCAAGGAGGACGCCCGGTTCCTGCGGGGCCAGGGCCACTACCTCGACGACTTCAAGATCCCCGGCATGCTGCACGCGGCGATCCTGCGCAGCCCGTTCGCGCACGCCCGAATCCGGTCGATCGACACGTCCGCGGCCGAGGCCCATCCGAAGGTGCGGGCCGTCATCACGGGCGCCACCCTCGAGGGCCTCAAGCTGGCCTGGATGCCGACGCTGTCGATGGACGTGCAGGCCGTGCTGGCCACCGACAAGGTGCGCTTCCAGGGCCAGGAGGTCGCGTTCGTCGTCGCGGACGACAAGTACGCCGCGCGGGACGCGCTCGAGCTGATCGACGTCGACTACGAGGCCCTGCCGCCGGTCATCGACGCGCGCAAGGCACTGGACCCGGACGCCCCCGTGATCCGCGACGACATCGAGGGCAAGAAGGACAACCACATCTTCGACTGGGAGTCCGGCGACGCCGCCGCCACGGACGCGGTGTTCGCCAAGGCCGACGTCGTGGTCAGCCAGGAGATGATCTACCCCCGCGTGCACCCGGCCCCGATGGAGACCTGCGGCAGCATCGCGAGCATGGACCCGGTGACGGGCAAGCTCACCGTCTGGTCCACGAACCAGGCTCCGCACGCGCACCGCACCGTGTACTCCCTGGTCGCCGGCATCCCCGAGCACAAGATCCAGATCATCTCCCCGGACATCGGCGGCGGGTTCGGCAACAAGGTCGGCATCTACCCCGGCTACGTCCTGGCCGTCGTCGGGTCGATCGTCACCGGCAAGCCGGTGAAGTGGGTCGAGGACCGCAGCGAGAACCTCATGTCCACCGCGTTCGCTCGCGACTACCACATGAAGGGCTCCATCGCGGCGACGCGTGACGGCAAGATCCTCGGCGTGCGGGTGGACGTGCTCGCCGACCACGGCGCCTTCAACGGCACCGCCCAGCCGACGAAGTTCCCGGCCGGGTTCTTCCACATCTTCACCGGCAGCTACGACCTCGAGGCGGCCCACTGCAAGGTGACCGGCGTCTACACCAACAAGGCGCCCGGTGGCGTGGCCTACGCCTGTTCCTTCCGGATCACGGAGGCCGTCTACCTCGTCGAGCGCATGGTCGACGTGCTGGCCGACGAGCTCGGCGCCGACCCGGCCGAGCTGCGGATGAACAACCTGCTCCGGCCCGAGCAGTTCCCTTACGTGTCCAAGACCGGGTGGGAGTACGACTCCGGCGACTACCCCCGCACGCTGCGGCTGGCGATGGAGATGGCCGGGTACGACGCGCTGCGCCGCGAGCAGGCGGAGAAGCGGGAGCGCGGCGAGCTGATGGGCATCGGCGTCTCCTTCTTCACCGAGGGGGTCGGCGCCGGCCCGCGCAAGCACATGGACATCCTCGGCCTCGGGATGGCCGACGGCTGCGAGCTGCGCGTGCACCCGACCGGGAAGGCGCAGCTGCGCCTGTCGGTGCAGACCCAGGGGCAGGGCCACGAGACGACGTTCGCGCAGATCGTCGCCCAGGAGGTCGGCATCCCGCCCGAGGACGTCGAGGTCATCCACGGCGACACGGACAACACCCCGTTCGGCCTGGGCACCTACGGGTCGCGGTCCACACCCGTGTCGGGCGCCGCCGCCGCCGTGGTCTCCCAGCGCATCAAGGAGAAGGCCCGCATCATCACCGCGGCCGCGCTCGAGGTGAACGCCGACGACCTCGAGTGGGAGCAGGGCCGCTGGCACGTGAAGGGCGACCCCCAGCACGGCAAGACCATCCAAGAGGTCGCCATGCTGGCGCACGGCACGCTCGAGCTGCCCGAAGGCGTCGAGGGCCACCTCGACGCGTCGGTGGTCTACGACCCGCCGAACCTCACCTACCCGTTCGGCGCCTACATCTGCGTGGTCGACGTCGACCCCGGCACCGGGCAGGTGAAGGTACGCCGGTTCGTCGCCGTCGACGACTGCGGCCCCCGCATCAACCCGATGATCGTGGAGGGCCAGGTGCACGGCGGCCTCGCCGACGGCGTGGGCATGGCGCTCATGCAGGTCATCGCCTTCGACGAGGACGGCAACTGCGTCGGCGGCTCGTTCATGGACTACCTCCTGCCGACGGCACTGGAGTGCCCGAGCTGGGAGCTCGGCCAGACGGTGACGCCCTCCCCGCACCACCCGCTCGGCTGCAAGGGGGTCGGCGAGTCGGCCACGGTGGGCTCCCCCGCCGCCGTCGTCAACGCGGTCGTTGACGCCCTCGAGCCGTACGGCGTGCGGCACGCCGACATGCCCCTGACCCCGGCCAACGTGTGGCGGGCCATGCAGGGCCGGCCGATCCGCACCGACCTCGCAGTGCAATGAGCCCGCCGTGAGCAGGCCCCGGGTGCAGGAGCGGGCGGCGGCGCTGCGCGCCGAACGCATCCCGTTCGTGCACGCGAAGGTCGTCCAGGCCGAGCGACCGACCTCCGCCAAGCCCGGCGACGAGGCGATCGTCTTCGCCGACGGCACCATCGAGGGCTTCGTCGGCGGCACCTGCGCCGAGTCGACCGTCCGGGCGCAGAGCCTGGCCCTGCTCGACTCGGGCGAGCCGCTGCTGCTGCGGATCACCCCGGAGCCCGACCAGGAGCGGCCGGGCACCCTGACGGTGCACAACCCCTGCCTGTCCGGAGGGACGTTGGAGATCTTCCTCGACCCGGTCGTGCCCGCGCCGCTGCTCGTCGTCCACGGCGAGACCCCGATCGCGGAGGCGCTCGCCGGTCTCGGCGAACGGCTGGGCTTCGCGGTCGCCGGCCCCGTCGTCGGCTCCCCGACCGGCTCGGCGGAGGCCTCCGGGGCGGCCGCGCTCGTCGTCGCCTCGCACGGCCGCGACGAGGAGGAGGCGCTCACGGCCGCGCTGGTCGAGCACGTCCCCTACGTCGGTCTGGTCGCGAGCCGCAAACGCGGCGAGGCGGTCCTTGCCTCGCTCGACGTCGACGAGGCAGCCCGCGCGCGGGTGCACACGCCCGCGGGGCTCGACATCGGCGCGCGCACCCCGGAGGAGGTCGCCCTGTCGATCCTCGCCGAGATCGTCGCCGAGCGCCGCCGCCCGTCCGGTCGCCCGGTCGAGATCGAGGAGCAGCCGGGCGAGCCAGCCGTCGCCGTGGACCCGGTCTGCGGCATGTCGGTGGCGGCCGTCGACGCCTCGCTGCACCTCGACCACGACGGCACCCGCTACTGGTTCTGCGGCAGCGGCTGCCTGCGCGCGTTCGCGGCCAACCCGGCCGACTACCTGCCCGCGTGATCGCGGCGGGGCTCACCGGGCGCGGCGGGGCTCACCGGAGACGCTTGCTCACTCGACGCCCTTCACGAACGTTCGCAGGGCCTTCCCTACCGTGACCCGTGAGCCGCCCCCGCTCTTCCTAGCCAGCACCGGGCGGAACAGCAGCTGGCCGACCTGTTCGCGCACGGTGACCGCCTCCGCGTCGGCGGGGACGTCCGGGAGCTCGACAGGGATGTACCAGCCGGCGATGTAGAGCTGACCCTTGTGCTCGAACCTCGTCTTGTACGTGAGGATCGGGAACAGCTGGCCGTTGACGTACGAGTCGGGGTACTCCAGCTGCACCGACCACGTGTCCCGCAGGGCCTGCTCGTCGCCACACCGGTGGTCTTCCTTGATGAGGCGACGTCGGTCGTCCTCGGCGACCGCCCTGGTGAGGTCGGACCTCTGGAACCTGTCCAGCTCCTTGCTGTAGAGGATGTCCGTCGCCTCCGGGAGGTCGCCGCCACCAGGGTGCGCCCCCGGGGTCACGACGCGCTTCACGAACGCGGGCGGCATGCCCAGGTAGAACACCTTGAACATGAACTCGACGTCCTGCGCCTCCTGCGGCAGGGAGTCACCACCGATGTAGGCCAGGGTCCGTTGCGCCTTGCGGGACGTGAGGACCGGGCCGAGCAGCCCGATGCCGCAGAGAAACGCACCGACGGTGACGGTCAGGCCCTGTGAGCCCTCGGCGACGAGCTCGAAGCTCCCCAGCTTGCGGATGAACGCAGCGATGATGATCAGCAGGCCCACGGCCAGCACCGCGGCGTACGGGCTGGTCTGGATCACGGCGATCAGCCGGGTCACCTGGCCGGACCATCCGTCCTCACGCGGGGCAGCGGGCTTCTCGGCCTTGTCAGAGTCGTGGTCAGGCACGGTGACCTCCCGTCCATGAGCGTACGGCGAGGGACAGCCTCCCGGACCGTGTCGACCAATCCCGGGCGAGCGGCGACCTGTCACCCTCAGACCGACGGCAGGCCCACGTAGTTCTCCGCCAGGCTGGTCGCGTAGGCCCGCGACGAGGCGACGTAGCGCAGCTGCGACAGCTGCAGCTGCACCTGGTAGGGGTCGGCGTCGGCGAACCGGTGCAGCATCGAGGTCATCCACCAGGAGAAGTGCTGGGCCCGCCACACCCGGCGCAGGGCGGTCGCCGAGTAGGCGTCGAGCAGGTCGGTGCCTCCCTCGGCGTACCACCGGTGGAACGCCTCGCCGAGCAGCCTGACGTCGGCCAGCGCGAGGTTCATGCCCTTGGCCCCGGTCGGCGGCACGATGTGCACCGCGTCCCCGGCCAGGTAGAGCCGCTGCCACTGCATCGGCGCGACGACCAGGCTGCGCATGGGGGTGATGCCCTTCTCGAGCACCGGCCCCTCGTTGAGCGACCAGCCCTCGACGGTCTCCAGCCGGGCCCGCAGCTCGGCCCAGACGCGCTCGTCCGGCCAGTCCGCGATGTCCTCGCCGGGGTCGACCTGCAGGTAGAGCCGCGAGATCTCCGGCGAGCGCAGGCTGTGCAGCGCGAAGCCGCGGTCGTGGTTGGCGTAGATGAGCTCGCGCACCGCGGGCGGCGCCTCGGCGAGGATGCCCAGCCACGCGAAGGGATAGGTGCGCTCGTACGTCGTGAGCACCCCCGCCGGCACCGAGGCGCGGCTCACCCCGTGCGAGCCGTCGCACCCGGCGACGAAGTCGCACGCCACCTCTACCTCGCGGCCCTCGTGCCGGAACCGCACCGTCGGCCGGTCGGTCTCGAGCCCCGCCAGGGTCACCGCGTCGACCTCGAAGAGGATCGCGCCGCCCGCCGCGAGCCGGGCCGCGACGAGGTCCTTGACGACCTCCTGCTGGCCGTAGACCGTGATCGCCCGCCCGGTCAGCTCGGTCATCGGGAGACGGTGCGACTCCCCCGCGAACCGCAGCTCGATGCCCTCGTGCCGCTGGCCCTCACGGTGCAGCCGGTCGGCGACACCGGCCTCCGTGAGCAGGTCCACCGAGCCCTGCTCGAGGACCCCGGCCCGGACCCGCCGCTCCACGTACTCCCGGCTCTTCGCCTCGATGACGACGGACTCGATCCCGCGCAGGTGCAGCAGGTGCGACAGCATCAACCCGGCCGGCCCGGCACCCACGATCGCGACCTGTGTGCGCATCGCCTCCATGGCGACGACGCTACGCCCGCGACGCCTGGCCGCCGCGGTGCCAGGCGTGGTGGGATCGACGTGGCCGCGACCGGCAGGGAGACCCGACATGACCCACGACAGCCCACCGACGAGCACGCGCAGCGGGCCGCTGCTCACGCAGTACCGTCGCGACGACGTGGACGTCCATCCACCGCTCGCCTACCCCGACTACCGGGGGACCGTGCTGCGCGCACCCTCCCAGCCGCTGGTCGTCCTCCCCCAGCGCCTGACCGAGGTGACCGGGCCGCTTCTCGGCGAGGAGCGCGTCGGCGACCTCGACCACGACCTCACCCGGCAGCACGCCGCCGAGCCGATCGGCCAGCGCATCGTCGTGCACGGGCAGGTGCTCGACGGGGACGGCCGACCGGTGCCGCACACCCTGATCGAGATCTGGCAGGCCAACGCAGCCGGGCGCTACCGGCACGCAGTCGACACCTGGCCGGCCCCGCTCGACCCCAACTTCGACGGCGCCGGACGCGCCCTCACCGACGCCGAGGGCCGCTACCGCTTCGTCACCGTCAAACCGGGCGCCTACCCGTGGAAGAACCACGACAACGCCTGGCGCCCGGCGCACATCCACTTCTCGTTGTTCGGCCGGGCCTTCGCGCAGCGACTCGTCACCCAGATGTACTTCCCGGGCGACCCGCTGTTCTTCCAGGACCCGATCTTCAACTCCGTGCGCGACCCGAGAGCCCGGGAGCGGATGGTCTCCCGCTACGACCACGACGCCACGCGGCCCGAGTGGGCCCTCGGCTTCCGCTTCGACATCGTCCTCCGCGGCCGGGCGAGCACGCCCTTCGAGGACGTGGCCGACGATGACTGAGCGGCGTGCCCTGACCCCCGCGCAGACGGCAGGCCCGTACCTGAGCATCGGCCTGCTCTGGGCCGACGGTCCGTTCGTCGTGCCGGAGGGCACGCCGGGCGCGTTCTGGCTGCGCGGCCGGGTGTACGACGGGGCCGGCGCCCCGGTCGTCGACGCCCTCGTCGAGACCTGGCAGGCAGACCCCGACGGCCGCTTCGACCACCCGGACGACCCGCGCGGCGCCGAGCAGCCGCACATCGCCGGGTTCCGCGGCTTTGGCCGCAGCGCCACCGACGCCGAGGGCCGCTACGAGATCCTGACGGTCAAGCCGGGTGCCCTGCCCTCGCCGGACGGCACGACCGAGGCGCCGCATCTCGACGTGACCGTGCTGGCCCGGGGACTCCTGCACCGCTTGGTGACGCGGGTCTACTTCCCGGACGAGGTGATCGCAAATGACCAAGATCCCGTGCTGTCCTCGGTTCCCGCGGACCGTCGCCCTACGCTCGTCGCCACGGCCGGTCAGGACGGCCTGACCTTCGACATCCGGTTGCAGGGAGAGCATGAGACCGTCTTCTTCGCCGTCTGAGGAGCCCGCTCCCGGGCTCCTCTCCGGCCTGTTCGGCGGCGTGGACGTCGACGCGGAGCTCACTGACCCCGCGCTGCTGCAGGCCATGCTCGACGTCGAGCGGGCCCTGGCCGAGGCGTGCGCGGACGTCGGTCTGGTCCCACGCGAGGCGGCCGCCGCGATCGGCGCCGTGTGCACCGCCGACCGGTTCGACGTGCCCGGCCTGGGCCGGGCCGCCGAGGGCGCGGGCAACCCGGTCGTCCCGTTGGTGCACGCGCTCACCGAGCTCGTGCCGCCGGAGGCGCGGCCGTGGGTGCACCACGGAGCGACCAGCCAGGACGTGCTCGACTCGGCGCTGGTGCTCGTCGCTGTGCGCGCGACCCAACCGCTGCTGCGCGACCTCGACGTGTGCGCCGACCGCTGCGCCGGGCTGGCCGCCCACCATCGCGGAACGGTGATGGTGGCCCGCACGCTGGGCCAGCAGGCCTCGCCGACGACGTTCGGCCTGAAGGCCGCCGGCTGGCTGGTCGGCCTGATCGGCGCCGGCGACCGGCTGGCCCGGGTCCGCGGCGGGCTCCCCGTCCAGCTCGGCGGAGCGGCCGGCACGCTGGCCGCCCACGGCGACGCGGGCGTCGCGGTGTCGGCCCGGCTGGCCGAGCGCCTGGACCTGGCCCGTCCCCTCCTGCCGTGGCACACCGACCGCTCCCCGGTCCTCGACCTCGCCGCGGCCCTCGGCGCCACCTTGTCGGCCACCGGCAAGATCGCTCTCGACGTCGGCCTGCTCGCGCAGACCGAGGTGGGCGAGGTCAGCGAGGGCGACGGCGGCGTCGACGGCCGCGGTGGCTCGTCGTCCATGCCGCACAAACGCAACCCGGTCGACTCCGTGCTCGTCACCGCCCTGGCCCGGCGCGCACCGGGGCTCGTCGGGACGCTGTACGCCACCTCGGTGCAGGAGCACGAGCGGGCGGCCGGCGGGTGGCACGCCGAGTGGGAGCCGCTGCTCGAGCTGCTCCGGCTGGCGGGCGCGGCCGCCGCCCGGACGCGGAAGATGCTCGAGGGCCTGCAGGTGCACCCGGACCGGATGCGGGCCAACCTCGACGCCACGGGTGGTCTGGTGATGGCGGAGAGCGTGGCGGCCCGGCTGGCGCCCCACCTCGGGCGCAGCGAGGCTCACGACGTGGTGGCCCGGGCGGCCGCCGAGCACCAGGGCTTCCGCGACGCCCTGCTCGCGTCGCCCGAGGTGCGCGAGCACCTCGGGGCAGAGGGCCTCGACGAGGCGCTCGACCCGGGCTCCTGGCTGGGGGCGGCCGTCGACCTCGTCGACCGCGCGCTGCAGGCGCACCGCGACCGCCCGGCTCCCACCAGATGAACGTGGCCCGGCTGCACGCGACCGTCGACGGCCCCGCGGCCGGCCCGGTCCTCGTGCTGGGCAGCTCCCTCGGCACGACCGGCGCCATGTGGCAGCCGCAGGTGGCGAGGCTGGCGGAGCGCTTCCGGGTCGTCCGTTACGACCACCGCGGCCACGGTGGCTCCGAGGTGCGCGACGAGCCCTGCACGGTGGCCGACCTGGCGCGCGACGTGCTCGGGCTGCTCGACCGGCTGGGGGTCGGGCGCGCCCACCACGCGGGGCTCTCGCTCGGCGGCATGGTCGGCATGTGGCTGGCGGCGCACGCCCCGGAGCGGGTCGACCGACTCGCGGTGCTCTGCACCTCGGCCCGCCTCGGCCCGGCGCACGGCTGGCTGGACCGGGCGAGCGCGGTGCGGGCCGGCGGCCCGGCAGCCGTGGCCGACGCGGTCGTGCAGCGATGGTTCACCCCGGCGTTCGCGACGGCGCGCCCGGAGGTGGTCGCCCGGCACCGGGCGATGCTCGTCGGCATCGACCGCGAGGGCTACGCACGTTGCTGCGAGGCCATCGCGACCATGGACCTCGTCGCCGACCTCCGGCGCGTGACCGCACCGACGCTGGTGGTCGCGGGCGCCGAGGACCTCGCGACACCCGTCGAGCACGCCGCCCTCATCGCCGCGACCGTCCCCGGCTCGCGGCTCGTCGTCGTCGAGCCCGGCGCGCACCTGGTCAGCGTCGAACGGGCCGACGAGGTCACGGGCCTGCTTCTCGAGCACTTCGGCCCGCCGCGAGACCCGACCGCCTGAGGAGGCCAGATGGACGACCGTGAGCGCCGCGAGCAGGGGATGGCGGTGCGGCGTGCCGTGCTCGGCGATGCCCACGTCGACCGGGCGGTCGCCGGCACCGACGAGCTCACCGCCGACTTCCAGGACCTCATCACCCGCTACGCCTGGGGCGACATCTGGTCGCGGCCGGGCCTCGACCGGCGTACCCGCAGCTGCCTCACGCTCGCGGTCCTCGCGACGCTGCACCACGACGAGGAGCTCGCGATGCACGTGCGGGCCGCGTTGCGCAACGGCGTGAGCACGGACGAGATCAAGGAGGTCCTGCTGCACGTCGCCGTCTACGCCGGCGTGCCGGCCGCCAACCGGGCCTTCAGGGTGGCCCGGGACGCGCTCGGTCGCGACGACGCGTGACCGATCGAAACATCGTTCCCCGGGGGTTGCCGGAGCGCTCGCGGGGCAAGGTTGGGCTTGCCGGGTACGACCGCACCCGGCGGACCGCCAGGCCACCGTCGGAGGGAACCACCAGCATGTGCGAGCTGACGCCGCGGGCAGTCCAGGAGCTGCCCGCGACGCGGGAGGCTCCCGCGCTGGCGCGGCAGTTCCTGCGGGAACGGTCGTGCCCCCCGCACGCCAGGCAGGTGCTCGACGAGGCGGTCCTGCTCGTGAGCGAGCTGGTCACCAACTCCGTCCTGCACGGGGGCCCGCCGATCATCGTGGCAGTGGACTGCGCCGGCGACTCGCTGCAGGTACGGGTGCGCGACGGCGAGCAGGCCCTCCCCGCCCCGCGGCACGCTGCCTCGACCGACGAGAGCGGGCGGGGCCTCGAGCTGGTCGACCTGATCTCGACCGAGTGGGGCGTGGACCCCGAGCCCGACGGCAAGCACGTGTGGTTCGTGCTGCGCTGACGCGCGGACCCCCGATGTCCGGGCGTGACCCATTGCCTAGGAGCGGGCACCCGCCTACGGTGCTGCTCGGGACCCGCCCCGAGGGGCTGCAGTGGACGCGAAGCCGACGCTCATCTCGTCGGTGCGACGCGCCCTGAACCTCCTCGACGCCGTGGCGGATGC
>DASVBJ010000220.1:0-2694 GCA_036375895.1 Actinomycetes bacterium | reverse complement strand
GCGGAACCGGGCGGCTACTGCTGGTCGAGCATCCTGATGGCGGTCGCCCGATCGGGCACCTGCAGCTTCTTCAGCACGCTGGAGACGTGCACGCGCACGGTCCCCGGCGAGACGAACAGGCGCCTCGCGACGTCCTCGGTGGACAGTCCCTGGCGCAACAGCTCCATGATCTCCCACTCCCGGCTCGTCAGCGCGGTGGGCCGCTGCGACCGGACGAAGAGCCGCCGGCGCGACCGGCCCTGGAACTCGTCCAGCACCTTGGCCACGAGCGACCGGGGCAGCGCGGCCTCCCCCGCCAGCACACCGTGCAGGGCCGCCCCGAGCCGATCCGGGTCCATGTCCTTCAGCAGGTAGCCGCGCGCGCCGGCCCGCAGGGCATCGAACAGGTCGTCGTCGTCCCGGGAGTAGGTCAGCACCACGACCGCGGCGTTCGGCAGCTCGCGCATGAGCTCCTCCGCGGCCGCAATGCCGCTGCCGGGCATGTGGATGTCGAGCAGGCAGACGTCCGGCTTGAGCTCGAGGGCCAGCGAGACGGCCTGCCGCGCGTTCGAGGCCTCCGCCACGACCTCGAAGCCGTCGGCGTCCAACGAGGCCCGCACCCCTGCCCGGGTCGGCGCGTGGTCGTCGGCGACCAGGACGCGGACACGACCGTCCGTCACCACGTCACCGTCACCTCCGTCCCGCGTCCGGGCGCGGACTCGACCCTGAGGACTGCCCCTATTGCCTCGGCACGTTCCCCCATGCTCGTGAGGCCGAACCCGCCGGGGCGTCCCCCTCCGGCGACCTCGAAGCCCTCGCCGTCGTCACGGACCGCCATCGCCCGGGGGTGCAGGGTCAGCCAGAGGGCGCTTGCCTTCCCGTGCCGAGCCGCGTTCGTCACCGCCTCGCGGGCGATGCGGACCAGGGCCTCCCGGTGCTCGGGCGGCACCGACACGGTGGGGTCGAGGTCGAGCTGGATCGGCACGTCGTACCGGTCGGCCACCTCGCAGGACGCCTGCCCGAGAGTCTCCGCCAGGTTCTCCGAAGGCTCGGCCGTGAGCGCGCGCAGCGAACGCCGGGCCTCGTCGAGCGCACGGTCGGCGGCGGCCGCGATCCGGGCTGCCGGGGCCCCGTCGACGCCACCGAGCCCGAGCGCCTGGCTGCGGATGTAGCCGAGCTCCTGGACGACTCCGTCGTGCAGGTCGCGAGCCAGCCGCCGCCGCTCGCCCTCCGCCGCGGCCCGGGCCTGCGCCACCCAGTAGGCCTGGATCTCCCGGACCGCCCCGACCAGCAGCAGCACGTAGAACCCGAGCCGCAGCAGGTCGCCGGTGTAGAGCCACTCGGTGTAGAGCGACGGGAAGAGCAGGTAGTTGACGCGTGCCCACGCGCCCAGGGTCGCCGCCGCTCCGAGCCAGCCGACCAGCTCGTCACCCGTGCGCGCCGACTGCCGCGTGAAGGCCACGGCGGCACCCGCGTAGCAGACGAGGTTCACCAGCTGTACGACGAGGACGGCCGGGTGCGCGTCGAGGCTCGGTCGCGCCGAGCTCTCCGGCAGCGGCACCACGCTCACCGCGTCCGGCAGCCGCGACGCGAGCAGGGCCACCGCCACGACGATCCACACGAGCAGGGCCGCGAGCACCAGCGACTCGCGCACGGGGCTGCCGGCCGCGGTCACCTTCCGGTCGGGCACCAGCGCGGCAGCCAGGATCAGCCCAGCCCCAACCAGTCGTACGACGAGGGCCGCCCACGCCGCGAATGGATCTCCCGGGGCGGCGCCGAGCAGCGCGGGCACCGTGACCAGGCCCAGCGCGGCGACGGCCAGCACGGCCATCGCCTCGGCGAGCAGCAGCTCGCGCAACGACCCACCACGAAGGAAGCGCCCGTACAGCAGCAGCGCCGCGAGCGCCCCGATCAACGTGACCGCGGTCTCCAGCACGAGATGGCCCTCGACGCTGCGGTAGGCGAACCGCACCGACGGAACCAGCAGCACGAGGGCGGTCACCAGCAGCCCGACGACCGCCGCTGCCGCGGAACGCCGGGCCGCCGCCCCGCTCGTGCGCGCACCCACGACCGACCAACCCCCCTTGCCGGCGCCCAGGTTACGGGCAATCGACGACATATCGCCGCGGTATCGCGGAGGGTTACTCCATCGCGGCGGAACGTCGTCGCGACAGAATGGGGGCGTGGATCTTCCAGTGCGCCCGCCCCTCAGCCCCATGCTCGCCAAGTCGGTGAAGACGATCCCGACTGGCGACTACCTCTACGAGCCGAAGTGGGACGGCTTCCGTTGCATCGCCTTCCGCGACGGCGACGAGGTCGAGCTGGCCAGCCGTGGCGAGCGACCGCTGACCCGGTACTTCCCCGAGGTGGTCGCAGCCCTGAAGGCCAACCTGCCCGAGCGGTGCGTCGTCGACGGCGAGATCGTCATAGCCGCCGGCGACCGGCTCGACTTCGAGGCGCTGCTGCAGCGCATCCACCCCGCGGAGTCCCGGGTCAACCTGCTCGCGGCGCAGACGCCGGCCTCCTTCGTCGGCTTCGACCTGCTGGCCGTCGACGACGAGTCGCTCCTCGCCTCGCCGTTCCGGGAGCGGCGCGAGCGGCTGACGGCGGCGTTCGCCGACGCCGCGCCGCCCGTCTTCGTCACCCCGGCGACCGACGACATCGAGACGGCTCGGCACTGGTTCGACGTGTTCGAGGGCGCCGGGCTCGACGGGG
>DASVBJ010000100.1:0-12145 GCA_036375895.1 Actinomycetes bacterium | reverse complement strand
GTCGATCTCCTCGCGGATCGCGATCATCGCGTCGCAGAAGCGGTCGAGCTCGCGCAGGTCCTCGGACTCGGTGGGCTCGATCATCAGCGTCCCCGCCACCGGGAAGGACATCGTCGGGGCGTGGAAGCCGTAGTCGATGAGCCGCTTGGCGACGTCGTCGACGGTGACGCCGGTCTCCTTGGTGAGCGGCCGCAGGTCCACGATGCACTCGTGCGCCACGAGCCCGCCGCGTCCCGTGTAGAGCACCGGGAAGTGCGGAGCGAGGCGCGCGGCGACGTAGTTGGCGTTCAGGATCGCGACCTGGGTGGCTCGGGTCAGCCCCTCCCCGCCCATCAGCCGGACGTAGGCCCAGGAGATCGGCAGGATGCCGGCCGACCCCCACGGCGCAGCCGCGACCGGCCCCACCCCGGTCGCCGGCCCCGCCGTCGGCTGCAGCGGGTGGTTGGGCAGGTAGGGCGCCAGGTGGGCACGCACCCCGACCGGGCCGACGCCCGGCCCGCCGCCGCCGTGCGGGATGCAGAAGGTCTTGTGCAGGTTCAGGTGTGACACGTCGGCGCCGAACTCCGCCGGCCGGGCCACCCCGACCAGGGCGTTCAGGTTGGCCCCGTCGACGTACACCTGACCGCCCGCCTCGTGCACGAGGTCGCACAGCTCGGTGATCTCCTGCTCGAAGACGCCGTGGGTGGACGGGTAGGTGACCATGACGGCGGCGAGGTCGTCACGGTGCTCCTCGACCTTGGCCCGCAGGTCGGCCATGTCCACGTTGCCGGCGGTGTCGCAGGCGACCACGACCACCCGGAGCCCGGCCATGACGGCGGACGCGGCGTTGGTGCCGTGCGCACTCGACGGGATGAGGCAGACGGTCCGCTGCTCCTGGCCGGCGGCCCGGTGGTAGTGCCGGATCGCGAGCAGCCCGGTCAGCTCGCCCTGCGAGCCGGCGTTCGGCTGCAGCGAGAACGCGTCGTACCCCGTGATCTCGCACAGCCAGCGCTCGAGCTGCCCGACGAGCTCGACGTAGCCCTGGGCCTGGTCGATCGGCGCGAACGGGTGGATCGCGGCGAACTCCGGCCAGGTGATCGCCTCCATCTCGGCGGTCGCGTTGAGCTTCATCGTGCAGGACCCCAGCGGGATCATCGACCGGTCGAGGGCGAGGTCCTGGTCGGCGAGCCGGCGCAGGTAGCGCAGCATCGCCGTCTCCGACCGGTGCGCGTGGAACACCGGGTGCGAGAGGTACTCGCTCTCCCTGCCCAGCGCGGCCGGCAGGGCGTCGGCGGCGCGGGCGTCGACGGCGTCGGGGTCGAGCCCGCGCGCGCCGAAGGCCTCCCACACCAGGGTGAGCTGGCTGCGGGTCGTGGTCTCGTCGGTCGAGACACCGACGTGGTCGTCGTCGACGTGCCAGAGGTTCACGCCGCGCTCCAGGGCGGCCGCGACGACCTGGCCCGCCCGGCCCGGCGTACGGACGAGCAGCGTGTCGAAGAACGCGTCGTGCACGACCTCCAGGCCCTCGACATCGGCCAGGCCCGCTGCCAGCACCGCCGCGTAGCGGTGCACCCGGCGGGCGATCGCGCGCAGGCCCTCCGGCCCGTGGTAGACGGCGTACATGCCGGACATCACGGCGAGCAGCACCTGCGCGGTGCAGATGTTGCTCGTGGCCTTCTCGCGGCGGATGTGCTGCTCGCGGGTCTGCAGGGCCAAGCGGTACGCCGGGTCGCCGTCGGTGTCCTTCGACACCCCCACGAGCCGCCCCGGCAGGCCCCGCTCGAGGCCCTGCCGCACCGACATGTAGCCGGCGTGGGGCCCGCCGAAGCCGAGCGGCACGCCGAAGCGCTGCGTGGTCCCGACCGCGATGTCGGCGCCCAGCTCACCGGGCGGGCGCAGCAGGGTGAGCGCCAGCAGGTCCGCGGCGACCGCGACGAGTGCGCCGCGCTCGTGCGCGGCCTCGACCACTGGCGTGCAGTCGCGCACGGCGCCGCGCGCGCCCGGGTACTGCAGCAGCAGGCCGAAGAGGTCCCCGTCGGGCAGGCCGTCCGCGTGCACGTCGGTCACGACGACCGTGATGCCGAGCGGCTCGGCCCGGGTCTGCACGACGGCGATGGTCTGCGGCAGCACGTCGGCGTCGACGACGAACACCGCACCGGACGGTGCCTTGCTGGAACGGCGGGCCAGCGTCATCGCCTCGGCGGCCGCGGTGCCCTCGTCGAGCAGGGAGGCGCCGGCCACCGGAAGCCCGGTGAGGTCGGCGACCATCGTCTGGAAGTTCAGCAGCGCCTCGAGGCGGCCCTGCGAGATCTCCGGCTGGTAGGGCGTGTAGGCGGTGTACCAGGCCGGGTTCTCCAGCACGTTGCGGAGGATGACCGGCGGGGTGACCGTGCCGTAGTAGCCGAGACCGATCATCGAGGTGAGCACGCGGTTGCGGGAGGCCAGCTCCCGCAGCTCGTCGACGACCTCGTGCTCGGCCCGGCCGTGCTCGAGCCGCAGCGCCGGGCCGCCCTGGATGGCCGTGGGCACGGCCGCGGCGACCAGGTCCTCCAGCGACGCGTGGCCCAGCACCGCGAGCATCTTCGCCTGGTCCTCCGGCGCGGGACCGATGTGCCGTCGAGGGAACGGCACGGTCGCGTCGAGCGCGCTGGTGTGCTCACGGCGGGAGTCGGTCACGGCGGTGCCTCCAGGGGGTCACGAGCCCTACGACGCGGTGCGCGCCGTCCGGTCTCCCCCTCTGTCACCCGCGGCTCCAGAGTCGCCTCGCCCACGTGGTCCGGTTGCCTGAGAGGTTCCGGGGAGGTTGCCCCTTCGGCGCCCCGCCCAGGCCGTGCGGCGGGGTCTCTCCCTCGTGAGGTCGACAGCGCCCCGACTCTACCGCGCGGTCCCGCCCCTGCGCCCCACCCCCGCAGCGATCATGCACGTTCCGTCGCCCCACCCCGTCGGCCCGCCACCACCCACGCAGGAGAGCGCGGGAGGGCGCGGGGATTCTGGCGCGTCAGCCGGTCTTGCGGGCGTTGCGCCGCGCGGAGAGCTCGTCGCTCGGGTGCTCGCCGGCACCCTCCTCGCCGGTGCGCTCGCCCGGCATCTCGGCGAGCGAGCCCTCGACCTCGCGCCACACCCGGCCGACCGCGATGCCGAACACGCCCTGACCGCCCTGGACCAGGTCGACGACCTCGTCGGCCGACGTGCACTCGTAGACGCTGGCACCGTCGCTCATGAGGGTGATCTGGGCCAGGTCGTCGACCCCGCGCTCGCGCAGGTGACCGACGGCGGTGCGGATGTTCTGCAGCGAGACGCCGGTGTCGAGCAGCCGCTTGACGACCTTCAGCACGAGGATGTCGCGGAAGCTGTAGAGGCGCTGGCTGCCGGAGCCGTGGGCCGAGCGGATGCTCGGCTCGACGAGGCCGGTGCGCGCCCAGTAGTCGAGCTGCCGGTAGGTGATGCCGGCCGCCGCACAGGCCGTCGGGCCGCGGTAGCCCATGTCCTCGGGCAGCACCGGCAGGTCGTCGTCGAACAGGAGGCCCTGCTGCCCCGCCCGGGCGCGCGCCTGGGTCTGGGCGGCCGTGTCGGCGGCAGCCGTCGTACCGTGCTCGTGGCCTGTGCCGCTGGTGCTCACGCCCGACCTCCGTCTCGCGCCCTCCCGGGGAAGTGCTCCGACCGGTGACCCGGACCGGATCACACCGCTGGAGTTACATCGAGGGCGTTCTCCTGCACGGTACGGCGCGGGGCGGGGCCGGTCAACGATGTCGGGCCGGCCGGGGTCGGCGTGTCCGAAGTCTCCACCTCAGGTCGAGGCGGAGGCTCAGTGCGGCGGCCCGCCGAAGTCTTCCGGGGAGATCTGGTCGAGGAACTCGCGGAACTTCTCGACCTCGTCCTCCTGCTCGTCCGGGATGGTGATGCCGGCCTCGTCGAGGACCGCGTCGGCGCCGAAGATCGGCGACCCGGTGCGCAGGGCGACCGCGATGGCGTCCGACGGCCGGGCGCTCACCTCGATGCCGCTCGTGAAGACCATCTCCGCGTAGAAGACGCCGTCCTGCAGGGCGGTGATCCGCACCTGCGCGAGCTCCTGACCGATGGCCTCGAGCAGGTCGCGGATCAGGTCGTGGGTGAGCGGTCGCGGTGGCACGACGCCCTGCTGGGCGAACGCGATCGCGGTGGCCTCGGTCGCGCCGATCCAGATGGGCAGGTAGCGCTCCCCCGCAGACTCCTTCAGCAGCACGATCGGCTGGTTGGAGGGCATCTCGACCCTGACACCTACGACGTCGAGCTCGTTCACACCGGCCACACTACCCGCGCACGACGGGCCGGAGTGCGGCCCGGACGAGAGCGGTGTGCAGACGCACGGACAGCGCGCCCATCTCCCGGGCGGCCTCCTCGGCGCGGGCCCGTGCCTCGGGGTTGCGCTGGCGCAGCAGCGGCGAGACGACCTGCTCGACAAGCCCGGCCTCCCGGTCGGCGGCCTGCCGGAAGGCCCGCAGGTGCCGCGGCTCGAGGCCGAACGCGCTCATCTCGGCGATCGTCCTCGCGACCACGAGGGCGTCGCCGTCGTAGTGGACCGCCCCGGACGAGCCGTTGGTCGGCCGCACCAACCCGTAGCCCTCGATCTGCTCGAGCAGCCCGGCGTCGATGCCGGCGGCGGCGAGCAGCTCGCTGCGCGACAGGCGGATGTCGCCGGGGTCGCGGCTGAACGCCCGCGGCCCCGGCACGCCCTCGGCCGCGGTGACCGTGAGCGGCACCCGCGCAGGACCGCTGGGCACGGCCGGCGGCTCGAGCCCGCGGTCGATGGCGTCGAGGTGCTCCTTGATGACGCGCAGCGGGAGGTACTGGTCGCGCTGCGCGGACAGGATGTAGCGAAGCCGCTCGACGTCCTGGTGGCTGAACTTGCGGTAGCCGGAGGGCGTGCGGGCCGGCTCGACCAGCCCCTCGGACTCCAAGAACCTGATCTTGGAGATCGTCACGTCCGGGAAGTCGCGACGCAGTGCGGCCAGCACCTCCCCGATGCTCATCAGCGATCGGGCAGGGACCGCAGGGCTCATCCCGCCTCGCCCCCGGCCTGCTGGTGCGGGTAGTAGACCAGCCGGTACTTGCCGATCTGCACCTCGTCGCCGCTGGACAGCGTGGCCTCGTCGATGCGCTGACGGTTGACGTAGGTGCCGTTGAGCGACCCGACGTCACGGACCACGAAGCGGTCGCCGGAGCGCTTGAACTCCGCGTGCCGGCGGGACACCGTCACGTCGTCGAGGAAGATGCCGCTCTCCGGGTGCCGGCCCGCAGTGGTCACGTCGGAGTCGAGAAGGAACCGGGCGCCCGAGTTGGGTCCACGGCGTACGACGAGCAGGGCCGAGCCCGCCGGCAGCGCGTCGACCGCGGCCTGGTCAGCGACGGAGAGCCCTTCCGCCTTCTCGGCCGTCTCGCCGGCGTCGATGCCGCTGATGGTGATCGTCGAGGTCTCGCCGGCCGAGGCCGGCCGCAGCGCGGCGCCGCAGTTGCTGCAGAACCGGCTGTCCTCGGGGTTGGAGTGCCCGCACTGGGTGCAGAACGGCATCGATGGGCCTCCCGTCGCGGCTCGCGCCGCAGACGTCGCTGATGAGTGGTGGTCGTCGGGCGTACTGGCCGTGACCCTCGACCGCAGGTCGAGGTTGACGGTTCTTGAAACCTACGTGGCTGCGGCACGAGGGTCAACCGGAACGCCTCGGGTGCGCCGGAAGACACTCGAACGGCGGGGTGCCGTCCGGGCCGGGCGGGATCAGGACGACTCGAGCCCGGCCTGGTAGGCGGCGGCGTCGAGCAGGCCGTCCACCGCAGACGCGTCCTCGGGCCGGATGTCGATCATCCAGCCGTCCCCGTAGGGGTCGGAGTTGACCAGCTCAGGCGCGGTGTCGAGGCCGTCGTTGCGGGCCACGACAGTGCCGCTCACCGGCGCGTAGACGTCGGAGACGCTCTTCGTGGACTCGATCTCCCCGCACGGCTGACCGGCGGTGACCTGTGCGCCCACCTCGGGCAGGGTGACGAAGACGATGTCGCCCAGCGCCTCCTGCGCGTAGTCGGTGACGCCCACTCGCACGGTGTCGCCGTCGCTGCGCACCCACTCGTGCTCGCTGGTGTAGTGCAGATCGTCGGGATACACAGATCGCCTCTCGTCCACGCGGCGGCCGGCGACCGCCGCCCGCTGGGTCTACTTGCGCGATGCCTGGGGAGCCGGCCGAGCGTACTGAGGCGTCGGAGGCGGCCGCAAGGCGGTGATCTCCACCGAGCTCCGCTGGGTCACGACCCCCTCGGCCTCGCGCTGACGCAGGACGTCGAGCACGCCGCCCGGGATGTCCAGGGCCGCGGCGAGCGTCCTCGGGTCGCCGATGACGCGCAGCCGGTAGGGAGGCTTCAGCACCGTGCCGTCGACCTCCACTCCCCCGTCCTCCGCGTCGACGAGGTGGGTGCTCACCACGACCCGCACGGTGTCCCCGCCGACCGAGGAGATCTCCATCGCCTCGCCGCCGGCGTCCCGCAGCTCCTGCACGGCGTCGAGCAGCACGTCGGCGTGCACCGACGCGGAGGGATCGCTGACGGTGAAGTCGATGCCCGGGCCACTGGCGGGCAGCGTCCCGGCGAGGATCCCCAAGGTCCGGGCCCGGTCCTGCGCCTCCTCGAGCGCGGCACGTGCGCCGTCGCTGCCGCCGGTGAGCCGGTCGCGGGTGTCCTCGAGGTCGCGCGCCTCCGCCTGCAGGCGGGACGCCCGCTCGGTGGCGTCGTCGAGGATGCGCACCAGGTCGGTCTGCCGCAGGTTGGCAAGACCCGACTCCTGGTTGGACCGCACCTGCACGGCCGCGGCGAAGCCCAGGACGGCGCACAGCACGGCGGCGATCACCTGCCCCCGGGTGGCGCGAGGGCGCATCGCGGAGCGCAGCCGCGCCCGGCCACGGCCGAGCGGAGGCAGCGGCGCCTCGTGACGACCGGCGACCGGGGCGGTCGGGCCGTCGGGGGTGGGCTGCTGCTCGGTCATGCGCTGAAGAGGTGCCGCCGGATCGCGGCGGCGTTGGAGAAGATGCGGATGCCGAGCACGACGACCACGCCGGTCGACAGCTGGGACCCGACGCCGAGCTGGTCGCCGAGGAAGACGATCAGGGCCGCGACCGTGACGTTGGCCACGAAGGAGATCACGAAGACCTTGTCGTCGAAGATCCCGTCCAGCAGCGCCCGCATGCCGCCGAACACGGCGTCGAGCGCGGCGACCACCGCGATCGGCAGGTAGGGCTGCAGCCACGACGGCACCGTGGGCTCCAGGAACAGTCCTGCCACGATGCCCAGCGCCAGGCCGATGGCCGCGATCACGAGCTCCCCTCCCTCTTCCCCGGCACCTCGGCGTACCGGACCGTCAGTCCGCCCGAGGCCGGCAGCCGGACGCGCTTCTTGGTGTCGATCGAGTACGTGATGCCGTATCCCTTGAGCACCTGCAGGTAGCTGCCCCCGAAACCCTCGGCGAAGGCCGCCTGCACCGAGCTGGCGTCGCCGACGGCGACGACATCGTACGGGGGGCTGAGCGGACGGAAGTCGACGAGGACGGCCTCACCGGCCGAGCGGATGGCACTGAGGGCCGTGAGCCGTTGGCCGTTGATCGCGATCGCCTCGGCGCCGGCCGCCCACAGCTCGTTGGCGATGGTCTGCAGATCTCGGTCGCTGACCCTGCCCTGGCGGTTCGCGTCACCTGCGCGCGGGTCGCCGTCGGCGGCGGCACTGTCGCTCGTGGGGGCGTCCTCGATGCGCACGACCACGGCCGGTCCAACGACGGCCCCGGCGCCGGTGGCGGTCTCCAGGTTGGCCAGCCGAGCGGCCAGCTCCGAGCCCGACGTGGTCAGCCGCAGGGCGTCCTGTCGGCCCTTGGCCACCGAGGCCCGCAGCTGGTCGAGCTGGACCTCGAGGCGGTCGGTCGCGGCCGTGCGGCGGTCGATCTCCCTGGTGAGCGCGGCCCGCGCCTCGGCCGCAGCGGGGGCTCTGTCGCGTACCTGCGCGGCCGAGGTGGCGAGCAGAAGGCCGACGCCGAGCAGCCCGACCGCCAGCAGCCAACTCGGGCGCCAGCGCGCGCCTCCGGTCGTCGCGCGTCGCGCCGCGGCCTCGGCGTACCCCCCGTCCAGGGAGTTGTCCATGAGGTTGGTGAGCAGGGACATGGACGCGTCCGGTCGCGCCCTCTCGGCGCCGCGCGTCGGTGCCGGCATGCCTGTCATCGTTTCATGCCGTACGTCGGGCCGCCGCGCACCGTACGTCAGGCGACGATCCGGGCTACTGGTCGGCCCGCTCGACGACCGTGGCCCACCGCTCCAACAGGGCGACGGCCCGGTCGTCGTCGCGCGCCTCGGCCCACAGGTGGGTGACCGGCTCGGCCGGGTCGGGCAGCACGAGCGCCCAGCACCCGTCGTCCTCGACCACCCGCACCCCGTCGGTGGTGTCGACCGCCCGCTGGCCGGCCTCCTCGACCACGGCCCGCATCACCGATCCCTTGGCGGCCCACGGGGTCGACAGCGACCGGCGCACGATGTGGCAATGCGGGATGCGGGCATCGATCTCGGACAGCCGCAGCTGGGTGCGGGCCACCAGGGCGATCAGCTGCACGAAGGCGGCGAGGCCGTCGATGGCGGTGCTGAACTCCGGCACGACGAACCCGCCGCGCCCGTCCCCACCGAAGATCACGTCCGGCTCGGTCACCGCCCGGGTCAGCTCGGCGGCCGACGTCGCGATCCATCGGATCTCCACGCCGTGGAAGGCCGCGACCTGCTCGGCCAGCCGGGTGGTCGTCACCGGCAGGGCGACGATGCCCTTCTTCCGCTCCGCGGCGACGAGGTCGAGGACCACGAGCAGGGCCCGCTCGTCGTCGATGGGGACACCGCGCTCGTCGACGATCGAGATGCGTTCGCCGACCGGGTCGAAGCGGACGCCGAAGTCGGCCCGCGACGACGCGACGATCTGGCCCAGCCGCTCCATGGCCTCGCCGCGCTCGGTCGGGCTCTCCGTGGGCGACGCCTCGTCGAAGCCGTTGTTGATGGTCAGCACGTCGACGTCGAGCCGACCGAGCAGGGACGGCAGCACCAGGGCGGCGGTGCCGCCCCCGGTGTCCACGACCACCTTCAGCCGCGCCTGGGCGACACCCGAGGTGTCGATGCGGCGCAGCAGCTCGAGGGCGTGCGCCTCCATGACGCGCGGCGGGAAGGTCAGGTCGCCGATCTCGCCGGGGAAGGCGCGGCGATACTCGCCGCGGCTGTAGACGCGCTCCAGCTTGCGTTGGGCCGCCTGGGACAGGTCGGCGCCGGCGTTGTCCAGGAAGCTGATGTCGACGCTCTCCGGCTGGCCCGGGGTCGTCCGGATGATGACGCCGCCCGCGCGGCCACGGGCTGTCTCGAGCCGGGCGACTGGCACCGGCACGATCTCGAGGTCGACGACGTTGATCGCGCTGGACGACAGCGCGGAGATGACGGCCCGCTTGAGCGCCCGGGCCGCGCGGGACACGTCACGGGACGTGGTCACGGTGGCGCCCTTGCGCAGCGTCGTGGCCCAGGCCGCGGCGAGCCGGACCGCAAGCTCAGGGGTGATCTCGACGTTGACGATGCCCGAGACGCCCCGCGGCCCGAACAGCGAGCGCTGGCCGCGGGACTCGAAGATGACGTTGGTGTTGACCATCGCGCCGGCCTCGACGGTCTTGAAGGGGTAGACCTTCACCCCGGTGGCGACGATCGCCTCCTCCTCGATGACGCACTCGTCACCGATGACGACGCCCTCCTCGATCCGGGCGGCCCGCATGATGTCGGTGTTCTTGCCGATGACGCAGGCGCGCAGGTTGGTGTGCGGCCCGATGAACACGTTGTCGTGGACCACCGCGCGGTGCAGGAACGCGCCGCCCTTCACGACCACGTTGCTGCCGAGCACGGTGTACTCCCGCAGCTCCGCGCCGGCCTCGACCTTCGCGTAGTCGCCGACGTACAGCGGTCCGCGCAGCAGGGCGTCGGGATGCACGTCGGCGCCTTCGGCGACCCAGACTCCGGGTGACACCTCGAAGCCGTCGATGTCGACCTCGACCTTGCGCTCGAGCACGTCGGCCTGGGCGCGGACGTAGGACTCGTGGGTGCCGACGTCCTCCCAGTAGCCCTCGGCGACGTAGCCGTAGACCGGCAGGCCGGCCGCCAGCAGGCGGGGGAACACGTCGCCCGACCAGTCCACCTGCTCGTCGGCGGCGACGTGGTCGAAGACCTCCGGCTCCATGACGTAGATGCCGGTGTTGACGGTGTCGGAGAAGACCTGCCCCCACGTGGGCTTCTCGAGGAAGCGCTGCACGCGTTGTTCCTCGTCGACGATCGTGATGCCGAACTCGAGCGGGTCCGGCACGCGGGTCAGGCACACCGTGACGAGGGCGCCCTTGTCGTGGTGGAACTTGACCAGGTCGGTGAGGTCGAAGTCGGTGAGCGCGTCGCCGCTGATGACCAGGAAGCTGTCGTCGCGGAGCAGGTGCTCGGCGTTCTTGACGCTCCCGGCGGTCCCGAGCGGGGTTTCCTCGGTTGCGTAGTGCAGGCGCATGCCGAGTTCTTCGCCGTCGCCGAAGTAGTTGCGCACCAGGCTGGCCAGGAACTGGACCGTCACGACCGTCTCGGAGAAGCCGTGCCGGTGCAGCAGCCGGAGCACGTGCTCCATGATCGGCTTGTTGACGATGGGCAGCAGCGGCTTGGGCATGCTCGCCGTCATCGGGCGCAGCCTGGTGCCTTCGCCACCTGCCATGACGACGGCCTTCACGACCTGGACCTCACGAGGCGGACCTCCCGGCAGTCGACTGCTCCAGGCGGTCGGCGGCCACCAGCTGACGCACCTGGATCACGTACAGGATGCCTGCCAGCCAGTACAGCGAGGTACCCCAGATCGCGAACGCCCACCCGAATGCGTGAGCCACCTGGCTGACGACCGAGTCGCCCTCACCGAGAAGCAGCAACGGGAAGCCGGCGAGCAGGTTGAAGGTGGCCGCCTTCCCGAGGAAGTGCACGGGCAGCGGGCCGTACCCGTGCCGCTTCAGCACGGGAAGGAAGCCGGCCAGGAACACGTCCCGGCCGACGAGCGCGAGCGTGAGCCACAGCGGCACGACGCCGCGCGCTGTCAGGCCGACCAGCGTGGCCAGGATGTACAGCCGGTCGGCGGCCGGGTCGAGCAGCGCGCCGACCCGCGACATCTGGTTCCACCGGCGGGCGATCGTGCCGTCGAGCCAGTCGGTGAAGCCGCTGACGGCGAGGACGGCGACGGCCAGGACGTCGCGCTCGGTCAGGACCAGCCACAGGAACAGCGGGACGCCGAGCAGCCGCAGCGCGCTCAGGGCGTTGGGCAGGGTGACCAGTCGGTCCACCCGGTGCTCGTCCGAGCCGCCTGGGACCGCCACGCCCGCCTGGACCTCCACGCCCGCCCTTCGCCGACCCCCGAGCCCGTCAACCGCCGAGCCTATCCGGCTGCGGCAGGCCGCTCAGCGGATCCGGCGACCGGTCTCAGCGGTCGAGTAGCCGCCCAGGTCCTCGACGCGAGCCCCGAACCCAGGGTCGGCGAGCAGGTCCAGCAGCGGATCCAGGATCCCGCCGTCGAGGATCTCCGGTGTGGTCACCAGGTCGTACGGCTCGCGCGCGACCGGCACGAAGTCCAGGCCGAACGCCCGGGCGGCGGCGAGGATGCCGAGCCCCGCGTCGGCGCGCCCGGCGGACACCGCGGCGGCGACGGCGAGGTGGGTGTGCTCCTCGCGCTGGTACCCGGTCACGTCCTCCGGCCGGACCCCGGCCCGGGCCAGCTCACGGTCCAGCAGGACCCGGGTGCCGGCCCCACGCTGGCGGTTGACGTAGCGGACCCGGGCGTCCCCGAGGTCCGCGACGCCGGTCAGCCCGAGCGGGTTGCCGGGCGCCACCATGAGCCCCTGCTCGCGGTGCACCAGCCGGACGACCGCTCCGGCGCCCTCGCCCAGGACCCGGTCGAGGTACGGCAGCGTGTACTCGCCGGTCGCCGGGTCGAGCAGGTGCGAGCCGGCCACGTGGCAGAGCCCGTCGCGCAGCGCGACGAGCCCCCCGAGCGACCCCACGTTGCTGGACACCAGGGTCAGCGACGGGTCCACCGCCCGCAGGGCCGAGGCGGCCAGGTCGAGCACCAGGTCGTGCGACCCGAT
>DASVBJ010000170.1:0-4985 GCA_036375895.1 Actinomycetes bacterium | reverse complement strand
CGGCTGGGCGGGTGCGGCCGCCCAGGCCGGGGTCGAGGCCGTGGGGTTCGCCGACTCGAACGACCCGGCGCTCTTCGTGGGGGAGGAGGAGGGCACCGTCGCCGTCGCCGTGCCGCTCGACGACAACGTCGCACCGCACCTGTACATCCCGGTCACCGGTTACCTGCTGCACCGGGCCGGCCTCCGGCCCTCGGGCTGACCCGCTGGTCACCGACCTCGTGGCCGGGCACCACCTAGCGCGGCAGCGTCACCGCGTGGAACTGCGGCCGGTACAGCAGCCGGTCGCGCATGACCTTGGTGAGGTCGCGGTTGTTGCGGCTGATCGTCACCAGTGTCCTCCCGCCGGCGAGCCGGAACTGGGGGTGCGCCTCGGCGAGGTACAGGAGCTCCCCGGTCCGGTCGTCCGAGGGGGCCGCGAACAGTCGCGGCCTGGCCAGGCTGAACGGGCCCACCGGGGTGGGCGCGGTCCAGGCGCGCACCTCCGTCCCGAGGAACCCGAACTGCTTGGTCACCAGGGTCGCCCTGCCGCGGTGGTCGACAAGCACGCTCAGGGTCGTGGAGACACCCGTGTCGGACCTGATCACCGGGCGGGCCGCTCGCGCCGAGGCGACGAACCGGTGGCCGTCGAAGTACCGCCATGAGCGCAGGTCCGCCAGGTGCCCGGGGCGGGTGCGCGCCACGTACAGCTCCTTGCCGAACTGGTACGGCCGCGGATCGGTGCGGGTCCCGTAGACGTAGAGCCAGCCGCCGGATCGGGCCAGCGCCTGCCCCCATGACGGAACAGCCGTGCCGTCGCTGGGCGAGACCTGCCTGACGACCCGCACGACCGGGGCGCCGCCGCGGGGCACGTCGACGATGGCGACGTCGGTGCCAACCTGCTGGAAGGCGAACGAGTCGATCCCGGTGACCCGCATCCGGGAGGCGAACAGGAACAGTCGGCCCGCGTCGACGATCCCCGCCGTCGGCCAGTAGAACGACCCGTCGCGGCGGGTGGCGAGGACCTCGCGTCCACCCGGGCCGTTCACCGGGTGGAGGCAGCCGCGGTCCTGCAGGACGAACGAGTTGCGCACCATGCGCGCCCCGGGCGCGTAACCACCCCCGGACTCGGCGGGCCTCCCCACGATGGTGTCCCCGAAGATCCAGAGGGTCCTGCCGTCAGGCAGCGGGACGCTCTCTGCGCCGTCGCCGCCCGCCCAGCCACCCTCGAGCCGGTCGAAGAGGGCCTGGAAGCCTGCAGCGGTGCGCGGGGCCGGGGTGCGGCAGGCCGTGGCCTTCGCTGTCACGGCCGCATCGGTCGCCGTGCCTGCCGCGGCGCGGCGGTCGGTGACCGATCTGAGGCTCGCCGCGCCCTGGGCCGCCGCGGCCGTGCCGAGGGCGAGCAGGCAAACCGCCAGCGCTGCCACGTATCCCGTCCGCACACAGCGGACGCGAGCGCGTACGCGACCGCCGGGGCGCCGCGTCGCGCCCAGGCCGTGGTTGTTCAGCTCCCCGTGATCTCGCATGATTCCCCGGCGGATCCATCGGCCGGCCGGAACGATTTCTGAAATATCCGGTTTCCGCGGGCGTGGCGCCGGGTGCTGCATGGGGGTGCGAGGAACGGGTAGACGGACCGTGGACAGGCGCTGGAGCCCTCACGGGGACGGCTCCACGACTCCTGCGAGGAGGTTGCGATGCCGCAACGTTCGGCCAACGTGAAGAACGAGAAGCAGTACGAGGCGCTCAAGGACAAGGGAATGTCGAAGGAGCGCGCCGCGAAGATCGCGAACTCGCCCGGCGCCTCCAGTCGGGGTGGCAAGAAGAGCGGCTCCGGCGGCGACAGCTCGCAGGGCGGCACCACGGCGCAGAAGAAGGAGGCCGGCCGCAAGGGCGGCAAGGCAACCGCGGCCAAGAGATAGCAGGTGCGCACGGTCGTGGCCGGTCGTCGGCGGTGCGTTCTCGCCGCGGCGGCGGTGACGATGCTGGCGGGCTGCATGCCGTCAGCGACCGCCGCCGACGTCGAGCACGTGGCGGCCCGCTTCGCGCGAGCGGCGCAGGCCAGCGACGGGGCCACGCTCTGCCGGCTGCTGGCCCCCGCGACCCGCGAGGAGATCGAGGAGTCGGCGGGGGCGGCATGCCCGGCGGCCATCACCGACGAGCCGCTCGGCAGGTCGACCGCGGACCGCAAGACGTCGGTCTTCGGCGACGAGGCGATGGTGACGACCGATGACGACACCCTCTTCCTGAGCCGCTTCGCCGACGGATGGCGGGTTGCCGCCGCAGCCTGCAAGCCACGTGCCGGGCGGCCGTACGACTGCCGGGTGAAGGGGGCGTAGGCGTGCGCGCGATGTTCGTGACCTATCTCGCGGTGGTGCTTGTCGGACTCGGCTACTTCGTCGCCGTCGGCCTGCAGCAGCGATAGGGGGCGGGGATGTCCACGCAGACGCTGGAGCGGGTACGCCGGGTGCTGGTCGAGGAGCCGACCAGGCCGGCGCGAAGGTTCTTGTGGCGGAACGGGCTGAGCCTGTTCTTCGGTGTCCTGTTCCTCGTGGCCCTGGTCGGCCAGGCGCTGACCGGGCTGGCGGCCTACAACGAGGGGCAGGTGGCACAGGGGCTGCAGCAGATCTCGCTCGGTCACTACCTGCTGTCCTCCAGCTTCGCCGTCGACGTCGCGGAGAACTGGCAGTCGGAATACCTCCAGTTCTTCCTGTACGTGATGGTCACGGTGTGGTTGGTCCAGAAGGGGTCGCCGGAGTCCAAGGAGCTGGACAAGGCGGGCTCGGAGTCCGACGAGGAGCAGAAGGTCGGCAGGTACGCCGGGGTGGACTCGCCCAGCTGGGCGAAGGTGTCGGGCCCTCGCCGCTCGATCTACTCGCACTCGCTGTGCCTGGTGATGGGATTGCTGTTCCTCGGCTCCTGGCTCGCCCAGTCCATCGCGGGCTGGAGCGCCTACAACAGCGAGCAGCTCCAGCAGCTGCAGCCGGTGGTGTCCTACCTGTCGTACCTCGGCCGCCCGGACTTCTGGAACCGGACGCTGCAGAACTGGCAGTCGGAGTTCCTCGCCGTCGGCTCGATGGCGGTGCTGTCCATCTACCTGCGTCAGCGCGGCTCACCGGAGTCCAAGCCGGTCGGCAGCCCGCACGAGGCCACCGGCACGAACGGCTGAGCCCCCGCCCGACCCGTCACCATCGCGGAGGAGAGACAGGATGCGCATCGGCTACTTCCTCAGCAGCGAGGAGTACGACCCGCGCGAGCTCGTCGAGCAGGCCCGGCTTGCCGAGGAGGCCGGCTTCGAGGCCTTGTGGATCAGCGATCACTTCCACCCCTGGAACGACGAGCAGGGGCAGAGCCCGTTCGTCTGGGGCGTGATCGGCGCCATCTCGCAGGTGTGCCGGCTCCCGGTCACGACCGCGGTCACCTGCCCCACCCTGCGGATCCATCCGGCGGTGATCGCTCATGCCGCGGCCACGGCCGCCGTCCAGCTCGACGGGCGGTTCACCCTCGGGGTCGGCACCGGGGAGGCGCTCAACGAGCACATCCTCGGTGACGCCTGGCCGAGCGAGGCCGTCCGGCTCGACATGCTCGAGGAGGCGGTCGGCCTCATCCGGGAGATGTGGAAGGGCGAGTTCACCTACCACCACGGACCGCACTACACGGTGGAGAACGCCCGCATCTACACGCGACCGGCGCAGGCACCGCGCATCTTCGTGTCGGCCTTCGGGGACAAGGCCTTCGACCTGGCGCTGCGCATCGGTGACGGCTTCATCACCACGAGCCCGGATGCCGACAAGGTCAGCGAGTGGCGGGCCAAGGCCGGCCGCGACAAGCCGACCCAGGCCGGCTACAAGGTGTGCGTCGCCGGCACCGAGGACGAAGGCGTGCGGATCGCGCACCGGCTGTGGGCAAACGCCGGGCTGCCCGGTGAGCTCTCGCAGGTGCTGCCGTCCCCGAAGCACTTCGAGCAGGCCAGCGGTCTGGTCACCCAGGAGATGACGCGGGAGTCGACCGTGTGCGGCAAGGACGTTGACCGCCACGTCGAGGCCTTCCAGCCCTATGCCGCGGCGGGCTTCGACGAGGTGTTCATCGCCAACATGGGCCCGCACTACCGGGACTTCTTCGCCCTCTACCGCGACGAGGTGCTGCCCCGCCTGCGCGGCTAGGAGATCACGTGCCCGAGCGTGCCTGTGACGTGCTCGTCGTCGGGGCCGGCTGCGGAGGCGTGGCCGCCGCGCTGGCCGCTGCCCGGCTGGGACGCCGGGTCGTGCTCACCGAGCCGACCGGGTGGGTGGGCGGGCAGCTGACCAGCCAGGCGGTCCCGCCGGACGAGCACCCCTGGGTCGAGAGCACCGGCACGACGGCCGGCTACCGACGGATGCGGGCTGCTGTCCGCGACAGCTACCGGCGTCGCCCGGACCTCACGGCCGACGCAAGCGACGACCCCCTGCTCAACCCGGGGCTCGGCTGGGTCAGCAGGCTCTGCGCCGAGCCGGTCGTCTTCCACGACGTGCTGCGCGGCCTGCTGCGGCCGCACCAGGCCAGCGGGAGCCTGGAGCTGCTGCTGCACCATCGCCCGGTGGCGGCGGACGTGACCGGCGACCGCGTCGAGGCGGTCACCTTCGACGACCTCGGCTCCGGTGAGACCGTGACCGTCTCGGCGCTCCGGGTCCTCGACGCCACCGAGGAGGGAGACCTGCTCCCGCTGACCGGCTGCGAGCACGTGCTCGGGGCCGAGGCCGTCGAGGACACGGGGGAGCCGCACGCCCTCGCCGGGCCGGCAGACCCGGACGACCAGCAGGCCATCACGTGGTGCGCGGCCCTGGAGTGGCGGCCCGGTGAGGACCACACGATCGACCGGCCGACCGGCTACTCCTTCTGGAGCGGCTACCGGGCGGCGCACTGGCCGGGCCCCCAGCTCGGGTGGGCGACCGCCGAGCCGGAGACCGGTCGGCCGCTGAGCCGGCCCCTCTTCGGCGCAGCCGGCGAGCAGGACCTGTGGACGTTCCGGCGGA
>DASVBJ010000094.1:0-4439 GCA_036375895.1 Actinomycetes bacterium | reverse complement strand
GCCGCCCCTGCAGGGACGGCCCGCCGTCGCGGTCGTGGGCCAGGCGTCAGGCTGCGCCGACCGGCTCGGCGACCGGCCGCGGTGCGGGCAGCTCCGGCACCTGCCCGCCGTACTCGGTCTGGTAGCCGGCGGTGCGCAGCGGGCGGGTCGCGTCCTCGAGCGCCACCACGCCCTCGTCGCCCTTGAAGTCGGTGACCGGCACCCTCAGCAAGTCGTAGGACCGCTGGCTGCCGGTGCCGGGGATCGTGTCGTTTGTCGTTCAGCGCGCCGCCGAAGGCGCCGGCGAGACCGAGCACGACGGCGACCCCGGCCAACCACAGGCCGATGGCCCGCCACGGGTGACGGGCGGCGCCGCCACCGAGGCGGTAGAGCAAGCGGGACATGACGACTCCTGTGCGTGCGTCCTCGGACGAGGAACCCCTGTGTGTGGCCCCACGGTCGTCCGTCGCACTAGCGAGAGGCTTGCGGCCACTTGCGCCCAGACGTGAAGGCAGCACCGGGGGGCGCCGGCCCAGGGAGGGAGTCGTCATGACCGCCCTGGGCGCACGGCGACGCCGCACCCGTCATCGGGGTGCGTCGTCGCCGCCGGGTCAGACCTCTTTGCGCTGCTGCGGGATACCGGCGAGGAGAGCCCGGACCTCGGACTCGCGGTAACGCCGGTGACCGCCGAGGGTCCGGATGGAGGTGAGCTTGCCCGCCTTGGCCCAGCGGGTCACCGTCTTGGGGTCGACACGAAACATCGTGGCGACCTCGGCGGGCGTCAGCAGGGGCTCAGCGTCAGGGGTTCGCGTTGACATCCTGTCGGCCTTTCCATGGGCGAACCGACCGATCTCGGTTCCTGTTGGTAATAGTGCCCCTTGGTCACGGATGTCCGATATGGCCCAGACGGGCCATCTTCGGCATAGGACGAGTGGGCTAGAACGCCATTCGGGTGAACGATCCGCCTGGTCGGGGGTTAACCACGTCACGAATTGATGAAACGGTCCGGAAGGGCGGTTGACGGATGGCCGCCGCTAGTTGACCCGCTCCAGCGACCGCACCTCGGCCCAGCGCTCCATGAGCACGTCGTACCAGCGCGACGCGGTCTGCGCGTCACCCGCGGCGAGCGCCGACAGCGCCGCCGTGACGTCCTTCGCCGAGGTGTCGGCGCGCAGCCGGTCGGCACCCATGAGGCCGGCCAGCCCGCCGTAGTCCAGCTCGACCCACGCGCGCGGGTGGAACTCCTCGAGCCACTGGCCAAGCTCCTCGAGCTCCGCGACGTAGTCGACCTCCCCGAGCGTCCGGCGCAGGGTGCGCAGCGCCCGGCCGACCCGGCGGCGGGCCGCCGACATCCGGGCCCGGTAGACCAAGGACGGCTCGGCGGGGTCGGTGCCGAGCCGGCGGTCGCGCCCGCAGAACGCGACGAACCAGTGCATCGGCACCATGCAGGTGACGGTCCGGATGCGCAGCGGCTGGCTCTCCTTCGCGCCCCACACCTCGTGCTCGGCGTAGGCCTGCCGCAGCGCCATGGGCGGCACGAACGCGCGCAGCAGGGAGTCGGGAAGGCCCTCGCGGAAGGCCCCGAGGGCGAGCCAGGCCCGCAGCCGCGACTGCACCGGGCAGACCAGGAGCTCCTCCTCGACCTCGAGCACGTAGGCGTCGTCGCTCTCGTCCGCCGGCACCGCCCGCGGCGGCAGCCCGAGCAGGGCGCGCCTCGCCTCGCGGTGCTCGGCGGCCAGCCGCGCGGACCGCGTCACGGCCCGCTCCTCGGCGTACCGACGCCAGGCAGCGCGCTCCTCGGGACGGAACGCCTCGAGGGGTTCGTAGACGCGTAGGTACGCGGCGTACGGGCTCGGGGGGAGGGCGGTCACGGAAGGCATCGTATGGTGATCCGTAACGCCCGCATCAACGGCGCTGCGGGCCTCACCATGCGGGAGACCCCCCAGTGAACAGCGGCGTTTTCGGCCGACACCCCGGCAGCCAGCAGCCTCACGAGCAGGTCGTGTTCTGCTCCGACGAGGCCTCCGGCCTCAAAGCCATCATCGGCATCTACTCGACAGCCCTCGGACCGGCCCTCGGCGGCACCCGGTTCTACCCGTACGCGTCGGAGGAGGACGCCCTCGAGGACGTCCTGAACCTGTCCCGCGGCATGGCGTACAAGGCCGCGCTGGCCGGACTCGACCTCGGCGGAGGCAAGGCCGTCATCATCGGCGACCCGACCACCGACAAGACCGAGGCGCTGCTGCGGGCGTACGGCCGGTTCGTCCAGTCGCTCGGCGGCCGCTACATCACGGCCTGCGACGTCGGCACCTACGTGCAGGACATGGACGTGGTCGCCCGCGAGTGCAGGTACGTCACCGGCCGGTCGGAGGCGCACGGCGGCGCCGGGGACTCCTCGGTGCTCACGGCGTACGGCGTGTTCCAGGGCATGCGCGCCTCGGCCGAGCACCTGTGGGGCGTGCCGACGCTCGCCAACCGCACCGTCGGCGTGGCAGGGGTCGGCAAGGTCGGCCGGCACCTCGTCGGCCACCTGGTCGAGGACGGCGCGACCGTGGTCGTCACCGACGTGAGCGAGCAGGCCCTCGAGCGGGTCCGCCGCGAGCACCCGGAGGTGGAGGTGGTCGCGGACGCCGACGCGCTGGTGCGCTCCGCCATCGACGTCTACGCCCCGTGCGCCCTCGGCGGTGCGCTGACCGACCAGGTCGTCGAGGTGCTGCAGGCGAAGATCGTCTGCGGCGCGGCCAACAACCAGCTCGCCCACCCGGGTGTGGAGAAGCAGCTGGCCGACCGCGGCATCCTCTACGCGCCCGACTACTGCGTGAACTCCGGCGGCGTGATCCAGGTCGCGGACGAGATCGAGGGCTTCGTGTTCGAGCGGGCCAAGCAGAAGGCCGCCGAGATCTTCGAGACGACCGGTCGGGTGTTCCGCATCGCCGACGAGGAGGGCGTGCCGCCGGCCGTGGCGGCCGACCGGCTGGCCGAGCGACGGATGGCCGAGATCGGCCGGCTGCGCGGCATCCACCTCCCGCAGCACTGACCCACCCCGCTCCCCCTCCGGCCCCCCCTCTGGCAGCCCCTCTGGGAGCCCCTCTGGCAGCGATCATGCACGATCCGTCGCGACGGAACGTGCATGATCGCTGCGAAGAAGGAAGCCAGAGGAGGGGTGGCCCGCCGGAGGTCCGAACCGAGATGCCGGAACAGGGTCGGGCCATGTACCGTTGTGCCCACGGAGAAGCCATAGATCCGGGGCCGCCACGGGCTGGCCGCCCCGCTTTACGTATGAGGGGGTCGAGCCATGGGGCGCGGCCGAGCCAAGGCCAAGCAGACCAAGGTCGCCCGCGAGCTGAAGTACAGCTCGCACGGCACCGATCTCGAGTCCCTGCAGCGCGAGCTCTCGGGTGGCTCGTCGAAGCCGGAGGCCGTCGAGGAGCGCGACGAGGACGACTACGACGACTGGGCCTCGCCGAAGCGCTGACCTGCCGTCACGCCCGCCCCGTCGGGTGCGACCCGACCAGCTGCACGTGCCCGTCGCCTGAGGTCACCTCACCGGCAACCCAGGCGGGCACACCGCGGGCGGCGAGCGCCTCGAGGGCGCGCGCGCTGTCGTCGCCCGCCACCACGGCGACCATCCCGACGCCCATGTTGAGCGTGCGCTCCAGCTCGTGCTGCCCGACCGAGCCGACCTCGGCCACCAGGGAGAAGATCGGCTGGGGCGTCCAGCTGCCCCGGTCGATCGTCGCGGCGAGGCCCGCGGGCAGCACCCGCTCCAGGTTGGCGGCCAGTCCGCCGC
Source organism: Actinomycetes bacterium (assembly GCA_036375895.1). Taxonomy (GTDB): domain Bacteria; phylum Actinomycetota; class Actinomycetes; order JACCUZ01; family JACCUZ01; genus DASVBJ01. The sequence continues at coordinate 670 of DASVBJ010000094.1, read as the reverse complement.
CGGTCACGTGGCTGAAGGCGTGCACGTCCACCGCGGCGGCGAGCGCGAGACAGTCCTTGGCGTAGATCCGGGTCGGCTCGAGCAGCTCGTCGCCCAGCTGCCGGCCCAGCTCGGCCACCTGGCGGTCCAGCGCCCAGCCGGCACGGTCGAGCAGCACGTGGCGGACCAGCGAGTAGCCGTTGGAGTGCAGGCCGCTGGACGCCATCGCCACCAGCACGTCGCCGGCCCGCACCCGGTCGGCGCCCAGCAGCCGGTCGGCCTCGACCACCCCGGTCCCGGCGCCGGCCACGTCGTACTCGTCCGGGCCGAGCAGCCCCGGGTGCTCGGCCGTCTCGCCGCCGATCAGTGCGCAGCCGGCGAGCACGCAACCCTCGGCGATGCCCTTGACGATCGCCGCGATGCGCTCGGGCACCACCCGCCCACAGGCGATGTAGTCGGTCATGAACAACGGCTCGGCACCGCAGACGACGAGATCGTCGACGACCATGCCGACCAGGTCGTGACCGATGGTGTCGTGGCGGTCCATGGCGGCGGCGACGGCGACCTTGGTGCCGACGCCGTCCGTCGAGGTGGCGAGCAGCGGACGGCGGTACGTCGTCAGGGCGCTGGCGTCGAAGAGGCCGGCAAAGCCCCCGATCCCGCCGACGACCTCGGGCCGCGTCGCCTTCGC
>DASVBJ010000095.1:0-2885 GCA_036375895.1 Actinomycetes bacterium | reverse complement strand
CCGTAAGAGCCCGCGGCCGGAATTGCTCGTAGCCTGGGGGGGTGAGTCCGCGCACGTATGAAGTCCGCACCTACGGGTGCCAGATGAACGTGCACGACTCCGAGCGGATCGCCGGCCTGCTCGAGGACGCCGGCTACGTCAGAGCCGACGACGACGCGCCCGACGTCGTGGTCTTCAACACCTGCGCGGTGCGCGAGAACGCCGACAACCGGCTCTACGGCAACCTCGGCCACCTCGCCCCGGTCAAGGCGAAGCAGCCAGGCATGCAGATCGCCGTCGGCGGCTGCCTGGCCCAGAAGGACCGCGAGACGATCACGCAGAAGGCCCCGTGGGTCGACGTCGTCTTCGGCACCCACAACATCGGCTCGCTGCCGGCGCTGCTCGAGCGCGCGCGGGTCCAGGAGGAGGCCCAGGTCGAGATCCTCGAGTCGCTCGAGGTGTTCCCGTCCACCCTGCCGACGCGGCGCGACTCGCCGTACGCCGCCTGGGTCTCGATCTCCGTCGGGTGCAACAACACGTGCACGTTCTGCATCGTCCCGTCGCTGCGCGGCACGGAGAAGGACCGCCGACCGGGCGAGGTGCTCGCCGAGGTCCAGGCGCTGGTCGCCGAGGGCGTGCTCGAGGTGACGCTGCTCGGGCAGAACGTCAACTCGTACGGCGTGGAGTTCGGCGACCGGCTCGCGTTCGGCAAGCTGCTGCGGGCCTGTGGCGGCGTCGACGGGCTGGAGCGGGTGCGGTTCACCAGCCCGCATCCCAAGGACTTCACCGACGACGTGATCGCGGCGATGGCCGAGACGCCCAACGTGATGCCCTCGCTGCACATGCCGCTGCAGTCGGGCTCCGACCGGGTGCTCCGGGCGATGCGCCGTTCCTACCGCCAGGAGCGCTACCTCGGCATCATCGAGCGGGTCCGCGCCGCGATGCCGGACGCCGCCATCACCACCGACATCATCGTGGGCTTCCCCGGGGAGACCGACGAGGACTTCGAGCGGACGCTGGACGTCGTCCGGGCGGCCCGGTTCGCCTCGGCGTTCACCTTCCAGTACTCCAAGCGCCCCGGCACCCCCGCCGCCGACATGGAGGGGCAGGTGCCGAAGGCCGTCGTGCAGGAGCGCTACGAGCGGCTGGTCGCGCTGCAGGACGACATCTCCTGGGCGGAGAACAAGAAGCAGCTCGGCCGGGTGCTGGACGTGCTCGTCGCCGAGGGGGAGGGGCGCAAGGACGGCGCGACCCATCGGCTGTCAGGCCGGGCCCCGGACAACCGGCTGGTGCACTTCGCGGTGCCCGACGGGGTCGAGGCGCCGCGCCCGGGCGACGTGGCCACCGTCGAGGTCACCTACGCGGCGCCGCACCACCTGGTCGCGGACGGCGCCTTCGGCGGTGTGCGTCGGACGCGGGCCGGTGACAGCTGGGCCGAGCGCAACGGCCGGGGGCCGGCCGTGCCGGGCGTGCTGCTCGGCATGCCCGGGGTGGGCGTGCCCTCGATGCCGGCGCCGTCGTCCGGCTGCGGCTGACGGTGCCCCGACTGCTGGTCACCGGCGGGTCGGGCTTCCTCGGCCGCCGCGTGGTGGCCCATGCCCGCGGTCTGGGCTGGGACGTCGTGGCCACGACCTTCCGCAGCCCGCCGGGCGACGGTGTGCGCCTCGACCTCGCCGACCCGGACGCGGTCGAGGCGGCGGTCGTCCGGGTGGCTCCGGACGCGGTCGTGCACACGGCGTACGACAAGGACGGCGAGCGGGCGTGGCAGGTGATCGTCGACGGCAGCGCGGCGGTCGCGCGGGCCGCCGCCCGGCTGGGGGCCCGGCTGGTGCACGTGTCGAGCGACCTTGTGTTCGCGGGCGACGCGGGCAGGCCGTACGTCGAGGCGGACCGCGCCGACGCGACCACGGGCTACGGGCTGGCCAAGGCCGTTGCCGAGCGGGAGGTGAGGGCGGCCTGCCGGGAGGCGGTCGTCGCGCGCACCTCTCTGATCATCGGTGGGCCGGGTAGGGACCCGAGCCCGCACGAGCGTGCGGTTGCCGACCCGTCCGCGGTCTTCTGGACCGACTCGCTGCGTTGCCCCGTGCAGGTCGACGACCTGGCCGCCGCACTGCTCGAGCTGGCCGGACTCGACGTCAGCGGGCCGATCCACGTGGCCGGCCCGGACGAGCTGACCCGCTGGGAGCTCGCGTCACTGGTCGCCGGCCGTCCGGTGCCGGGCGCCGCGGCGCCGGCCGGTGTGCCGCGTGACTGCCGGTTGGACACCTCCCTCGCCCGCCGGACGCTGAAGGCCCGACTGCGCGGGATGCGTGAGGTCTTCGGGGCCTCGTCGCAGATGTGACCTCACGTGCCGAGGCGGGGTGGCCGATCTGGCCACCCCGCCTCGGGGTGCTGCACCGCTGAGAGGTCAGTCGTCGGAGCCGCCGTCCTCGGACTCGTCCGAGCCGCTGTCTGACTCGTCGTGGCTGGAGTCGTCGGCCTCGGAGGCATCGTCGTCGCCGTGGTCGTCGGCCTCAGCGGCCTCGTCGTCGCCGTGGTCGTCGGCCTCGGACGCGTCGTCGCTCTCCTGGTCGTCGCCGTGGTCATCGGCCTCGGACGCGTCGTCGCCGTGCTCGTCCTCGCCCTGGTCGTCGGCCTCGGACGCGTCGTCGCTCTGCTCGTCGTCGCCCTGGTCGTCGGCCTCCGTCGTGGCGGGCGCCGGAGCCACCGGCGTCGGAGCCACGTCGTCGTCGTCCGCGGTGCCCTCGTGGGCCAGGCCCTCGTGCTGGTCCTCGACGGCGTCGTCGGCCGGCTCGGTGGTGCTGTCGCTGGCGGGCGTGACGATCGTGGCCGTCCCGCCGTTGTCGGTCAGTGCCGTGGTGGCGGCGACCGTGCCGGCGCTGGCGAACGCGACCGTGCCGGCCAGC
>DASVBJ010000044.1:0-2141 GCA_036375895.1 Actinomycetes bacterium | reverse complement strand
GTGAGCTTCGCCGGGCTGCCGGTCTCGCGGTGGGGCTACTGGCTGGAGCCGGCCGACGGGCGTACGGCGTGTGTCCTCGTCGAGAGCTTCGAGGACCGACGCCACCCGGTCATGTCGGTGCTGAGCCCGGCCGCCCGCGGCACGTTCGACACCGAGGCGCACAACCGGGCCGGGATGGAGCACACCCTGGCACGGGTGAAGGCCGCCGCCGAGTCGTAGCCGGCGGCGGCCCTCTCCGTCCTTCGTCAGCAGCAGGAACCGCACTCCTCTGCCGAGCAGGTCGTGTCGCAGCAGTCCATGACGGTCACCTCCCTCCGGCGTCGGCCGTCGGGGCCGGCCCGCAGGCCGCCGCATCACTCATGCGCAGCAGGCGGCGAAGTCGGTCGTGGCGGTGGCGACACGGTGACGGGGCAGCCACGCCGTGACGTGCCCGCCCAGGCCGGCCAGCCAGCCCGCGCGGGTGCCGGACCGGTCGGTGCGCACGGCGCGGACCAGCCGGTCGACGTCCGCCTCGTGCCGGAGGTCGGCGGCGTGGGCGAGGGCGGCGGAGTGGGTGGGGGTGAGAGCGACGCCTGACATCTCGACTCCTCATATTGACGACTGTCAATGAGTACGATGGAGGAACAATCGACAGTTGTCAATATGTTCCCGTAGCATGCCTGTCATGACGACCCCGTCCGCCGCCGCGCCCGAGCGGCTGCTGCCGTTGCTGGAGGAGCCAGGCGAGCTGTGCTGCGCCCCACTCGCGGCCGCGCCGCTGACCGAGGCCGACGCCGAGGTGCTCGCCGGCCGGCTCAAGGCGCTGGCCGACCCGGCCCGGCTGCGCCTGATGTCGCTCGTGCTGGCCTCGCCGGGCGCGGAGGCGTGCGTCTGCGACCTGGTCGAGCCGGTCGGCCTCTCGCAGCCGACCGTCAGCCACCACATGAAGGTGCTCGTCGAGGCGGGCCTGCTGCACCGCGAGAAGCGGGGTCGCTGGGCCTACTTCCGCCCGGTCGAGGGCGCCCTCGGCGCGCTCGCCACGATCCTCGCCGCGAGCGACTCCGCGACCGCCGGTAGGCTGCCCCGCGAAGGGGAGTAGTCCCCAACGTCGGTGTCGACACGCTGGCCGCGCGAGCGGCCCGGCACCACGGCCTCGCGCGGTCGCCGCTGCGGGGCGGACGAGACCTTCGACCGGCACATCCGTCCACCGAGACACGTGCCCGGTCGAGGGTGCGTCGACACGGGCGTCACCGCCGGCCGGGCGGCGAGGAGCCCCACCCCATGCACGCGTTCCTGCTGAGCACCGCAGTGATCTTCGTGGCCGAGCTCGGCGACAAGAGCCAGCTGATGGCCATGACGTTCGCCACCCGCCTGCCCGCTCGCCAGGTGCTGCTCGGCATCACCCTGGCCACCGCGGTCGTGCACCTCTTCTCGGTCGCGGTCGGTGCCCTGGTGGGCACCTCGCTCCCCACCGACGTGATCGCCGTCCTCGCCGGGCTGGCCTTCCTGGGGTTCGCCGCGTGGACCCTGCACGGCGACACCCTCGACGAGGAGGAGCGCCGACGGGCCGCCCGGCCCACCCGCCACGCCGTCTGGGCGGTGGGGGTGGCCTTCTTCCTGGCCGAGCTCGGCGACAAGACGATGCTCGCCACCGTCACGCTGGCGACCCGGGAGGCGTGGTTCGGCACCTGGGTCGGCAGCACCCTCGGCATGGTTGCGGCCGACGCGCTGGCCATCGGTGTGGGCGCGCTGCTCGGTCGGCACCTGCCCGACCGGTTGATCAAGTACGGCGCTGCCGCCGCCTTCGCGGTCTTCGGACTGCTCCTCGTCGTCGACGGCCTGCGCTGAGCTCAGCCCCGACCCCGTGATCAGCCCGGAAGGTGGGTGATGGTCGGCTGCCGTGGTCAGTGGGGGCGGCGGCGGGCACGCCAGGCCTTGTGTGCGGCGTCCGCGGCGAGGACGGCCGGGATGGCGGCGAGCGCGACCAGCCAGCCGAGCGCGTTCGGCGGGTCGCCGCCGAGGGCGGCGGAGAGGGGCGGCACGAGCAGGAAGACCCCGAGCAGGAGCAGCTCGATCGCCACGGCCCCGGCGAGCAGCGGGTTGCCCCGCACACCGACCATGCCGATCCAGCGCGTCTCGCTGCGGCAGGCGTAGGCGTTCGC
>DASVBJ010000038.1:0-2765 GCA_036375895.1 Actinomycetes bacterium | reverse complement strand
CCGACTACGGGCCCACCGGGACGCGGCACGGGACCTTCAGCCCGTGCCGCGCCGATCCGCACCTGCCTACATTCGTCGCGAGGGTCCGGCGTGCCGGCCGCGGCCGGTGGGCTCCCGGCCCTCGGGTGGGAGGCGACGGTGGCGGGCACCGTGACGGGCGCGAGAGCCGGCGCCGGCACGACGACGGCGCGGGTGCCTGTCACCGGCACGTCGGTGCCGCGGGTGGACGCCGTCGAGAAGGTGCTCGGCGCGGCGTCGTACGTCGCCGACCTCCCCGGCGAGATGCTCGCCGGCGCCACGGTGCGCAGCACCGTCCCGCACGGCCTGCTGCGCGGCATCCTGCTCGACCCCACCTTCGACTGGGCCGGCGTCACGGTCGTGACGGCTGACGACATCCCGGGCCGCAACTGCATCCCCCTGCACGAGGACGACCAGCCCGCCCTGGTGCCCGTCGGCGGCCGGGTCCGCCACGTGGGCGAGGCGGTCGCCCTGGTCGCGGCGACGAGCGGGCGGCGGGCCGCCGCGGCGGCCGCGCACATCCGCGCCGACATCAGGCCGCTGCCGGCCGTGCTCACGATCGAGGACTCCCTGGCCGGGCACACCGAGGTCGCCGACGGGGGCAACGTGCTGCAGGAGTGGCACATCGAGCACGGCGACGTGGACGCGGCGCTCGCCACGGCGGACGTCGTCGTCGAGGGCACCTACCGGACCGGCCCGGCCGAGCACACGTACCTGGAGCCGCAGGGCATGACGGCCCGGTGGGACGACGACGGCATGGTGCACGTCCTCGGGAGCCTGCAGTGCCCGTACTACGTGCACCGCGCCCTGGCCACGCTGCTCGACCTGCCCCCGGGCCTGGTCGACGTCACCCAGGTCACGACGGGCGGCGGGTTCGGCGGCAAGGAGGACTACCCGTCCACGCTCGCCGCGCACGTCGCGCTGCTCGCCCGCAAGGCCGGCCGTCCCGTGCGCATCGTCTACGACCGGGCCGAGGACATCGCGGCGACGACCAAGCGTCACCCCTCGCAGACCACGCACCGGCTCGGCCTGACCCGTGACGGCCGCATCGTCGCGGCCGACGTCGACGTCGTGCTCGACGCGGGCGCATACGTCACGGTGAGCCCGGTCGTGCTGCTGCGCAGCGTCCTGCACGCCTGCGGCCCCTACCGGGTCCCGGCCGTGCGGGTCCGCGGGCGTGCGGTGGCCACCAACCACGTGCCGAGCGGAGCGTTCCGCGGCTTCGGCGCGCCGCAGTCGCAGTTCGCCGCGGAACGCCAGCTGGCGAAGGCGGCCCGCGCGCTCGGCGTCGACCCGCTGACCCTGCGGCGCATCAACATGCTGCGTCCCGGGGACTCGACCACCACGCTCGGCACCCTGGACGAGAGCGCCGGCCTGCCCGCGGTGCTCGACGCGCTGGGGCGCTCGCTGGCGCGCCCCCCGGAGCACCGCGGCCGGCGAGCCACCGGCCTGGTGCGACGAGGGCGGGGCATCGCGGCGGGGTTCCACGGCGCCGGCTTCACCGGAGACGGAGAGTCGGTCCTGGCGGGGCGGGGCACCGTGGCGCTGACCGCCGGCGGCACGTTCGAGGTGCTGGTGAGCAGCACCGACATGGGCCAGGGCGCGCGCACCGTGCTCGCGCAGATCGCTGCGGACGCCCTCGGTGTCGACCTCGCGCTGGTCGACGTGCCCCCGCCGTCGACCACGCGGACCTTCGACAGCGGCCCCACGGTCGCGTCCCGGACCACGCTGGTCGTCGGGCGCATCGTGGAGCGGGCGGCGGCCGGCCTTCGTGACGACCTGCGGGACTGGGCCGACGACCGCGGGCTCGACCCCGACGACCTCGCCGTGGTCGCCGCGGCCCGGGCCGCCGCCGGGGACCCCCCTGCGGTCACCCGGGCGTTCACCCTGCCGGACAACGTGGTCTGGGACCAGGCCACGCTGACCGGCGACGCCTATCCGACGTACGCATGGTCGGCGGTGGCCGTCGACGTCGCCGTCGACCAGGACACCTCCGAGGTGACCGTCGAGCGCTGCGTGCACGTGGTCGACGTCGGCCGTGCCGTCCACCCCGTCGCGGTGGCCGGCCAGGTCGCCGGCGGGACCGTCCAGGGGCTGGGCTGGGCCCTGCTGGAGCACGTCGTGGAGGACGCGGGCCGGGTTGTCAACGACTCGCTCAGCACGTACGCCGTGCCGACCTCGCTCGACGCGCCCGAGGTGGAGGCGGTGATCGTCGAGGTGCCGTACGCCGACGGGCCGGCCGGGGGCGCGAAGGGCGTCGGCGAGCTGCCGCTGGACGCGACGGCCGCCGCGGTGGCCAACGCCGTCGAGGACGCCATCGGCGTGCCCGTCGACGAGCTGCCGCTGCTGCCGGAGGTCATCCACCGGTCTCGCGGCGAGAGACCGGGAGAACGCCGATGAGGATCGAGCTCGAGGTGAACGGCGCGCCGACCGTGCTCGACGTCGCACCACTGGCACGGCTGCTGGACGTGCTGAGGGACGACCTCGGGCTGACCGGTGCGAAGGAGGGATGCGGCGAGGGCGAGTGCGGGGCCTGCACGGTGCTGCTCGACGGCGATCCGGTCATGAGCTGTCTCGTGGCGGCGGCCCAGGCCCACGGACACCGGGTCGGCACGGTCGAGGGCGTCGCCGTCGACGGCGTGCCCGGGCCGGTGCAGCGGGCCCTGGTGGACCACGGCGGCGTGCAGTGCGGCAGCTGCATCCCCGGCATCGTGATGAGCGCGACGGCCATCGCCGCCCGGGAGCCG
>DASVBJ010000057.1:0-19040 GCA_036375895.1 Actinomycetes bacterium | reverse complement strand
TCGCCATCGAGTTGACCGAGTCGGTGAGGTCCTTCCAGGTGCCGGACACCCCGGCCACCTGGGCCTGACCACCCAGCCGTCCTTCTCCACCCACCTCGCGGGCGACCCGGGTCACCTCGGAGGCGAACGAGGACAGCTGGTCGACCATGGTGTTCACGGTGCTCTTGAGCTCGAACAGCTCGCCCTTCACGTCCACCGTGATCTTCTGGCTCAGGTCGCCGCGGGCCACGGCGGTGGTGACCTGGGCGATGTTGCGGACCTGGCTGGTGAGGCTGCCAGCCATGAAGTTCACCGAGTCGGTGAGGTCCTTCCAGGTGCCGGACACCCCGGCCACCTGGGCCTGACCGCCGAGGATGCCCTCGCTGCCCACCTCGCGGGCGACGCGGGTCACCTCGGAGGCGAACGACGACAGCTGGTCGACCATCGTGTTGATGGTGCTCTTGAGCTCGAACAGCTCGCCCTTCACGTCGACCGTGATCTTGCGGGAGAGGTCGCCGTTGGCGACCGCGGTCGTGACCTCGGCGATGTCACGGACCTGTCCGGTGAGGTTGCTCGCCATGGAGTTGACCGAGTCGGTCAGGTCCTTCCAGGTGCCGGACACCCCTGCAACCTGGGCCTGACCACCCAGCTTGCCGTCGGTGCCCACCTCGCGCGCCACGCGAGTCACCTCGGCGGCGAAGCTGCCGAGGGTGTCGGTCATCGTGTTGATCGTGTCGCTGAGCTCGGCGACCTCGCCGCGCGCGGTGACCGTGATCTTCTGGCTGAGGTCGCCGCGGGCGACGGCCCGTGCGACCGAGGAGATGCCGCGGACCTGGTCGGTGAGGTTGCTGGCCATGACGTTCACGGAGTCGGTGAGGTCGCGCCACGTGCCGCTGACCCCCTTGACGTCGGCCTGGCCGCCGAGCCGGCCGTCGGTGCCGACCTCGCGGGCCACCCGGGTCACCTCGTCCGCGAACGACGAGAGCTGGTCGACCATCCGGTTGACGGTCTGCTTGAGCTCGAGCACCTCGCCCTGCACGTCGACCGTGACCTTGCGGGACAGGTCGCCGTTGGCGACGGCCGTCGTGACCATGGCGATGTCGCGCACCTGGGCGGTGAGGCGGCTGGCCATCGAGTTCACCGAGTCGGTGAGGTCCTTCCAGCTGCCGGAGACGCCGCGGACCTTCGCCTGGCCGCCGAGGTTGCCCTCGGTGCCGACCTCGCGGGCGACCCGGGTGACCTCGGCGTTGAACAGCGAGAGCTGGTCGACCATGCCGTTGACGGTGCGCCCGATGCGCAGGAACTCTCCGCGCAGGGGGACCTCACCGTCGCGCAGCTCGATCTTCTGCGACAGGTCGCCCTCGGCCACGGAGGCGATGACGCGGGCCACCTCGGCCGTCGGCCGGACCAGGTCGTCGACGAGGCCGTTGGCGTCCTCGAAGCAGCTCGCCCACGCCCCCGTCGCACCCTTGGCGTCGAGACGTTCCTCGAGCCGGCCGTCCCGGCCGACCGTGCGGCGCACCCGGCGCAGCTCCGCCGCGAGGTGGGCGTTGCGCTCGGCGACCTCGTTGTAGGCCCGGGCGATCTCGGCGAGGACTCCGTCGTCCTCCGTCGGCAGCCGCCGCCGGAAGTTGCCGCTGCGCATCTCCTCGAGCGCTCCGAGCAACCCCCGCAGCGACGCCTCGTCCGCTGCCGCGGTCACGGTGGACCCGCCGGCGGCCTGCGTCGCCCGGCCCCCCGTCGTACGTCGTGTCGTGCCGCTTTTTGTCGTGCCGGCCACAGCGCTCTCCTTGCCTGGTCGCGCCTCGGGGGCGCCCCACGATGCCGAAGTCTGTCACCATGGCTGGGCCCGCGTCCCACCGAACCCGCCGGAGGCTGCCACGCCCTCCATCACGGCCCCGCTGTCCAGCGAGTCGGCGACGTTTCCGCCCGTCGACGCCTCGGTGGCCCAGGCGCGCCGGTTTGTCCGGGACGTGCTCGCCTCCTGGGGGGCCGACGCGGCCGCTGACGACGTCGTGCTGCTCACCAGCGAGCTCGTGACGAACGCCATCATGCACTCGGGCACCGAGACCGAGGTGGCATGCGCCCTGCTGCCCGACGCCGTGCAGGTCGAGGTGGTCGACCACTACCCGACGCGGTGGCTCCCCCCGCCGCCGGAGCAGGTCGGGCAGGACAGGGAGAACGGCCGTGGTCTCCAGCTCACCACCGCGATCGCGTTGTCCTGGGGCGTCGAGTACACCGCGCAGACCAAGCGCGTGTGGTTCCGCGTGCCCGCGGCCGGGGTCGCCCCCGCCGCGGGCGGCTCCCCCGCTGCGGAGCAGCCGGTGCCGATCGAGGACGAGACGGTGCCGAGTCCGGCCACGCTGGTGCGGCTCGAGCTCGACGACCTGCTGCAGCGCACTGCGGAGTGGGCCCGGGACGCGGTCGTCGGTGACGGCGCGTACGTGCTGCTCGCCACCGACATCGAGAACGAGCTGGAGCTTCGAGCCACGACCGGCCTCGATGGCTCCCTGCCCCGCTACGCGCGGCTGACAGTGGACGAGGGCGTGGCCGGTCGCCTGGCGAGCAGCCTGATGCCGGCGGTGCACGACGACATCACGCAGGGGTCGGGCAGCCAGGCATGGCTGCTGGAGTCGGGGGCGCGGTCGCTCGTCACCGTCCCGCTGCTCGCGGAGGGTCGCCTGATCGGGGCCATCGGGGTCACCTCGGGGCGAGTCGGCAAGTTCACCAACGACGACGGCGCACGGCTGCAGCGGGCCGCCGACCAGGTGGCCCTGCCGGTGCAGTCGGCGCGACTCACCGAGATCGAGCGCAACCGGCGGGGATGGCTCAGCTATCTCGCCGAGGCCAGCGACCTGCTGGCCGGGACGCTCGAGCTGGAGATGACTCTCGCCCTGGTCGCGCAGCTGGTCGTGCCCAGGCTGGCCGGCTGGTGCGGCATCTACCTGCTCGACGAGAGCGGCACCCCGCACCCGGCGTACGCGTGGCACGCCGACGAGAACAGGCTGGAGGGGCTGCGCCAGCTCCTCGCGAAGGTGCCTGCCCCGGAGCCGGCGCCGGACTCGCTCCCCCGAGCGTGGCTGCCCGCCGACGGGCTGTCCCTCGACGGCCTCGAGGCGGCCGCGGACCTGGCCGCCCACACGGCGTACGTCGTGCCGCTGCTCGCGCGGGGCCGGCCCATCGGCGCGCTGGCCCTCGGCCGGTCCGGGCGGGAGCCGTTGCGGCGCGAGATCCTCGACCTGGCGAGCGACCTGAGTCGTCGGGCCGCGCTCGCGCTGGACAACGCCCGGCTCTACGAGGAGCGCACCGCCACGAGCACGGCTCTCCAGCAGAGCCTGCTGCCACCTGGGCTGCCGGAGCTGCGCGGGCTGGACATCGGCGTGGTCTACGAGGCCGCTGGGTCGGGCAACGAGGTCGGCGGCGACTTCTACGACGTCTTCACGCTGGGCGGGGACGCCTACGCCTTCGCGGTCGGCGACGTCTGCGGCAAGGGCCCGACGGCGGCAGCGGTGACCGGGCTCGCCCGGCACGCCCTGCGGCTGCTCGGCCGCCGGGGCGACGGTCTGCGCGAGGTCCTGGCCCACCTCAACACCGCGATCCTCGACGAGGGCGACCGGTCCCGCTTCGTCACGGTCGTGTACGGCGTGGGCTCGCCGCGTCCGGAGGGCGGCCAACGGCTGAGGTTCATCTCCGCCGGCCACCCGCTCCCGATGCTGCTCCGTGCCGACGGCACCGTGGGCCCGGTCGGCACCAGCGGCGACCTGCTCGGCGTGTTCACCCAGCCGGCCACGCAGGTCTGCCAAGTCGACCTCGATCCCGGCGAGTCCCTTGTCTGCTTCACCGACGGGGTGACCGAGCGCCGCGACGGCGGGCGCATGCTCGGGGAGGAGGGCGTCGCGACCGCGCTGACGACCGCCGCCGGCCTGCCGGCTCAGGCGGTGGCGCGGCGGCTGCAGGGCGTCGTGACCGACTTCGCCGCGGTGCCGCCGCGCGACGACCTCGCGATCCTCGTCCTGCGGGCGGTGTGACGCCGGGCGTCAGACCTCGACGACCAGCGGGATGATCATGGGCCGGCGCCGGTAGGTGTCGCTCACCCAGCGACCGACCGTCCGGCGCACCAGCTGCTGCAGCTGGCGGCTGTCACCGATGCCCTCGGCGGCCGCCCGGTCCAGGGCGTCCTCGATGAGCGGCCGCACCTCGTCGAACACCGACTCGTCCTCGGCGAACCCCCGCGCGTGGATCTCAGGCCCGCCAGACACCTTGCCGGTGACCGAGTCGACGACCACGACGACCGAGATGAAGCCCTCGTCACGCAGGATGCGCCGGTCCTTCAGCGAGGCCTCGGTGACGTCTCCGACGCTGGAGCCGTCCACGTAGACGTAGCCGCACGGCACGGTGCCGACGATCCGCGCCCGGCCGTCGACGAGGTCGACCACCACGCCGTCCTCGGCGAGCACCACCCGGTCGTGCGGCACCCCGGTGAGCATCGCGAGCTCCGCGTTGGCCCGCAGGTGGCGCCACTCGCCGTGGACGGGCATGACGTTGCTCGGCTGCACGACGTTGTAGCAGTAGAGCAGCTCCCCGGCGCTCGCGTGCCCTGACACGTGCACCATCGCGTTGCCCTTGTGCACGACGTTCGCGCCCCACCGGGTCAGCCCGTTGATGACCCGGTAGACGGCGTTCTCGTTGCCGGGGATCAGGGACGAGGCCAGCAGCACGGTGTCGCCCTCGCCGACCCGGATCTGGTGGTCGCGGTTGGCCATCCGCGACAGGGCGGCCATCGGCTCGCCCTGAGAGCCGGTGCAGATGAGCACGATCTTCTCGTCGGGCAGGTCGTCGAGGGCCTTCAGCTCGACGACCAGGCCGCCGGGGACGTCGAGGTAGCCGAGGTCACGCGCGATGCCCATGTTGCGCACCATGGACCGACCCACGAAGGCCACCTTGCGCCCGTGCTCCGCGGCCGCGTTGAGGACCTGCTGGATGCGGTGGACGTGGCTCGCGAAGCTGGCGACGATGATGCGGCGGCTGGCGGCGGCGAACACCCGGTCGATGGCCGGGCCGATGTTGCGCTCCGGGGTCGTGAACCCCGGAACCTCCGCGTTCGTGGAGTCGACGAGGAAGAGGTCGACGCCCTCCTCGCCGAGCCGCGAGAACGCGCGCAGGTCGGTGATACGCCCGTCCAGCGGCAGCTGGTCCATCTTGAAGTCGCCGGTGTGCAGGACGAGGCCCGCGGGCGTGCGGATGGCCACGGCCAGCGCATCGGGGATCGAGTGGTTGACCGCCACGAACTCGCAGTCGAACGGGCCGAGCTGCTCGCGGGACCCCTCGGCCACCTCGAGGCTGTACGGCGTGATGCGGTGCTCCTGCAGCTTGGCCTCGAGCAGCGCGAGCGTGAGCCGGGAGCCGATCACCGGGATGTCCGGCTTCTCCCTCAGCAGGTACGGCACCGCCCCGATGTGGTCCTCGTGGCCATGGGTGAGGACGATCGCGTCGACGGCGTCGAGCCGGTCCCGGATGTAGTCGAAGTCGGGCAGGATCAGGTCGACGCCCGGCTGGAAGTCCTCGGGGAAGAGCACCCCGCAGTCGACGACCAGGAGGCGCCCGGCGTGCTCGAAGACGGTCATGTTGCGACCCACCTCGCCGAGGCCCCCCAGTGCGACGACGCGCAGACCCCCCTCGGCGAGCTCGGGCGGCGCCCCGAGCTCGGGGTGCGGGTGGCTCACAGGGCGAGCCCGGCTGCGGCGTACGCCGCACGCAGGCCGGCCACCTGCTCGTCGCTCGCCGCGAACAGCGGCGGGCGCATGGTGCGCGAACTGATCAGGCCGAGGGCATGCACGGAGGCCTTGGCCGTGATGGCGCCCTGGCTGTTGCGGGACATGACCGCCTGTACGACGGGGAGCAGGTGCTGGTGGATCCGCAGCGCCTCGACGAGGTCGCTGCGCTCGACGGCCGCCACCATCGCGGCGTACTCCGCCGCGGCGACGTGGGCCACCACGCTGACCACCCCGACCGCTCCGTGGGTCAACCAGGCGAGGTTGAGCGCGTCGTCGCCGGAGTAGTAGGCGAGGTCGGTCTCGGCGATGACCCGGGAGCCCGCGAAGATGTCGCCCTTCGCGTCCTTGACCGCGACGATCCGCTCGTGGCCGGCCAGCCGGAACAGCGACTCGGTGTCGATCGGGGTGCCCGTCCGGCCGGGGATGTCGTACAGCATGACGGGCAGGCCGGTCGCGTCGGCGGCCATCTCGAAGTGCCGGACCAGGCAGTCCTGCGGCGGCTTGTTGTAGTAGGGCGTCACGACGAGCAGCCCGTGCGCGCCGGCCTTCTCCGCGGCGCGGGCCAGCTCGACGGTGTGGTGGGTGTCGTTGGTGCCGACACCGGCGACGACCCGGGCCCGGTCTCCGACCGCCTCGACGACGGCCCGCAGCAGGCGCTCCTTCTCGGCGTCGGAGGTGGTGGGCGACTCCCCGGTGGTGCCGCTGACCACCAGGCCGTCGTTGCCGTGGTCGACCAGGTGTGCGGCCAGCCGCTGGGCACCGTCGACGTCGAGGTCACCGTCGGCGGTGAAGGGCGTGACCATCGCGGTCAGGACGCGGCCGAACGCGTCGGTCGCCTTCGTCGTGGGAGCCATGGGCCCAAACCTACTCGTCGGGAGGCGCGGCGGGCGCGCCTGGTCGGGCTCGGTCCCGGACGTGGACACCCCGTCGCTACCCGCTCGGGGGTTCGGGCAGCGACGGGGCTCGCCCTGCTATCGGGCCGCTCGGAGGCGGTGTTACAGCCCCGCCGGCGCACAGTGGCGCGGTCCCGGCCAAGCGCCCATCAGGGGGCAACCCGACCGTTCCGGTCGAATGCGGCATGGGTGAGCGGCATCAGCCGCGCCCACTCCGCCTCCATCTGCTCGGCCACCATCTCGATCTCCCGCTGGGGGAACGACGGGAACGCCGCGTCCTCGCGCTTGGTGCGCAGGGAGAGGAAGTTCATCAGCGAGCGGGCGTTCATGGTCACGTACATCGAGGAGTAGATGGTGAGCGGCAGGACGATGCGGGCCACCTCGCGCGCGATGCCCGCATCCAGCATCTCGAGGTAGGCCGCGTAGGCCTTCCGGCAGACGTCGCGGGTGGACTCGTCGACCAGCTTGTGCTGCTCCTCCGTGCCGTCGACGAACTCGTAGTGGCCGGGCTTGCCCTGCTGGACGAGCTTGCGCTCGGGACCGGGCACGTAGAACACCGGTCGCAGCTCGCGGTAGCGACCGCTCTCCTCGTTGTAGGAGGCGATGCGGTGCCGCATGAACTCGCGGAACACGAAGATCGGCGCCTGCACGTAGAACGTCATCGAGTTGTGCTCGAAGGGGCTGTTCCCCGACCAGACCGGCTTCCCGTTGCGCCGGACGTAGAGAGTGCCGTTGGGCACCGTGACGCAGTAGATGCGTCCCCGGTAGGGCACCACGGTGACCTGGCGTCTCCGGTCGGCCGACGTCCAGCCGACTCGAGGCCGGGCGTTGCGGTCACGGAACAGCGTGACCGACCAGCGCTGCTCGGTCCCCAGGTGTGAGGCATCGCCGTCGAACGGGTGCGGCGACACGACGGCCGCCGCTCCGGTCTTGAGGGCCACCTCTTGGATCTGCCCGGCCAGCCGCTCGCTGGTGGTGGAGTAGGTCCTCTTCCCAGTGGCAGACACCGACCCGTCGGAGTGCCAGAGGCCGTCCAGCAGGGCCCGCAACGAGTCGGTACCGCACTCGAGCACCTCGCCCGGGATGACCTTGGCCCGGTCGACGTCGTAGCACTTCTTCGCGAACAACCGGAAGTCCTCGTCCGCGTGCAGGTAGAAGCGGTCGGCCTTCTGAACCAGGTCGAAGCCGGCCTCCGCGGCGGTCCGCCGCAGGAAGGAGATCTCCCGCTCCTTGCGCAGCCGGAAGACAGGCGTGGAGCCGGTGCTGTGGCCGTCACCGATGAAGAAGCCCAGGAGGGCGAACCAGGCCGGTGGGAAGTCCAGTGGTGTGCTCGGCAGCCAGGAGCCCCCGCCCAGGGCGACCCGGTGCGAGGCGGCGAGGAAGTCGCGGGCCGGGACCAGCTCCCATCGCTCGCGGTGTGGCTGGCGACGTCGCCGGGCCCACATCCGGTGATCGGGGGTCACGAGCAGGTCGAGGTGTGCCATGGCCAGCCGGACCATCGGACCGTCGTAGCGCCGGCTGATGTGGTGCACCGCGCGCTGGAACTCGATCGTCCCGTCGGCCGAGAGCGTCGCGAACGACTCGTGCCCCGTGACGTCCGGCCACCGCTTCCATCCCGTCGAGGTGAGCACCTCGGTCTGCTCGTCGTAGCAGCCGTGCCTGTCTCGCATCAGGTAGTTGATCAGCCCCGTGGAGCGCGCCGCGTCGGCGCCCACGTCCTCGAGGGACTGCTCCCCCTTGGTCGAGACGCGGGCGGCGAACAGGACGTCGGCGTCCTCGGCGCTGGCCCGGACCAGCTCGACCGTCACGTCGCTGCGGAACTCGGCCTCGCGGGGCTCGTCGGCGGGCACGGCAGGGCTCCCTCGGTGCGGGCGGACGGTGTCGTGGTCAGCGTAGCCAGCGGCATGGACAGCTCCTGGCCGCACACGCCGGGCGCCCGGCCCGCCCGGCCCGCCCGGCCCGCCCCCGTCGGCCGGCGGGGCGGAGCAGATAGGCACAATGTGCACCGATGAGCGCCTCTGCCACCTCCCCCGCCACCTCCACCGTCGACCGGCCCGTCGAGGCCTCCGGCGTCCCCGTCGAGCAGCCCGCCAGCCCCTCGGCGCGCGACCCGTGGCTCGACAACGCGAAGTACTGGCTGATCGTCCTGGTCGTCGTCGGTCACGCGGTCGCGGTCGACGTCTCCCGCCAGGTCCCGGCTGCCCACGCCCTCTACCTGTGGATCTACTCGTTCCACATGCCGGCGTTCATCTTCGTCGCGGGCCTGCTCGGCCGGTCGCGCTCGGTCGAGCCCCGGCACCTGCGGTCCCTCGTCACGCGGGTCGTCGCGCCGTACCTGATCTTCAGCGTGATCTACGCCGGGCTCGTCGCCGTCCACGACGGGCGCCCACCACGGGTCGACCTCGTGAACCCGCAGTGGCTGCTGTGGTTCCTGCCGGCGCTGTTGTTCTGGCGGCTGACGACGCCGATGGTGCTCACGCTGCGCTGGCCGCTGCTCGTCAGCGTGACCGTGGGTCTCGGCGCCGGCCTGATCGACCGGATCGGTTCCGAGCTGACGCTCTCCCGCGCGCTGTCGCTGGCGCCGTTCTTCGTCGCGGGCGCCACCGCGGGGCCGTGGCTGCTGCCGCACCTGCGGCGGCCCGCCGTCCGCTGGGCCGGCGGGGCCGTCCTCGCGGCGAGCCTGGTGGCCGCCCTGGCCCTCCACGACCACGTCAGGGGCACGCCGGGCGCGTTCTACTGGGACGCCGGGTACGCCGGCCAGGGGCTCCCCGCCGTCCAGGGCCTGCTGGTCCGGGCGGGCATGTACGCCGTCGGCGCCACGATGCTGGTCGCCCTGCTCGCGGCCGTCCCGCGACGCCGCTCCTGGACGACCGCGGTCGGCGCGGCCTCGCTGTACGTGTACCTGCTGCACGGGCTCGTCGTACGCGTCTTCCGGTGGGGGCCCCTCGACTCCCACGTCCGCGACGTGCCCACGCTGCTGCTGCTGGTGCTCGCCAGCGTCGCGGTCGCCTCGCTGCTCGGGTCGAAGCTGGTCCGCGTCCCGCTGCGACCGCTCGTGGAGCCGCGGCTGACCTGGCTGCTGTCGGGCGCGGACCGGCCGGGCTACTGGTCGAAGTCGAGCACGACCTCGTCCGACACCGGCCGCGACTGGCAGGCCAGCACGAAGCCCGCGTCGAGCTCGTCGCGCTCCAGCGCGTAGTTGCGGTCCATCTCGACCTCACCGGAGACCAGCAGGGCGCGGCAAGTGCCGCACACCCCGCCCTTGCACGCATAGGGCGCGTCGGAGCGCACGGCGAGGGCGGCGTCGAGGATGCGCTGGCCGCCTCTGGGCATGTCGAACGTCGAGGCGCGGCCGTCGAGAGTGACGGTCACCGAGCTCGATCCCTCGCCCCGGCCGGGCTCCACCACGGCCGGCGTCTCGCGTGGGGCCTCACCCTCGACGTGGAACAGCTCCAGGTGGACGTGGGCGGGGTCCACACCGGCGGCGAGCAGCGTGGCGCGGGCCTCCTCGACCATCGCGAACGGCCCGCACAGGAACCACTCGTCCACGGTCCGGGGCGGCACGAGCACGTCCATCAGCCGGCGCAGCTTGGCCGCGTCGATGCGCCCGGAGAAGAGCTCGACCTCCTGCGGCTCGCGGGAGAGCACGTTGATGATGCGCAGCCGGGCCGGGTAGCGGTCCTTGAGGTCGGCCAGCTCGTCGAGGAACATCACCGAGCTCGTCGTGCGGTTGCCGTAGACGAGCGTGAACTCGCTGGCCGGCTCCACCTCCAGCGCGGTGGCCAGGATCGAGAGCACCGGCGTGATGCCGCTGCCGGCGACGACCGCGCAGTAGTGCCTGGGCGTCGCCGGGTCGAGGCGCGGGGAGAACCGCCCGGTCGGCGTCATCACGTCCACCACGTCGCCGGGGCGGATCGCGCTGTTGGCGTGGGCGGAGAAGAGGCCGCCGTCGAGGCGCTTCACGGCGATGCGCAGCCGCCCGCTCGTGGCCGGGGCGCAGATGGAGTAGTTGCGCCGCACCTCGACCCCGTCGAGCTCGGTCCGCAGCGTGAGGTGCTGCCCCTGGGTGAACGCGTAGTCGGCCCGCAGCTCGTCGGGAACGTCGAAGGTGATGGCCACCGCGTCGTCGGTGAGCCGCTCCACCTCGGCGACGCGCAGCGGGTGGAACACGGCGTGGCGGCGGGCCGCGGCGACGCCGGGCAGCGCGGTGGAGGTCACGTCAGATCGCCTTGAAGTGGTCGAAGGGCTCGCGGCAGGAGCCGCAGACCCACAGCGACTTGCAGGCCGTGGACCCGAACCGGCTCAGCTCCCGGGTGTCGGCGCTGCCGCACTGGGGGCAGCGCACCGAGAGGGTGACGGGCACGGGCCCCTCTCCCGCCGTACGTCGGGCCGGCGGCGCGATGCCGTAGTCGGCGAGCTTGCGCCGGCCCTCGGCGGACATCCAGTCCGTGGTCCACGCCGGGGACAGGATGGTGTGCACCTCGACCCGGTCGAAACCGCCGTCGCGCAGCGCCCGCTCGACGTCGGACCGGATGACCTCCATCGCCGGGCACCCCGAGTAGGTGGGTGTGATCGTGACCTGCACGACGCCGTCCGCGTCGACGGTCACGTCGCGGAGGACGCCGAGGTCCTCGACGGTCAGCACCGGCACCTCGGGGTCGAGCACGGCCGCCGCCGCCGCCCACGCCCTTCCCCGCAGGTCGTCGGACCGAGCGCCGGACGACCCGACCGCCGGATGCGACACATTGCGGCTCACCACGACGCCCCCGGGTGGGAGCGGTGCAGGTGCTGCATCTCGGCGAGCAGGTAGCCGAAGGCCTCCGTGTGCACGCCCTGCCGCCCGCCGTGAGCGGTCCAGCCCGGCTCGGGTCGCACCAGCGTCGCCTCGGCGAGCACATCGTCGACGTAGGCGTCCCACGCCGGGCGCAGCGCGGCCGCCTCGACCGCGATCCCGTCGGCGACGAGGTCCTGCTCGAGGTCGTCGGAGACGAACATCTCCTCGACGTAGGGCCACATCCGGACCAGGCCGGCCTGCATCCGCCGGTGCGACTCGTCCGTGCCGTCGCCGAGCCGGAGCACCCACTGGGTGGCGTGGTCGCGGTGGTAGGCGACCTCCTTCACCGCCTTGGCGGCGACGCCGGCGATGGTCTCGTCGCGGCTCGCCCGCAACCCGTCGTACAGCGCGAGCTGGTAGGTCGAGAAGAGGAGCTGGCGCGCCATCGAGACGGCGAAGTCGTCGTTCGGGTGCTCGACGATCTGCAGGTTGACGAACTCGCGCTCGTCGCGCAGGAAGGCCAGCTCGTCCTCGTCTCGCCCGGCACCCTCGACCTGACCGGCGTAGGACAGCAGCGGCCGGGCCTGGCCGAGCAGGTCGAGACCGATGTTGGCGAGCGCCACGTCCTCCTCGAGCTGGGGGGCGTTCGCGACCCACTCGCCGAGCCGGTGGGACAGGACGAGCGCGTCGTCGCCGAGCCGCAGCGCGTAGGTCGCGACCGCCGGCAGCGTGGCAGGGCTAGAGATGCTGCACCTCGGCTGGGATGTCGTAGAACGTCGGGTGGCGGTAGGCCTTGTCGGCGGCCGGGTCGAAGAAGGCGTCCTTCTCGTCAGGGCTCGACGCCACGATCGCCGACGCGGGCACGACCCAGATCGAGACCCCCTCGCTGCGCCGGGTGTAGATGTCCCGCGCGTTGCGCAGGGCCATCGCGGCGTCCGGCGCGTGCAGGCTGCCGACGTGCTGGTGGGACAGGCCCCGCTTCGCGCGGACGAACACCTCCCACAGCGGCCAATCGCGGACCGAGGCGCCGGCCAGTCGGCCCGTCGGCACCTCCGCGGTGGGCACCGCCCCGTGACCGCCCTCGGCGGTGAGGGTCTCGGGTGCCTGGTCCGCCGGGTCGTCGCCGGACATGCCGTAGCTCACGCGGCACTCCCCTCGCCGGTGGCGCGGGCCCGCCGCTTCTCGGCGTACGCGGTCGCGGCCTCCCGCACCCACGCGCCCTCGTCGTGCGCGCGGCGCCGGTGCTCCATGCGCGCCTGGTTGCACGGCCCGTTGCCCTTGAGCACCGCGAAGAACTCCGACCAGTCGATGGGACCGAAGTCGTAGTGGCCGCTGTCGTCGTTCCACCGCAGGTCCGGGTCGGGCAGCGTCAGGCCGAGCACCTCGGACTGCGGGACGGTCATGTCGACGAACTTCTGGCGCAGCTCGTCGTTCGAGAAGCGCTTGATCTTCCAGGCCATCGACTGCGCGGAGTTGGGCGACTGGTCGTCGGGGGGCCCGAACATCATCAGCGACGGCCACCACCAGCGGTTGACGGCGTCCTGCGCCATCGCGTGCTGCTCGGCGGTGCCGTGGGAGAGCGTGTGCAGGATCTCGAAGCCCTGCCGCTGGTGGAAGGACTCCTCCTTGCAGATGCGCACCATCGCGCGGGCGTAGGGCCCGTACGAGGAGCGGCAGATCGGCACCTGGTTGACGATGGCGGCGCCGTCGACGAGCCAGCCGATCGCGCCCACGTCGGCCCAGGTCAGCGTCGGGTAGTTGAAGATCGAGGAGTACTTCTGCCGGCCGGCGTGCAGCAGGTCGAGCAGCTCCGCCCGGTCGACGCCCAGGGTCTCGGCGGCGCTGTAGAGGTAGAGCCCGTGGCCGGCCTCGTCCTGGACCTTGGCCATGAGGATCGCCTTGCGGCGCAGGCTCGGCGCCCGGGTGATCCAGTTGCCCTCGGGCTGCATGCCGATGATCTCGGAGTGGGCGTGCTGGGCGATCTGGCGGATGAGCGTCTTCCGGTAGCCCTCGGGCATCCAGTCGCGCGGCTCGACGCGCTGGTCGTCGTCGACCAGCTGCTGGAACCGCTGCTCGGAGGTGACGGTGTCGGCGACGGTCTCGGTGACGGTCTCGGGGGCCTGGGTCACCGAAGCATTCTAGTCATCACTGTTACATGCGTCCAGCGCCCCCGACCGCGTTCTGTAACACACGCACACGCAGCCCCTGCAGCGATCATGCACGTTCCGTCGGTCGGAGCCGCCCCTCCGGACAGCGATCCCCTCCCCGGCAGCGATCATGCACGTCCCGTCGGTCGTAGCCGCCCCCGTCCCCGGCAGCGATCATGCACGTCCCGTCGGTCGGAGCTGCCCCTGAAAAGCCGGCCGCCCATGCAGCGATCATGTACATGTCGTCAGTCCACCAAGTACACGATCGACGATCCACTCCGACGGTCGCCTCGTCCCGCCACCGGCGCAGGTCGAGCATGATCAGTCCGCGGGCGAGACCCGTGGGATCGACGATTCGTGCATGATCGCTGCCGGGTGGGGCGGGCGGGCCCGACGACTCGTGCATGATCGCTGCCAGGTGGGGCGGGCGGCCCCGACGATTCGTGCATGATCGCTGCCGGGATGGGGTGGGCCGGCTCCGACGACTCGTGCATGATCGCTGCCGGGGTGGGGTGGGTGGGGTGGGCCGGCCCGACGGCTCGTGCATGATCGCTGCCGGGTGGGGGGCGGGTGGGGCGTACCCTGCGCCGATGGTCGATCACCACGGGGACGCGGACGCGCTCGCCCAGGACTGCGCACGGGCCATGTACGCCGAGGACCAGGCATCCCGGGCGCTCGGCATCGAGATCACCGGGGTCTCCCCCGGCCGGGCCGCCGCGCGCATGACCGTCACCGCGGCCATGGTCAACGGCCACGCGATCGCCCACGGCGGCTACGTCTTCCTGCTCGCCGACACCGCGTTCGCGTTCGCCTGCAACACCTACGGGCAGGTCACCGTCGCGCGGGAGGCCGACATCTCGTTCGTCGCGCCCGCCCGGGAGGGTGACGTGCTGGTGGCGACGGCCGTCGAGCGCCACCGCAGGGGACGCAACGGCATCTACGACGTGACGGTGGCCCGGGACGGCGGCGAGGTGGTAGCGGAGTTCCGCGGGCACAGCCGGGAGCTCGGCACGCCGCTGCTCGGCTGACGGCCTCTGCGAGGATCGGCACATGCCAGACCTGAGCGCCGACGTGAGCGTGCGTCCCGCCGGCGTCGAGGACGCGGAGCCGATCGCCGGCATCCAGGCCGCCGCCTGGCGCACCGCCTACACCGAGCTGCTGCCCGGCGAGCTGCTGGACGCGCTGGACTCCGCGGAGGCGGTCGAGCAGTGGCGGGCCTCCGTCGCCGCTCCGCCGTCACCTCACCACCGGGTGCTCGTGGCGCTGGCCGGCGGGACCCCGGTGGGCTTCGCCGCCGTCGCGCCGAGCGAGGACGCCGACGCCGAGGAGGAGGACGCGGAGCTCACGGCGCTGTGCGTGGCCCCCGGCCACACCGGCCAGGGCCACGGCTCCCGCCTCGTCAACGCCGCGGTCGACCACCTGCGCGGAGACGGCTTCCGGCGGGTCCGGGTGTGGTTGTCGACCCACGGGCGGACCGACGACGACGTACGCCGGTTCCTGGCCGGCGCCGGGTGGGAGCCGGACGGCGCGCAACGCAGCCTCGACCTCTACGGCGACAGCACGCTCGTGGTCGCCCAGCAGCGGCTAAGTGCCACGATCGACGGCCCGGCGCCATGACCGCACCGCCGGCCTGGCGCGAGACCCGCGCCGCGGTCCTGCGGGCCAGCGCCGGGGTCGGGGTGGCCACCGGTGCGTACGGGTTGTCGTTCGGCGCGCTCGGCACGGCGTCCGGCCTGAGCGTCACGCAGACCTGCGCGCTGTCGGTGCTCACCTTCAGCGGTGGCTCCCAGTTCGCGCTGATCGGCGTGCTCGGCTCGGGCGGCAGCGCCGCCTCCGGCGCCGCCTCGGCGCTGCTGCTCGGGGCCCGGAACATGCTGTACGGCGTGCGGCTGGCGCCGTTGCTGCGGCTGCGGGGTCCGGCTCGCGCCGTGGGCGCCCAGCTGGTCATCGACGAGTCGACTGCGGTCGCCCTCGCCCACGAGGACCGCGGCGAGCGGGCCGGGCGGCTCGGGTTCTGGGCGACCGGGCTGGCGGTGTTCGTGCTCTGGAACCTCACCACACTGGTCGGCGCCCTCGCCGGATCAGCGATCGGCGACCCTCGCGACCTCGGGCTGGATGCCGCCGTCCCCGCCGCCTTCATCGCTCTGCTGTGGCCACGGCTGGGCAGCCGGACGGCCCGCGTGGTCGCCGCTGTCGCGGTGGTCGCCGCGCTGGCGGTGGTGCCGTTCGTGCCCGCCGGGGTGCCCGTGCTGGTGGCGGGCGCCGTCGGCGTGGGCGTGGGGCTCGCCGGGACGAGGCCGAGATGACCTGGCTGGCGATCCTCGTCACGTCGGCGGGGTGCTATGCGCTCAAGCTGGCCGGGCTGTCGGTGCCGGCGAGCTGGCTGGCCCACCCAGTGGTGCAGCGCGCGGCGGGGCTGCTGCCGGTTGCCCTGCTCGCCGCCCTCGCGGCCGTGCAGACCTTCGCCGACGGCACGCGCCTCGTGGTGGACGCGCGGCTGGCCGGAGTGGCGGCCGGGGTGACGGCGCTGCTGCTGCGCGCCCCGTTCCTCGTGGTGGTGGTGGTCGCCGCGGCGACGGCCGCCGGGGTGCGGGCCCTCACCGGCTGACGCGCTCGCCCTGACCCCCCGGCCGCGGCCGGGGGGTTACCCGATGGCGCCTGCAACCAATCGGGTTTGCCGGACGTCTACTGGAGGAACCCTGCGAGCGACCGACGGGAAACGGGGTGCTCGATGATCGACAGCCTTCCGCTGCGCCACCGCGCAGCGCTCGCCGCTCTGCTCTTCCTCGCCGCGCTCGTCGCCGGCGCCTGGCTCACGGCGCGCTGGGCGGGTGGGACGAGCACCCATCCCGAGGTCTGGGGGGTGGCCGCAGGAGCCGCGCTCGGCGTGCTGCTGGGCGTCCTGGTGCTGCGGCACCGCGCTCACCGGCCGGCACGGATCCCCCCAGCCGGCCGGTGAGCGTGTCGGGTCCCTAGCGAGGCGGGGACGCCGGCCCGAGGATCCAGCGACGGCCGCGCCACCACAGCACCGCCGTGAGCGCCAGCCATCCGCCCGCAACGGCAAGACCCGCGGGCCCGTCGAGCCGGTCGGGATACCCCTTGGGCGCCGGCGGCAGGTAGTTGCCGCCCTCCGCCTCGTGCACGAGCGCCCCGACGTGGACCGCGGTGTGGGCGACCACGGCGCCCGCCGGGTTGGCGGTGAGCAGCGTCGGCACGGACATGATCACGGCGCCGGTCGCCGGCTCGCGCAGGTCCCGGTCGCGGAACTGGGCGTAGCCGAGGTGGTAGACCACGGTGGTCGCGAGCACGAGGAGGAGGGTGAGCGCCGCGACACCCACCCGTCGCCATGCCCCGCCCAGATGCCCCCGCAGGACCAGGTAGGCGACCAGCGCCGGCAACCCGTAGAGCATGAGCGCGTCGACCACGCCGTACGCGACTCCCCGCCACGCCACCTCGAAGCCGAGGTAGGCCCCACTCGGCCGCGGGGTGCTCTCGTCACCCCACACGTTGCGCACGCCGAGGACGGCGACGACGGCGCCGAGGCCCACGCTCCAGGCGAGGTTGCGGCGCAGGTAGGCGCGCCAGTCGACGCCGGACCGCGCGAGGAACGCGGCGAGGAAGGTCAGGGCGACGGTGAAGTACACGAGCAGGTACAGGTCGTGGTGCAGCCCGAGCAGGTCGGCGCCCACCCACGACACGAGGAACAGCAAGGCTGCCTCGGCGCAGAGCCAGCCGAGCAGCCAGCCGCGCGACCGGTCGGTCGCGACCGGGTGACGGACCTCGGGCTCCGCGACGGAGGCGCGGGTCGATGTGGTCATCTCGCACCTCTTCCGACCCTCCGAATCTGCGCCGTGGGCCGCGGCCGGGGGCAGAGGCGAAGGCCCTCAGCCGAGGTCGAGAAGGTGCTCCAGGCCGACGGTGAGCCCCGGCCGGGCGGCGACCCGCCGTACGCCGAGGAGGACCCCGGGCATGAACGACGAGCGGGCCAGCGAGTCGTGACGCAACGTCAGCGTCTCGCCCTCGGTGCCGAGCAGCACCTCCTGGTGGGCGACGAGACCGCGCAGCCGTACGGCGTGCACGGGCACCCCGTCGACGGCGGCGCCGCGAGCTCCCTCCAGCGAGGACGTCGTGGCGTCCGGCTGCGGCCCCAGGCCGGCGTCCCGGCGGGCCCCGGCCACCAGCTCGGCCGTGCGGCGGGCGGTGCCGCTGGGCGCGTCGGCCTTGCCCGGGTGGTGCAGCTCGACGATCTCGACGGACTCGAAGTAGGGCGCCGCCTGGGCCGCGAACCGCATCATGAGCACCGCACCGATCGCGAAGTTGGGGGCCACCAGCACCCCCACCTCCGGGGCGGTCGCGAGCCAGCCGCGCACCGTGTCCAGACGGGCGTCGTCGAACCCGCTGGTGCCGACCACCGCGTGGATGCCGTGGCGCACGCAGAACTCGACGTTGGCCATCACCGCCTCGGGGCGGGTCAGGTCGACGGCCACCTCGACGCCCGCCGCGGTCAGCTCGTCGAGGGAGTCGGCCGAGCCGAGCCGGGCGACCAGCTCGAGGTCGTCGGCCGCCTCGACCGCGCGGCAGGCCTCGCTGCCCATCCGCCCGGACGCCCCGAGCACCCCCACCTTGGTGGCCATCAGCGGCTCACGGCGGAGGAGAAGTCGCGGTCCTCGTCGAACGGTCCGACGACGGCCAGCGTCGGCGGCGCCGCCAGCAGGTCCTGAGCGACGGACGCCACGTCGTCGAGCGTCACCGCGCCGATGCGGTCGATGATGTCGTCGACCGAGAGCAGCTCGCCGTAGACGAGCTCGGCCTTGCCGATGCGGCTCATCCGCGAGCCGGTGTCCTCGAGACCCAGGACCAGGTTGCCGCGCAGCTGGCCACGTCCCCGGTCGAGCTCGTCAGCGGTGATGCCGTGGGAGGCCACCTTGGCCAGCTCGTCACGGCAGATCGCCAAGACGTCGTCGACCTTGCGCGGCACGCACCCGGCGTACACCCCGAACATGCCGGCGTCCGCGTACTGCTGGTGGTAGCTGTAGACGGAGTAGGCCAGCCCGCGCTTCTCACGGACCTCCTGGAACAGCCGGGACGACATGCCGCCGCCCAGCGCCGCGTTCAGCACGCCGAGCGCGAACCGCCGCTCGTCGGTGCGGCTCATGCCCGGCATGCCGAGAACCAGGTTGGCCTGCTCGGTGGTGCGGGGTACGACGCGGACGCCTCCCTGCTCGCCCAGCCGGGTCGTGCCCGCCCGCGGCGGGCTCGGCACCGCATCGCCGCCGAGCTGGTCCGCGGCCTTGAAGGCTTTCCGGACCAGGCGGACGACCGTGGCGTGGTCGACGTTCCCCGCCACTGCCACGACCATGTCCTGCGGCAGGTACCGACGCCGGTAGTAGCGCGCCACGGCGTCCCGGCCGATGTCGGTGATCGACTCCACGGTCCCGAGGATGGGGCGACCGAGCGGGTCGCCCGCGAACAG
>DASVBJ010000257.1:0-5730 GCA_036375895.1 Actinomycetes bacterium | reverse complement strand
TGAAGCGTGAGCTGAAGGCCCGCACCGTCGAGGTGATCGTGGTCGACCCCCGCTCGTACATGACCTACCAGCCGTTCCTGCCGGAGGCGGCTGCCGGCAGCGTGGAGCCGCGGCACGTCGTGGTGCCGCTGCGCCGGGTGCTGCGGCACTGCGAGGTCCTCACCGGCCGGGTCGTCGCCGTGGAGCACTCCCGCCGGGTGGCCCGCATCCAGCCGACCCGCGGCGAGGCCTACGAGCTGACCTACGAGCACATCGTCGTGGCCCCCGGCTCGATCGCGCGGACCATGCCGATCCCCGGCCTGGCCGAGCTCGGCATCGGCTTCAAGCAGGTCGAGGAGGCCATCAGCCTGCGCAACCAGGTGCTGGAGAAGCTCGACGTCGCCACGTCGGTCACCGACCACGCCGCACGCCGGGCCATGCTGACGTTCGTGTTCGTCGGTGGCGGCTACGCCGGCATCGAGGCGCTCGCCGAGCTCGAGGACATGGCCTGCTACGCCACCCGCTACTACCCGAACATGTCTGCCGAGGACCTGCGGTTCGTGCTGGTCGAGGCGACCGGGCGGATCCTGCCGGAGGTCGGCGAGGATCTCGGCCGCTACACCGTCGACGAGCTGCGCAAGCGCAACATCGACGTGCGCCTCGAGACCCGGCTCGAGTCCTGCGTGGGCGGGCACATCGTGCTCTCCGACGGCGACGAGTTCGACGCCGAGACGCTGGTCTGGACCGCCGGGGTCAAGGCCAACCCGGTGCTCGCGCAGACCGACCTGCCGCTCGACGACCGCGGCCGGCTGCGCTGCCTGCCGGACCTGCGGGTCGAGGGTGCCGAGGGTGCCTGGTCCGCGGGTGACTGCGCGGCGGTCCCTGACCTGACCGCCGGCCAGGGCAAGACCACCGGACCGAGCGCCCAGCACGCCGTACGGCAGGCTCGTCGCCTCGGCGACAACCTCGCGCTGGTCCTGCACGGGCGCGAGCCCAAGCCCTATGCGCACAAGTACGCCGGGTCGGTGGCGTCGCTGGGCCTGCACAAGGGCGTCGCCCAGATCTACGGCATCAAGCTGCGCGGCTGGCCGGCGTGGTTCATGCACCGGACCTACCACGTCAGCCGGGTGCCCACCCTCAACCGGAAGGTGCGGGTCGTGCTCGACTGGACCCTCGCCCTGTTCTTCCGGCGGGACGTGGTGTCCCTCGGGTCGCTGCAGCGACCACGTGACGAGTTCAGCGAGGCGACCCGATGAGCCTGCTCGCCGTCACCGTCGTCGGCCACGACCGGCCCGGCATCATCGCCGAGGCCACGGGCATCCTCGCCGGCCTCCGGGGCAACCTCGAGGACTCGACGATGACGATCCTGCGCGGGCACTTCGCCATGGTGCTGCTCGTGTCCTCGCCGGAAGGGGCGGCCGAGGTCGAGCGCGCGCTGCAGCCGATGACGGCCGACGGCTCGCTGCTCGTCACCGTGCGCGAGGTCCCGGAGGAGGCCGAGCCGGAGCCGCTCGGGGCGGCCCACCTGCTGTCCGTGCACGGCGCTGACCGGCCCGGCATCGTGTCCGCGGTCACCTCGCTCGTCGCGTCGGTGGGCGGCAACATCACCGACCTCAGCACCCGGCTGTCGGGCGGGCTCTACGTGCTGCTGGCCGAGGTCGAGCTGCCGGCGACGGTCGACGTCGCCGCGCTCACCGACCGCCTGCGGGAGGTCGCCCGGTCGCTCGGCGTCGACGCCTCGCTGCGCCCCCTCGAGACCGACGTGCTCTGAGCCGGTGGCTCTCTCGCACCTGCCGGCCGGTCGGGTCCGCCCCGTCGTACGCGCGCCCGCCCCGGTCCTGTCCGCACCGGCCGCAGAGGTCGACCCCCTCGACGAGGACGTCGTCGCCCTGGCCGCCGACCTGCTCGCCACCCAGCGCGTGTCGCCCGGCTGTGTGGGCCTGGCCGCGCCGCAGGTGGGGGAGTCGCTGCGGGTCTTCTCGCTCGACGTGACCGGGCACCCGAAGGCACGCACCTGCCACGGGCCGCTCGTGCTGGCCAACCCGCTGGTGGTGTCGGCGACCCGCTGGGAGCGCGGCCGGGAGGGGTGCATGTCGGTGCCCGACCTCACCGGCGACGTGAAGCGGGCGACCCGGCTGGTCCTGTCGGGCGTGGTGCCTGGCACGGGGGAGGCGCTCACCGTCGAGACCGACGCCTTCGAGGCACGGGCCTTCCAGCACGAGGTCGACCATCTCGACGGCCTGCTGTTCCTGGACCGGGTGGCGGGTGCACACGCCGTGCACCCACGGCGGGTGTACCTCTGAGAGCGCGCCGCTGGCCTAGTGTTGGCGCTGCGCCCGGATGGTGGAACTGGCAGACACAGGTCCCTTAAAAGGATCCGCCGCAAGGCATGCGGGTTCGAGTCCCGCTCCGGGTACCGTCAATGCCCGGCGCTGAGTCCGACATTTCGCCCGCTCGGCCGGGAACCTGGCCGGCCCGGCTCACGTTAGGGTGCTACGACATCCCGCGCCGTGCGGGCTTTCCCGGAGGGAAGACATGGAGAGCAGGAACCCCGTCTTCAACCGCAGCGAGGCCTTCTCGCGCCGCGGCTATGCGACGTTCAACGAGGCGCCGCCCGCGACGGCGACGGCGCAGCAGCTCGAGGAGATGTACGCCGCGCCCTCCGCGACGGGGGTGCAGACCGGCCGCATGACGATGGACGACGTCGTCATCAAGACCGGCCTGATGTTCGCCGTGCTGCTGCCGCTGGCGGGCCTCAACTACGTGCTGCAGAACCCGCTGCTCACCTTCGGCGGGCTCATCGCCGGCCTGGTGCTCGGTCTGGTCGTGTCCTTCAAGCAGTCCACCAACGCGGCGCTGGTCCTGGCCTACGCCGGCGCGGAGGGTCTGTTCCTCGGCGGCATCAGCCGGGCGTTCGACACCAACTGGCCCGGCATCGTCCCGCAGGCCATCCTCGGCACCCTGTCGGTGTTCGCGGTCGCCCTCTTCGCGTACAAGAGCGGCAAGGTGCGGGTGACGCCGAAGTTCCAGCGCACCGTGCTCATCGCGATGGGCGGCTACCTCGTCTTCTGCCTGATCAACCTCGTGGTGATCATGTTCGGCGGCGGCGGTGACTTCGGGCTCCGCCAGGGCCCCCTCGGCTTCGCCATCGGGCTGTTCGCGGTCGGCCTCGCCGCGGCGATGCTGATCCTCGACTTCGACTTCGCCGAGCAGGGTGTCCGCAACGGCCTCCCGGAGCGCTACTCCTGGCTGGCGGCGTTCGGCCTCGTGGTCACCCTGGTGTGGCTGTACATCGAGATGCTGCGGCTCATCGCGATCCTCCGCGGCAGCGACTAGCCCCACTGCCGCTCACGACGGAGGCCGCCGACCCCACCCGGGGCGGCGGCCTTCCTCGTCGTACGCCGTGGTCTGCGGTCAGCCGGCCACGGTCGGGCCGGCGCGCTCGATGGCGAAGCGCACGACGACCCGCCGGTCGCGCACCATCGCGGCCCGGTAGTCGTCCCAGTCGGGGTGCTCGCCGGAGGCCCGCCGGTAGTAGTCGACCAGCGGCTCCATCGCCTCGGGCAGGGACACGATCTCGGCGTGTCCCTCGACCTGCCCCCACTCGCCGTAGAAGCCGTCGTTCAGCAGGCACAACGAGATGCGCGGGTCGCGCCGCAGGTTCTTGACCTTGATCGCCGTCTCGCGGGAGGAGATGACGACCCGTCCCTCGCCGTCGACAACCGCGGTGACCGGCGAGAGCTGGGGCCGGCCGTCGGCGCGGAAGGTGGCCATGACCACGCGGTGGTTGTCGCGTAGGAAGGCCCGCGCCTCGTCGGGCGTCACCCGGCGGTCAGTGCGACCGGCGGTGCGCCCGGACCATGTCGTGCTCGTGCACGATCGCGGTGGCGTGGCCGTGGGAGAGGTTGTGCTCGTCGCGCAACCAGTTGACGCGTTCCTCGAACCGCAGCAGGGCTGGGCCGGCTTCGAGGGCCTTGAACCACTCGGGCAGATCTCGTCCGGTTGCCTGCGGCACCCGCTCGATCAGCTGCTTATGCGTTGCCTCGGAGTGGTTCAGGGACATCGAGCGCCTCCAGTGGATCTCGTCAGCGGTCCATGGTCCGAGCCTGCCCGACCGCACCCGCGGGGCACAAGTCCTGTTTGCGCGTCGCGGGTAGTCTCCCGGCGTGTCGTCCGATCCGGCCCCCGGTGCTGCCGTGCTCGAGACCGCGGAGCTCGCCGCGGACGTACGCCGGGTGGCCGACCGACTGCGCAGCCTGTCCCAGGCACGGCTCGCCGCGGCGCTGCCGCCGCACCCGTCCCGGGCCGCGGCCGCCCGCGCCGTGGCGCAGGTGCTGGCCGACGCCGCACAGGGCATCGAGGAGCGCACCGCGGCCGGCGAGCCGACCTGGCGGGTCGTCCCGGAGCTGTCGGACTTCGCGGTCGGCGACCAGCTGGCCGTGACCGGCCACGACCTGCTCGCGGCGGCCGACGGCCTGCCCGTGGACGCGCCGGTGTGGACCCGGGCCGGCCGGCGACCGGTCGGCGAGGTGGTGGGCGACGCGGCGGGCCGGCTCGCCGAGCTGCGCCGGGCGCTCTAGGGGGCGGGGTCCCGGGGCGGGGTCAGCTGTCGCCAACGCCGCAGCGTGCAGGGTCGACTGACCACCTCGCGAGCGACCTTCTGGTGCGACACGCCGGCGTGTCGTCGCGACAAGGTCGCTGGTGATCTTCAGGCGCGGCTTGACCCCCAACGCCCTGGGATGTCTGACGGGAGGGACGAGGCGGGGTCAGCTCAGTCGCTGGACGATCATGGCCATGCCCTGACCGCCGCCGACGCACATCGTCTCGAGGCCCCACTCCTTGTCGTGGAACTGCAGGCCGTTGAGCAGGGTCGTGGTGATCCGGGCGCCGGTCGAGCCGAACGGGTGGCCGAGCGCGATCGCGCCGCCGTTGACGTTGAGCCGGTCGATGTCGATGCCGAGGTCGCGGTAGGACGGGATCACCTGGGCGGCGAACGCCTCGTTGATCTCGACGAGGTCCATGTCGCCGATGCCCATGCCGGCGTTGGCGAGCGCCCGCTTGGACGCCTCGACCGGCCCGAGACCCATGATCTCCGGGGACAGGCCGGAGACGCCGGTCGCGACGATGCGGGCGAGCGGGGTCAGGCCGAGCTCCTTGGCGCGGGTGTCCGACATGATCACGACTGCCGCGGCGCCGTCGTTGAGGGGGCAGCAGTTGCCGGCGGTGATCGTGCCGTGCTCCCGGAACACCGTCTTCAGGCCGGCGACGCCGTCCATCGTCACGCCCGGGCGTGGCCCGTCGTCCTTGCTGACCACGGTGCCGTCGGGCGTGGTCACCGGGGTGATCTCCCGCTCGAAGAAGCCGTTGGCGATGGCCTTCTCGGCGAGGTTCTGCGAGCGCACGCCGAACTCGTCCTGCTCCTGGCGGCTGATGCCCCGGGCGGTGGCGAGGTTCTCCGCGGTCTGCCCCATCGACATGTAGACGTCGGGGAGCTTGCCGTCCTCGCGCGGGTCGTGCCAGGTCTCGTTCGACTCCGCGGTGGCCGCGGTCCGGGCCTTGGCCTCCTCGAACAGCGGGTTGTGGAACTGCTCGCTGCCGGCACCGGCGCCGGTGAACGCGGGGTAGCGGGACACGCACTCGACACCGGCCGAGACGAAGGCGTGCCCCTCGCCGGCCTTGATCGCGTGGAAGGCCATCCGCGAGGTCTGCACCGAGGAGGCGCAGAACCGGTTCACGGTGGTGCCGGGCAGC
>DASVBJ010000251.1:0-8950 GCA_036375895.1 Actinomycetes bacterium | reverse complement strand
TTGGCCGAGCGATGCGCGCAGGTCCGCGTAGTCAGGCTTCGGCCGCGGCGCCCGGTAGCCCTCCTTGCGTGCGGTGCCCGCACCGACCAGCACGACGTCACACAGCCCGCGCAGCACCCCGAACACCTGCTTGTCCGCGGCGCTCGACAGGCCGCCCGACCGTCCGTCGACGACTGCCGAGCCGTCGACCGAGGACACCATGTTCGACCGCACCCAAGGGCGGCCGGTGGGGTAGGCGTAGGCCTCGACCAGGTCGACCGACTCGTCGTACGTCGGGTGCAGGCGGCGCATGGCGCGATCCTCGCACGGCCGGCGGTGGCGGTCAGGCGGGCAGCGAGGTGAGCAGGCCCTGCGTGGTCGAGGCGATCAGCGGTCCGGCGAGCCGCTCGTGCACCGGCAGCACCTCATCGCCCTCGCGGTAGGTGGCGGTGTACTCCGCGCGCTCCTCGGCTCCGAGAGGCACCGCCGTCAGCACCGCTGTGCCGCGCACCGAGCCGTCGGGCAGCGTCGTCACGGTGACGGCGTGGGTGCGGGCCGAGACCTCGTCCGTGTCGCAGAACCACCCGGACTTCACGGCAACCACCGAAGGGTCGACTCCCAACGAGGTGGCCGCCGCCGCGCGCGCCCCGAACGTCTGTCGGTCGGCCACGGTCCGCATCCAGCCGAGCAGCCGGCCGGCGACCGCGTCGCCTTCGCGGGCGGACACCGCAAGGCGGGCGTAGGCCCCGGCGACCTCGGTCGCCCGCACCAGCACCTTGCCGAAGGTCGGCGTCGCCGACGGGTCGCACCGCCAGCGCGTCCCGCCGAGCTCGGCCAGCCGGTCGAGCAGCGCATCACGACCGCAGCCGTCCCAGACCGTCACCGTCGGGTCGTTGGCGCTGTGCGCGACCGCGGGCCCGGCGAGCTCCGCCCAACGGCCCTCGTCCGCAGCCGGGCCGGGCAGACCCGCCGCGGCCCAGAACAGCAACGGCTTCAGCAGGCTGGCGCACCGCAGCGGCGGCGCCGCGCCAGAACGATGGAGCACCGCCGGCGCCCGGTCGCCCGCGCCGACGGTGAACGTCGCGGCGTCGACCAGCACGTCGCCGTTCACAGACGGGGCGACCGGTAGCGCGGCCCCCGCAACGCAGCCGCCACGAGCGCAACGCCGACCGCGGCGACGCCGACCTGGCAGGCGAGCACGAGCAGCCACCAGGTGATGCCCGCGGCGTCGGCGATCGCCAGCCCGCCCACTGCGCCGACTACGCCGAGGACGAGAGTGAGCAGGCACCCGATGGGCTGCCGGCCGGGCACGACGAGACGCCCAAGCGCGCCGATTATCAGCCCGACGAACAGTGCACCGAGGAGACCTTCGGACGTCATGTGCCCGAGCCTGCCACGCGGACCACGGCCACCGACTCGCGGGGCAGCTCCACCCGGGTGTCGTCGCCGTCCGGCCGGCCCTGCTCGTCGTACGACGTGAGCAGCACCCCGGTCACCGGCCCGTCCAGTGGCACGCGCCGCGCGGTCGGGCCCAGGTTGCACGCCACCCGCAGCGAACCGCGGTGGACGACGACCCAGCCCTCGGCGCGGGAGTGCAACACCCGCACCCGG
Source organism: Actinomycetes bacterium (assembly GCA_036375895.1). Classification (GTDB taxonomy): domain Bacteria; phylum Actinomycetota; class Actinomycetes; order JACCUZ01; family JACCUZ01; genus DASVBJ01. Next base: position 7,360 of record DASVBJ010000251.1, on the reverse strand, counting down.
TCGAGGCGCGGATCGGACAGCTCGGGCTCGGCGCGGCGGAGGGCGAGCAGCCGCCGGTGCCAGTCGAGCAGCCGCGCGTGCGGCGGCCGGGCCCGCTCGTCCCAGTCGAGCGTGGAGGCGCGCACCGTCTCGGGGTCCTGCGGGTCGGGCACCTCGTCGGCCGCCCAGCCGTGGGCCGCGAACTCCCGCCGACGCCCGGCCCGGACCGCCTCGGCCAGATCAGGGTCCTCGTGGTCGGTGAAGAACTGCCACGGTGTCGAGGCCGCCCACTCCTCGCCCATGAACAGCATCGGCGTGAAGGGCGAGGTGAGCACGAGCGCCGCGCCGACCATGGCCAGGCCGGTCGAGATGGTCGCGGTGATGCGGTCACCGGTGGCGCGGTTGCCGACCTGGTCGTGGTCCTGCAGGTAGCCGAGGAAGCGGTACGCCGGGGTGCGGGCGCGGTCGACCGGCGCGCCGTGGTCAGCGCCTCGGAACGACGACCACGTCCCGGCGTGGAAGAAGGCGGCGGTGAGCGTGCGCTCCAGCGCGTCGTAGGGGTCCGCGGCGAAGTCGGCGTAGTACCCCTGCCCCTCGCCGGTGAGCAGCGTGTGCAGCGCGTGGTGGAAGTCGTCGCTCCACTGGGCGGTCATGCCGAGGCCGCCGCAGTCGCGGGGGGTGACCGTCGCGGGCTGGTTGAGGTCGGACTCGGCGACGAGCAGCAGCGGGCGCCGCAGGTGCGTGGACAGGGCGTCCACCTCCCGGGAGAGCCGGCTCAGCAGGTGCTCCGGGCCGTCGTCCAGGAGGGCGTGCACCGCGTCCAGGCGCAGCCCGTCCACGTGGAAGTCGCGCAGCCACATCACGGCGTTGTCGACGATCCAGCGGCGCACCTCCGGCGAGCCCTCGTCGTCGAGGTTGACCGCCGAGCCCCAGGGGGTCTGGTGCCGGTCGGTGAAGTAGGGGCCGAACCGCGACAGGTAGTTCCCGCTCGGTCCCAGGTGGTTGTAGACGACGTCGAGCACCACGCCGAGCCCCCGTGCATGGCAGGCGTCGACGAACCGCTTCAGCGCGTCCGGCCCGCCGTACGGCTCGTGGACGGCGTACGGGTGCACCCCGTCGTACCCCCAGCCGTGCACCCCCGGGAACGCGCCCACCGGCATCAGCTCGACCAGGTCGACGCCGAGCTCGACCAGGTGGTCGAGGCGCCCGATCGCCGCGTCGAGGGTGCCCTCGGGGGTGAACGTGCCGACGTGCAGCTCGTAGAAGACGGCGCCCGGCAGCTGCACGCCCCGCCAGCCGGCGTCGGACCAGCGGAACCGACCGTGGTCGTAGACCCGGCTGGCGCCGTGGACACCGTGCGGCTGCCACCGCGAGCGAGGGTCCGGCAGCGGCCTCGGGTCGTCGTCGACGAGGAACGCGTAGTCCGTGCCGTGCCCGACCTCGGGAACGTCGAGCGTCCACCACCCGCCGTCGGTGCGGCGCAGGGCACGCGCCGTGCCGTCGACGGCGACCGAGACCGAGGCCGCGGTAGGGGACCAGACCGAGAAGACGCTCACAGCGAGCGAACCTACCCAGCCGCCGGTGCCTCACCCCGCTCCACACCAACTCGGCCGGGGGCCGCTACGGGTGCAGCGGAGGCGGGCCCCTTAGTGCCGTTTGCCGGGCGGGATGATCTCGATCTTCTTGGTGTCCGCCTTCGCCTGCTTCTCGGCGCGCTTCTCCTTGAGGGACTTGCCCGCCTTCTTGGACATGTGCTGTCGGGGCGACTTGTCGGCCATGGGTGCTCCCTGGTTGGGAGCCTGACTGGCTCCGCGCCCTCGACAGTACGCCTCCGACAGCGGGCTGTCGGCGGGCGGCTGGACGCCGACGCTCAGGGCGTGGTGAGCAGCGCGACCGGCAGGACGTCCAGCAGCTCGGCGAGGCGGAGCTCGCCCCCGTGGTGCTCCCGGCCGGTCAGCCGGTCGGTCCAGTGCCCCGCCGGCAGGGTCACCGTCGCGTCGCCCCAACCGCCCGAGCGCTCCAACCCGATCGGCAGCCGCGTGGCGACGGTGACCACGTGGCCGGACCGCGCGAAGGCGAGCGCGTGCGGGCTGCTCGCGGTGACCGGCTCGTACGTCGCGGCCGCGCCGAACCACTCGGGCCGCTCTCGTCGCAGCCGCAGCACGCGGGACACGACGAGCAGCTTCTCGTCGTCCAGGTCGGCCGGGGCGCGGCCGTCGTCGAGGCGGGCCAGCCGGTCACGGCGTACGGCGTAGTCGACCCGGCGCCGGTTGTCCGGGTCGACGAGGGAGAGGTCCACGAGGTCGCAGCCCTGGTAGACGTCCGGCACGCCGGGCAGCGTCAGCTGGACGAGCTTCTGCCCGAGGACGTTGACGCGGAAGGCCGGCGCGAGCCGGTCCACGAAGGCCGCCACGTCGCCCATCGCCCCCTCGTCGGCGAGCAGGCTCTCGGCGAACCGCCGGACGGCCGCGTCGTACGCCGGGTTCGGGTCGGTCCACGTCGTGTGGCGCTTGGCCTCACGGGTGGCCTTCTCGAGGTAGCCGGTGAGCCGTGCGGCGTCCAACGGCCACACGCCCAGCAACGTCTGCCAGACGAGGTACTCGGTGTTCGGGTCGAGTTCGTCCGGCCGTAGCTCGGCCGTGCGGGCGCGCAGGTCGGCCAGCAGCGCGCCCCACTCGCCGGCTACCTCGGTGAGGGCGAGCAGCCGGGCCCGCACGTCCTCGGAGCGCTTCGTGTCGTGCGTCGACAGGGTCGTCATGGCGAGCGGCCAGTCGTGCTGCTGGCGGGCCGCCCAGTCGTGCAGCTCACCGGGCGCCACCCCGAGATGGGTCGGGTCGCCGCCGACCTCGTTGAGGGCGGTGAGGCGGAGCCACCGGTAGAAGGCGGTGTCCTCCACGCCCTTGGCCATCACCGGGCCGCAGGTCTGCTGGAAGCGGACAACGAACTCGTCGCGGTGGTGCCCGCGGCCCACCTCACCGAGTGCGAGCCGTACGACGAGGTCGAGCGTGTCGTGGCGGTCTTCGGGCAGCCGGTCGCGGGCGGTCTTCGCGGCGGTCGCGAGCACCGCCCGGGCCTCGGCGGGCGCGCTCTCGCCGGGCACGACGTACGCCCGGTAGACGGGGAAGGCGACGAGCAGCTCGACGAGCGCCTCGCGCAGGCCACGCCGGGTGTGGTCGCGCAGCTCGAGGTGCTCCTGGCAGACCGTCGCCGCCACCTCGACCAGGCGGTGCACCTCGGCCGCCAGGCCGTGCTCGACGACCCAGCGCTTCGCCTCCTCGACGACCCCGGTGAACTCCGTGGGCTCGCCGGTGATCCCGGCGTACAGGCTCGTCAGCGCCGGCGCCCCGGCCGGGTCGGCGAAGACGCCGCCGGCACGCAGCAGGGCGTCGTATCCGGTCGTGCCGGCGCACGGCCAGTCGAGCGGCAGGGTCTCGTCGCCCTCGAGGATCTTCTCGACGACCACCCAGGCGCCATGGGTCGCGTCGGCGAGGCGGCGCAGGTATCCCCGCGGGTCGGCGAGCCCGTCGGGGTGGTCGATGCGCAGGCCGTGGACGCGGCCCTCGGCGACCAGCGCCAGCAGGACCGCATGCGTCTCGGCGAAGACCCGGCCGTCCTCGACCCGCAGCCCGGCGAGGGTGTCGATGTCGAAGAACCGCCGGTAGTTGAGCTCTTCGTCGCCGACCCGCCAGTGCGCGAGCCGGTAGAACTGCCGGTCGAGGAGCTCGGGAAGCGGCAGGTCCTCGGTGCCGCGGCGGACGGGGAAGGCGTGGTCGTAGTAGCGGACCACCGGCTCGGTCTCGGACGTGTCGAGCGTGATCTCGCCGTCCCGGACGCAGTCGCCGACCCGCCGGCCGAGGACGGGCATGAGCAGAGCCCGCTCCTGTGCCGCCCAGTCGACGTCGAACCAGTGCGCGTACGGCGAGGCGGGCCCGTCCCGCAGCACCGACCAGAGCGCCGCGTTGAGGGAGGCCGGGGTGGGCACCGCCATGTGGTTGGGCACCACGTCGACGACGACACCCATCCGCTGCCCGGCGGCGGTGTCGCTCAGCCTGCGGAAGGCATCCGCCCCGCCGAGCTCGACGCTGAGCCGGCTGTGGTCGACCACGTCGTAGCCGTGGGTGGAGCCCGGTGCTGCCTGCAGCACGGGTGAGAGGTAGACGTGCGAGACGCCGAGGGCGTCGAGGTAGTCCAGCACCGCGGTCGCGTCGGCGAAGCCGAACTCACGACGCAGCTGGAGGCGGTAGGTGGCGGTCGGTGGGCTCGGGCGGACCGCCATCAGACGACGCGGCGCAGGACGAGGATGGAACGGGCCTCGACGGTGACGGGCTCGCCGGCCTTCGCGGTCGCGCGGTCGACCACGACCGGCGCCGCGGTGTCGACCACGGTCTCCCAGCGCTCGCCGTAGATCTCGCGGGGCACCGTGAAGGCCATGTCCTCGTGGTGGGCGTTGAAGAGGAGCAGGAACGAGTCGTCGACGATCCGCTCGCCCCGCGCGTCCGGCTCGGCGATGGCCTCGCCGTTGAGGAACACGGCGAGCGACCGCGCGAAGCCGACCTGCCAGTCGCTGTCGGTCATGTGCTCGCCGGCCGGTGTGAACCACGCGATGTCCCCGAGCTCGCTCTCCGAGCCGCGGGCCGGGTCACCCTGGAAGAACCGGCGCCGGCGGAACACCGTGTGCTCGCGCCGCAGCCGCGACAGCGTCTCGACGAACTCGGTCAGCGTCCAGTTGTCGCGGGCGTCCTCCCAGTCGACCCAGGCGATCGGGTTGTCCTGGCAGTAGACGTTGTTGTTGCCGGCTTGCGTGCGGCCGAACTCGTCACCGTGCAGCAGCATCGGCACGCCCTGGGACAGGAACAGGGTCGTGAGGAAGTTCCGCTTCTGCTTCTCGCGCAGCGTGATGACGTCGATGTCCTCGGTCGGCCCCTCGGCGCCGCAGTTCCAGGACCGGTTGTGGCTCTCGCCGTCGGCGTTCCCCTCGCCGTTGGCGTCGTTGTGCTTCTCGTTGTACGACACGAGGTCGTTGAGGGTGAACCCGTCGTGTGCCGTGACGAAGTTGACGGACGCGATAGGCCGCCGGCCGTCCTCCTGGTAGAGGTCCGCCGACCCGGTGAGCCGGGACGCGAACTCGGCCAGGGTCGCCGGCTCGCCGCGCCAGAAGTCGCGGACCGTGTCGCGGTAGCGACCGTTCCACTCGGTCCACAGCGGCGGGAAGTTGCCGACCTGGTAGCCGCCCTCGCCGACGTCCCACGGCTCGGCGATCAGCTTGACCTGGGAGATGACAGGGTCCTGCTGCACGAGGTCGAAGAAGGCCGAGAGCCGGTCGACCTCGTGGAACTGCCGGGCCAGCGTCGAGGCCAGGTCGAACCGGAACCCGTCCACGTGCATGTCGAGGACCCAGTAGCGCAGCGAGTCCATGATCAGCTGCAGCACGTGGGGGTGGCGCATGAGCAGCGTGTTCCCGGTGCCGGTCGTGTCGTAGTAGTGCTCCGGGTCGCCGTCGACGAGCCGGTAGTAGGCGTGGTTGTCGATGCCGCGGAACGACAGGGTCGGGCCCATCTGGTTGCCCTCGGCCGTGTGGTTGTAGACGACGTCGAGGATGACCTCGATGCCCGCCGCGTGCAGCTCGCGGACCATCGACTTGAACTCCAGCACCTGCCCGCCGCGCTGGCCGCTCGAGGAGTAGGCGTTGTGCGGCGCGAAGAACCCGATGGTGTTGTAACCCCAGTAGTTGGACAGGCCGCGCTCGATGAGGTGGTGGTCCTGCACGAACTGGTGCACCGGCATCAGCTCGATCGCCGTCACGCCCAGCCGGTGGAGGTGCTCGATGATCGCTGGGTGCGCGATCCCGGCGTACGTTCCTCTGATCGCGTCGGGGAGCGCGGGGTGCTGCATGGTCAGGCCGCGCACGTGCGCCTCGTAGATCACCGTCTGGTGGTACGGCGTCCCGGGGTTGCGGTCCTTCTGCCAGTCGAAGAACGGGTTGATGACGACCGACTTCGGGGCGTGCCGGCCCGAGTCGAGCTGGTTGACGCGGGTGGGTGACGCGAAGCGGTAGTCGAAGAGCGACTCGGCCCAGTCGACCTGGCCCTCGACCGCCTTTGCGTAGGGGTCGAGCAGCAGCTTCGATGGGTTGCAGCGCAGCCCCCACTTGGGGTCGCGCGGGCCGTGGACGCGGAAGCCGTAGCGCTGGCCGGGGCCGACGCGGGGCAGGTAGCCGTGCCAGACGAACCCGTCGACCTCGGGGAGGTCGACGCGGGTCTCGGTCAGCCGGCGGCTGCCCTTGCCCCCGCCCACCTCGTCGAACAGGCAGAGCTCGACCCGGTCTGCGACCTCGGAGAACAGGGCGAAGTTCGTGCCGGCCCCGTCGAAGGTCGCGCCGAGCGGGTAGGCGGTGCCGGGCCAGATCTCCATGCGGGTGATTGTCGCCTGTCAGCCGGAGAGGCCGGGCATCGGGAACGCCCGGGCGAACTCGTGCACCTCGGCCGCGAGCTTCTCGATCGCCGCCTCGTCCCCGGCCCGCTCGGCCTCGACCGCCTGGTCGATCCAGCCCGCGATGCGGCCCATGTCCGCGGTGGTCATGCCGCGCGAGGTGACCGCGGCCGTGCCGAGCCGGACGCCGGACGGGTCGAACGGCTTGCGAGGGTCGAACGGCACGGTGTTGTAGTTGAGCTCGATGCCGGCCCGGTCGAGCGCCTTGGCGGCCTTCTTCCCGGGGATGTCCTTGTTGGCCAGGTCGACGAGCAGCAAGTGGTTGTCGGTGCCGCCGGAGACCAGGTCGAAGCCGCGCTCGGCGAGGGCCTCGCCGAGCGCCACGGCGTTGTCGACGACCGCGTGGGCGTAGCGGCGGAACTCCTCGGTGGAGGCCTCCTTGAGCGCGACCGCGATCGCGGCGGTGGTGTGGTTGTGCGGGCCGCCTTGCAGGCCGGGGAACACCGCCTTGTCCAGAGCGGAGGCGTGCTCGGCGGTGCTCATGAGCATGGCGCCCCGCGGGCCGCGCAACGTCTTGTGCGTGGTGGTCGAGATGACCCCGGCGTGCCCGACGGGTGAGGGGTGCGCGCCACCGGCGATGAGCCCGGCGATGTGCGCGATGTCGGCGACGAGCACCGCGTCGACCTCACGAGCGATCTCGGCGAACGCCGGGAAGTCGATGGTGCGCGGGATCGCGGTGCCTCCGCAGAAGATGACCTTGGGCCGCTCCTTGAGGGCCAGCTCGCGGACGTCGTCCATGTCGACCCGGCCGGTCTCCTTGCGCACGCCGTACTGCACGGCCCGGAACCACTTCCCGGTCGCCGACACGCTCCACCCGTGGGTCAGGTGACCGCCCATCGGCAGCGCCATGCCCATCACCGTGTCGCCGGGCTGCAGGAACGCGAGGTAGATC
>DASVBJ010000202.1:0-18764 GCA_036375895.1 Actinomycetes bacterium | reverse complement strand
GCCAGCACGTCCCCGGGCCGGATGAGCGTCTTGCTGGGCACGCACCCCCAGTAGGAGCATTCGCCCCCGACCAGCTCGCGCTCGACCAGCGCGACCGACAGGCCGCCGTCCGCGCATCGTCCAGCCGCGTTCTCTCCGGCCGGCCCGCCCCCGATCACGACCACGTCGTACTCGTCCATCCGGCTGTCTCCTCGTCCTGGAGTCGCGGCGCAACAGGTGTCTGTCCCCTGGCGATTGTGCGTGTTACGTCAGAACCCGGCCGCGGGCCAAGGCTGGCCGCCGTACCGCTGGATGACGGGTCCGGGCACCGGCCGTGCCCGTCCGAAGATGCCGGCTCCGACGTGCAGCAGCCTCGCCGGGCCGAGCCGGGCGAACGGGTCGTCGCGCAGGTCCTGCGGCCGCGTACGCCGCACCGTCAGCGCGCCGGCGAAGTGCGACGAGTCCCGCACGAAGGTGCTCACCCCGTCGGCCGGAGGACCGGCCAGCACGGCGCGCAGGGCGCCGGAGACCGCCGGGTCGTCGAAGAGCGGGGACCGGTCCCGGTCCAGCAGGACGACCGACACCCAGGCGGGCCCGCCCTCGGGGTCGACGAACCGGGAGTCCATCCGTACGGCGTGGCGCACCGGCTTGCGGCCGGGCGGCCAGACGGCGAAGAACCCCGCGGCCCGGTCGTCCCTGTCGGAGACCGCCGCCGAGGCCCGGGCGCCGCCAGGCGGCAGCGGCACCTGGGCGAACCAGCACCAGCTCATGCCGGCACCTCCCAGTCGGACCGCACGGCCATCGTGATGGCGCGCAGGTCCTGGCGCAGGTCCTCGTGCGTGGGCCGGCCCCAGAACCAGTAGCCGTTGTAGACGGAGTGGATCGCGAGGTCCGGCCGCAGCGTGAACGTGGTCGGGACGTAGGGCCGGTAGAGCGTGTCGGTCGTCTCCCGCAGGCCGAGCGCGTCGAGGTACCTGCGGTCCTGATCGGACAGGAAGGTCCAGCGCGCGCCAAGGCCGGCCCGGAACGCAGACAGCTCGCCCGGCGGGTCGACGCTGACCGACACCAGCCGGGAGTAGGCGACCTCGACCTCCTCCTGCAGCCGGGCCAGACCGCGGAAGAACGCCTGCTCCTTCGGGCACCACCAGCCGCGGAAGAAGCTCAGCACGAGCGGGTCGCCCTCGGCGAGCTCGCTGAGCGTCCGGATGACGCCGGTGTGGTCGGGCAGCTCGAGGTCGGGGAAGCCGCGTCCCGGGGTCAGGTCCGCGCGCATGGGTCGCTCCCTTCCTGGCGAAGCCGGATCAGCGCAGGGTGGCCGCCGCCACCGGCACGGCGAAGGCACGGCACCAGATGAGAACGGTCAGGGGAGTCGTGACGGTCGCCGAGACGGGCACGTCGTAGTTCTGGTTGCCCTTGTTGCCGCGCAGCCGACCGAGGTGGGTGCCGTCGCCGGGCGACGTCGCCCCGGCACCCGGCACCAGGTGGACCTGGTAGTCGGGACCTGGCTCGACGTCCAGACTGGCCAGCCGCACGACGTACGAGCCGTCCGGCCGTTGCGCCAGCAGCACGTCGCCGGTCGCGTCGTGGTCGATGCCGCGCAGCGCGCCTTGCGACGTGACCTGGGTGGCAGCCGAGTCGGCGCCGGCCGCGGCGGTGACGCCGGGGGCCGCGGCGGGGAAGGCCTCGTCCACCGTCACGTCCCGGAAGCTGGGCGCCACGGTCAGTGCGAAGGCGAGCAGGGCCGGCACCGCCTGCGCCGCCACCGTGAGCCGCGGTCCGCGACCCAGCCGCGGCAGCAGCCAGCCGAGGCCGACGACCAGCGCGCCGACCAGGAGCGTGAACCCGACCGCGCGGGGGCTTCCGAGCATGGACCTGGCCACCCCCGGCTTCCAGGCGAGGAAGGCGGCCGCACCGAGGGCGGCCACGAGAGGGACGACGAGCGAGCTGACAGGAACGGCGAGCCTGCCGGAACCGACGGTCGCCCCGCGCTGGGAGTCATGCATACGGGTCCGTCCCGCGAGGACTCTCGCCGTTACGTAACGCCCGTGACCACGGGACGACTGGTCGGGTACGTCGAGACCGATCGGAGCGCCTCAGATGTCCAGGACCCCCATCGCCGAGCACGCCCTGCTGTCCGACCGCCACTCCAGCGCGCTGGTGGACTCGGCCGGCTCGGTCGAGTGGCTGAGCTTCCCCCGGTTCGACAGCCCATCGGTGTTCGGGCGGCTGCTCGGCGAGCAGGCCGGGCACTGGCAGGTGCGGCCGGTCGGGGAGTGGGAGGTCAGCCGGCGCTACGTCGACCGCACGCTGGTGCTCGAGACCACCTTCACGACCGCCGGCGGCACCCTCGTCCTGACCGACCTGCTGGCGATGGGGCCGGACAACGGCGGCCACCGCCTCGGTCACGACGTGCCGCACCTCCTGGTGCGCCGGCTCACCTGCACGTCCGGCCAGGTCGAGGTGGAGGTCGACTACCGGCCCCGGCCGGAGTACGGGCTCGTCGTGCCGTTGCTCGCCCCGGTCGCGGGCGGGGTGACCGCGCGTGGCGGCGCGGACTGGCTGGTGCTGACCACCCCGGTCGTGCTCTCGCTGGACGCGGGCCGCGCCCGCGGCCGGCTCACGCTCGGCTCCGGTGAGAGCGTCCACCTCGCCCTGCACCGCACGACGCTGGAGCAGACCGCGGCGCGGGTGTGGTCGCAGGACGAGCTCGCCGCAGTGGTCGACGCCACCGTCGCGGCGTGGCGGTCGTGGTCGGCGCTGCACCAGGCCTACGACGGCCCGTGGGCGGACCTCGTGCACCACAGCGGCCGGGTGCTGCAGGGCATGTCGTTCCAGCCCAGCGGCGCGATCGTCGCGGCCGCGACCACGTCGCTGCCCGAGGGCATCGGCGGCGAGCGCAACTGGGACTACCGCTACTCCTGGGTGCGGGACGCCAGCTTCACGATGGAGGCGCTCTGGGTGTCGGCGTGCCCGGACGAGGCCGACGACTTCTTCGCCTTCATGACGACAGCTGCCGCCTCCGGGATCGGGCCGGGGCAGGGCCTGCAGATCATGTTCGGCATCGGTGGCGAGCACGACCTGTCCGAGCGGGAGCTGGCGCATCTCGAGGGCTGGAAGGACAGCCGCCCGGTGCGGGTCGGCAACGGCGCCTGGGACCAGCAGCAGATCGACGTGTACGGCGAGCTGCTGGGCGCGGCGCACCGGCTGGCCGACCAGCTGACCGAGCTGGACGAGCAGACCCGAGCCTTCCTCGTGGCGTGCGCCGACACGGCCGCCGCACAGTGGGTCGAGAAGGACCAGGGGATCTGGGAGGTGCGCGGCGACCCGCAGCACTTCCTGTACTCGAAGGTCATGTGCTGGGTGGCGCTGGACCGCGCGATCGCGTTGTCCGACCGGCTCGGCGCGGCCGACCGGGTGGACTCCTGGAAGACGAGCCGTGACCAGATCTGGGAAACCGTCGTGCGCGACGGCTGGAGCGACGAGGCGGGCGCTTTCACCCAGTACGTCGGGTCGACCGGGCTCGACGCCTCCAACCTGATGATGGCCATCGTGGGCTTCCTGCCCGCCGACGACCCACGGATGCTGGCCACCATCGACGCCATCGACGAGCGGCTGACCGACGAGCGGGGGCTCGTCTACCGCTACCGCACCGAGGGTGGCGTCGACGGGCTGGCCGGCGAGGAGGGCACGTTCCTGCTCTGCACGTTCTGGCTGGCGCAGGCCCTGGCCATGTCCGGGCAGGTCGACCGGGCCCGGTCGGTGTTCGAGCGCGCCGCGGCCTTCGTCAACGACGTCGGGCTGCTCGCCGAGGAGGTCGAGCCGACGACCGGCGAGCTGCTGGGCAACTTCCCGCAGGCGTTCAGCCACATCGGCCTCGTCAACGCGGCGTGGGCGATCTCCGAGGCCGAGCGACGCCTGGCCGCCGCGGGGGAGCGGTGAGCGCGGCGGCAGTCACCGAGGCGGCTCGTCAGGCGGCCTGGTCGGGTCTAGAGTCGCGGCACGGGCCGAGCAGGGAAGTTCCAGCCATGCCGCCAGAGTCGACCGACCCGACCCTCGCGCAGGTGCCGCAGCCGCGCGGGGTCGACCAGCCGCGGACGCAGTCCGAGGAAGAGCGCGCTGACGCTCCGCTCGTGCGCCTGCTCCGCGACGGCGACGAGCGGGCTTTCGCGGAGATCGTCGATGCGTGGTCGCCGATGATGCTGCGGGTGGCGCGGTCCTTCGTCTCCACCGACGCCTCGGCCGAGGAGATCGTGCAGGAGGCGTGGCTGGCGGTCGTACGGGGCCTGGACAGGTTCGAGGGCCGGTCGTCGCTGCGCACCTGGGTCTTCCGCATCCTCACGAACCTGGGCAAGACGCGCGGCGTACGGGAGGCCCGCTCGACGCCCTGGTCCTCGCTCGGGCCTATCGGCGACAGCGGGCCGACGGTCGACCAGGCCCGGTTCCGGGGACCTGACGACCACTGGGCCGACAACTGGACGCCGGTCGGCGCCCCCCAGGCGTGGGAGCCGTCGCCGGAGGACTCCGCGCTGGCCGGTGAGGTCCGGAGGCTGCTTGCCGCCGCCCTCACCCGTCTGCCCGAGCGACAGCGGACGGTGGTCAGCCTGCGGGACGTGCACGGACTGAGCGCGGAGGAGGTCTGCGAGGCCTTGGACCTATCCGCGGCCAACCAGAGAGTGCTGCTGCACCGGGCGCGAGCCAAGCTGCGCGCGGAGCTGGAGGACTACTACCGGGGGTTGTCGAACGTGGTGACGTCGTGACCGAAACCACCCAACCGGGGATGCAGATCAGCTGCAAGGAGCTGGTCGAGGTCGTCACCGACTACCTGGAGGGCAGCCTCGACGACACGCTGGTCGCCGAGATCGAGGCGCACCTCGAGCTGTGCCCCGGCTGCGACGCCTATCTGCAGCAGATGCGGACCACCATCGACGAGCTGGGTCACGTGCCGGTCGACTCGCTGAGCGAGCACGCCAAGGCGGACCTGATGGCGGCCTTCCGCAACTTCCGACCGCCCAGGTCGACCGACACGTAACGCCATTGCGGCTTCCGTGACAGTTCGGTCAGGACCGCACGTTCCACTCCGGGCGGGCGGTGGGCGAGCAGTGGCGGTGACCGTGCTGACGTGCAGAGAGCTCGTCGAGCTCGTCACCGACCACCTCGAGCGTGCCTTGAGCCCGGACGCACAGCGCGAGTTCGTCGCCCACCTGGCGCAGTGCGAGGACTGCCTGCGCTACTTCGCCCAGATCCAGCAGACCGTGCGGCTGCTGGCGACCCTCGAGGCATCCCGGGACGCGTGATCGGGCGCCGCCTCGCCGATGAGTGGCGGGCCGGCTGCGGCAGGATGAGCACGTGCGAGAACCGAGCCCCGATGCTCTGACCGTCCGCGCGGCCCGCCGGGAGGACGTCCCGCGCATCGTCGAGCTGCTCGCCGACGACACGCTGGGGGCGACGCGGGAGGCGCTCGGCGACCCGCTGCCGGACGGGTACTGGGCGGCCTTCGACGAGATCGACCGCGACCCGCGCAACCGGCTGCTGGTCGGCGAGGTCGACGGGCGGGTGGTCGCCACGCTGCAGCTGACGTTCCTGCCGGGGCTGAGCCGCCGCGGAGCGTGGCGGGCGCAGGTCGAGGCGGTCCGCGTGGCCCGGGAGGCGCGGGGAGCCGGCCTTGGCCGGCGGCTCATGGCCGTCGCGATCGACGAGGCACGCGCGCGGGGCTGCCGGGTGGTCCAGCTGACCACCGACCGGAGCCGGGTCGACGCGCACCGCTTCTACGAGACGCTGGGCTTCCGGGCGAGCCACCTCGGCATGAAGCTGCCGCTGGAGTAGGCAGTCGGCCTACAGTCGATGCATTGCCGGCGAAGGGAGACCCGATGAGTGACGAGGAGCAGGTTGGTGCCGCGGTCGATCTCCCGCCCGGCAAGGTCATCGGGGTGGGGCGCTACGCCGTGGGCAACGCCGGCGGTCGCTACTTCGCCGTGAGCCGCCGGTGCCGCCACCTCGGCGCCGACCTGGCGGGCGGCAGCATCGACGACGACGGCTGCCTGGTCTGCCCGTGGCACGCGTCGAAGTACGACGTGGCGACCGGGCGGATGGTGCGCGGACCTCAGGGCGCGTTCGCCAAGGTGCCCGGGCTCGGCCTCGCGTTCCGCGGACTCACCAGGATCCTGCCCCTCGGACGCCGGCCGGTGACCGAACGCGGGGGACAGCTGTACCTCGGCCGATGAGCCCTGACCCGAGGGGGTGCACGTGACGGGCTCCGCGTTCGAGACCTACCTGGCCGACGTGGACGCCGAGGCGGCACCGGCCCTGACCGCCCTCGACGCGGCGATCACGGACGCCCACCCGGGCTTCGACATCGCGGTGAAGTACAAGATCCTCATGTACGCGTTGAACCGGGACTGGCGGCACTGGGTCTGCGCGATCAACGCCACGAAGAACGGCGCCTGTCTCCGCTTCCTGTACGGCGTCATGCTCGAGGACCCGCGTGGCGTCCTGCGGCCCGGGACATCAACTCTGAAGACGTGGGACTTCAAGCGAGGCGACGACATCGACCCCGCGGCGGTCGGTGCGTACGTCCGGGAGGCCGTGGGGCGTTACGCCGACTACAGGGCGAACGCCCGCGAGGTGACCGAGGCGGCCAGGGCTGCCGCACAGCAGGCCAAACGGCCGAAGGGCTGACCGGGCTGAGGTCGATCAGATGAAGAGCAGCTGGGCGCCCTCGGTCTTCTCGATGAAGTCCGCCGCACTGATGATGCCCTCGACGTCGTCGCGCAGGTCGTCCTCGTGCAGCTTCATCATGTCCGCGGACATCCGGCACGCCCACAGGTGACCGCCGGACGCGACGATCTGGTCCAGGAAGTCGGGCACCTCGGGCACGCCGAGGTCGGCGATCTGCTTCTTCATCATCTTCGTCGCCATCGCCGTCACGCCCGGCATCGGTGCCAGCGCCTGCGGCATCCGCACGTCGCCGACCGGCATGTGCATCGCCGCGTTGCCGACCGGGCTGAACTTCAGGTCGTTCATCCGGGACTTGACGATCATGTCGAAGCCCCAGAACGTGAAGAACAGGTGCGTCTCGACGCCCTCGCCGAGCGCCGCGTTGGCAAGGATCAGGCCCGGGTAGGCCATGTCCAGGTTGCCCTTCGAGCTGATGATCGCGAGCTTGCGGCCGGTCTCCTCATCGAACTGCGGCACGATCGCGGGAGCGGTCTCCATGGTCGTCATGACGTGTCCTCCGATCCGCGTCGTCACACGCAGCCGTGCGGCTTGGGCAGCCCGGCGATGTAAGCCATCTTCTTGGCGGGCTTCTTCGGGAAGAGCATGAACAGGTCCTTGGTGGGGATGCCGGCGACCGTCGAGACCCGGCGGATCGTGGCGGTCTCGCCCTGGGTCCTGAAGTCGTCACGAAGGAACCGGATCGCCTTCCAGTGCGCATCCGTCAGGTCGATGCCGATCTGCGCGGCCAGGGACTTGCCCAGCTCCTCGGTCCACTCGTCGTACTCGGTGAGGAACCCCTCGTCGTCGACGTGGACCTGGTGACCGTCGATCGTGGTGACAGGCATGGTGACTCCTTATTCCGGACGGCTCTTGCCGACCATGGACATGTGCGCCGGCAGCGGGATCGGCCGACCACGCAGGAGCACGTTCCAGTAGATCCAGCGGAACGCGAGCTTGCCCCAGTGGTTGGCGGTGCTCTCGGCCAGCAAGGTGAACGGGCCCACGCCCGGCACCGGGTACTTGCCGGGGAGGGGCTCGGTGTCGTAGTTGAAGTCGATCAGCAGGCCCTTGCCGTGGCCCGACTCGATGAAGCAGTTGGCGTGCCCGTCGAACCGCTCGACCATCGGCAGCCCCTCGACGTGCCGCACGAAGTTCTCGGTGAACACCTCGACCGAGAAGTGCGCGACCGACCCGGCCTTCGAGGCGGGGATGTCCGACGCGTCCCCGACCGCGAAGACGTTGTCGTACTGCCTGGACAGCAAGGTGTGCTTGTCGACCGGCACGTAGTTGAGCTCATTGCCGAGCCCGGACCGGGCCACGTACTCGGCGCCCATGTTGAGCGGCACCGTCACGAGCAGGTCGAAGGGGATCTCCCGCTCGTCGTACGAGACCAGCGTCTTGGTCTCCGGGTCGACACGCTCGACCATGAAGTCGGGCTCGACCTGGACCTTCCGCTCATCGAGCATCGAGCCCAGGTGGGCCGAGGCGATCGGCTTCGTGAACGCGCCGGGCAGCGGTGTCACGTAGACCATCTCGACCCGGTCACGCATGCCACGTTCGCGGAACCACGCGTCGGCGAGGAAGGTGAACTCCAGGGGCGCCACCGGGCACTTGATGGGCATGTCGACGATGTGCACCACGAGCCGGCCGCCGTCGAAGCCCTTCAGCGCCTCGGCCAGCGCCTGCGCGCCCTCGAAGCTGTAGAAGTCGTGGATGCTGCGGCGCCACTCACCCTCGAGCATGCCCGGCGTCTGGTCGGGGCGCGGGGCGGTCCCCGTCGCGATCACCAGGTAGTCGTACGGCAGCTCCCGCCCGCCGGCGAGCAGCACCTTGTTCTGCTCCGGCTCGACCTTGTCGATCTCGCCGATGACGACGTCGACGCCGCTGGGCAGGAAGGCCCGGCGCGGCTTGACGACGTCCCTGGGCTCGTACGTGCCGAACGGGATGAACAGGTAGCCCGGCTGGTAGTAGTGCATCTCGTCCTGGTCCACGACGGTGATCTGCCACTCGTCTCCGGCCAGCCGGTGCCGCAGCTTGTTGACCACCATCGTGCCCGCCGTGCCGGCACCCAGCACCAGCAGTCGCCTCATCGTCGGCTCCCTCGGTCTCGCGCTCCTTCGGGGCCGACGCTACGAGATACCCCAGGGGGCACCTAGGGCCCAAGGTCCGGACCTCGGACCCGAAGGTCACGCCCGCCGCACCGGTTACCCTTTGAGGCCTCGCGACGCCCGGAGGTGAAGCCGTGCAGGCCAGCGCCCGCTGGGGTACGCCCAGCCGCGTCGCCTGGGCCCTGCTCGCCGCCGTCGCGCTGGCCCTGACCGCGGTCCTCGCCGTCCTCGGCGCGGGCGCGGCGGTCTCGGGAGGCGCGTCTCCGACCGCCGCCCGCGTCATCGGCGCCGTCCGCGGGGCCGACTCCTCCACCGGGCTCCTGCCCCGTTCGACCCGGTCCGTCCGAACCGGCCCGGGCCAGCCGACGACGGTCGCCGCGGCGCCGTCGGGCACCGCGGCCGCCGCGGGAAGCGGCCACTCCCTGCCGCACGTCGTGCTGCCGGCGCTGCCGCTCCTCGTGGCCCTGCACCTGCTGGGCGTACGCCGGGCGAGCGCGCCGCGTCGCACCGGTGCTCCTCGCGCCGGCGTGCGGCGGCAGCGGGCCCCTCCGGCTCGGGCCTGCCTGCTCGCGCCGTCCGGCGCCTGACCGCCCCGTCCAGCCGCTGCCGCGTCGGCCCTGCCCGGCACGCGGCTCGAAGCCCACCTCGCCCTTTCCCGCCGTACCGTGCTGCTGGCACGGCCCGCGGCCACCACCGGAGGCCTCAGTGTCCCGTGCCCCGTTCATCCGCGCCCTCGTGGCGGTCGGCATCGTCGCCGGCTCGCTCTACTTCGCCCTGACCACCCCGGCCCGCCTGGGCCTCGACCTGCGCGGCGGCACGCAGATCGTCCTCGAGACCAAGGACTCGCCGACGGCGAGCGCCAACCGGGAGTCCACCGACCGGGCGGTCGAGGTGCTGCGTCGCCGGGTCGACGCGCTCGGTGTCTCCGAGCCCAGCCTCACCCGCTCGGGCGAGCGGCGCATCATCGTCGAGCTGCCCGGCGTGCAGGACCCCCGCGAGGCGGCTGAGGTCATCGGCCGGACGGCGCAGCTGCGCTTCCACCCGGTGACCGGCCTGGCCGACGCGACCGGGAAGCCCGCTGCCGGCGAGACCGTGCTGCCGGACGAGGGCGGGCAACCGCTGCGGCTCGGTCCGCCCGCCCTGACCGGGGAAGGCGTGAAGGGTGCCGAGGCGGCTCTGGACTCGCAGGGCCTCGGCGGCTGGTACGTCGCCGTCGACTTCAAGGGAGGCGGCCAGCGGGCGTGGGAGCAGGCGACCGGCGCGGCCGCCTGCAAGCCTCCGGGTGACCCGACCAGGCGCCTCGCGATCGTCCTCGACGACCAGGTGATCTCCTCGCCCGCGGTCGCCGCCGACGTGCCCTGCGACGTCGGCATCACCGGCGGCACCACGCAGATCACCGGCTCGTTCACCGCCGAGGAGGCCAAGGACCTCGCGGCCCTCGTCCGGGGCGGTGCGCTACCCGTCCCGGTCGAGGTCATCGAGCAGCGGACCGTCGGTCCGACCCTCGGCGCGCAAGCCATCGAGGCCAGCGCGACGGCCGCGCTGATCGGCATCGTGCTGACGGGGCTGTTCATCGTGGTGGTCTACCGGCTGGTGGGCGCCCTCGCGACCGTCGCTCTCGCCTGCTACGCCCTGATCTCGTACGCCGTGCTGGTCGCTCTCGGCGCGACGCTCACGCTGCCGGGCCTCGCGGGCTTCGTGCTCGCGATCGGGATGGCCATCGACGCGAACGTGCTGGTGTTCGAACGGGCCCGGGAGGAGTACGCCGGGGCGCCCGGGAGGGGGGTGCGGGCCGCGGTGTCGACCGGGTTCGCGAAGGCGTGGAGCGCCATCATCGACTCGAACGTCACCACGCTGCTCGCCGGGGGCCTGCTCTTCTTCCTCGCCTCCGGACCCGTTCGCGGCTTCGGTGTCACGCTGGCGATCGGCGTGCTCGCGTCGATGGTGTCGGCGCTCGTCGTCACCCGTGCCCTGGTCGAGGTGGCCTTGCGGCGGCGGGGCGTGGCCGCTCGCCCGCGGATCACGGGCGTGGCCGGGCTCGGTCGGGTCAGGACCGCGCTGGCCCGGCGGGACCCGGACCTCATGCGGCGTGGCCGGCGCTGGCTGGCGTTGTCGGCGGTCGCCCTCGTGCTTGCCGTCTCGGGCATCGTCGTCCGGGGGTTGAACCTGGGTGTGGAGTTCACGGGGGGCAGGTTGGTGGAGTACGCCACGAGCACGCCGCTCGCGGTCGAGGACGCCCGGGCGGCGGTGTCCGACGCAGGGTTCCCGCGCGCGGTCGTGCAGGAGAGCGGTCGGGACAACGTCTCGGTGCGCACCGCGGCGCTGTCCAACGACGGCGAGGCCGAGATCCGCGCCGCGCTCGAGAAGACGGCGGGTGGCCCGGTCACCAAGGAGCGCGACGAGCTGATCGGGCCCAGCCTCGGGGACGAGCTGCGCACCAAGGCGCTGATCGCCCTCGGCGTGGCGCTGGCCGCCCAGCTGGCCTACCTGGCGGTGCGGTTCCGGTGGACCTTCGGAGCGGCTGCGGTGGCGGCCATGGCCCACGACGTGCTCCTGCTCGTGGGCGTCTTCGCCTGGCTGGGCAAGCCGCTCGACGGGGTGTTCCTCGCGGCCCTTCTGACCGTCATCGGTTACTCCGTCAACGACTCGGTCGTGGTCTTCGACCGGGTCCGTGAGCTGTGGGGCGCGCATCGCGGCCTGCCGTTCCGGAAGGTCATGAACTCCGCGATCGTGCAGACGGTGCCGCGCACGGTCAACACCGGCCTGGGCGCGATGTTCATCCTGACCGCCCTCGCCGTGCTCGGCGGCGACTCGCTGACCGACTTCGCGCTCGCGCTGCTCATCGGCATCGGGGTCGGCACCTACTCCTCGATGTTCACCGCGGGCCCGCTGGCGATCGAGCTCGAGGCGCGCAGCAGCCTGTCGCCGCCGCAGCCCAAGGCGGTACGTGGTGGGGGCCGGCCCCAGCGGGCCGAGCGCACCGGCAGCGGAGCGGTCGTGTGACTCCAGGTGCGCCCCCGCGTCAGGACGGGGGCAGGGGAGCCCGGCGGCGCTCGGCGGCGAGCCAGGCCTGGTAGCCGCCGGCCAGGTCCGTGGCCCGGTGGAGGCCGAGCTGCCGCAGCGTCGCCGCCGCGAGGCTGGAGCTGTAGCCCTCGTTGCAGACGACGATGATGCGTACGTCGTGGCTGGTGACGGCAGGGAGTCGGTGAGGGCAGGTCGGGTCGAGCCGCCATTCGAGGACGTTGCGGTCGATCACGACCGCTCCGGGCAGCTCCCCGTCGCGCTGCCGTTGCTCGACCGGTCGGGTGTCCAGCACGAGTGCCCCACGCGCCACCTCGGTGGCGAGGTCCTCCGGCGCCACCCGGTCCAGGACGGCGCGGGCAGCGGCCAGCAGCCCGTCGATGGCGGACGGACCGGCCACGACCGCATCCTGGCCCGTGAGCCGGACCGGGTCGACACGTATTGACAACCGTCGATATGATGGTGGTGACGGATGACCAGGAGGAAGCCATGACCACGACATCGACCGACCGGGCGGCCCTGCGGGAGCGGGTCCGTGACCACTACGCCGCCGCTGCCCGCGCGGTCGACGAGGACTCGACGCAGACCGGGTGCTGCAGCCCGGACGAGCAGCCTGCGGGCTCCTGCTGCGGCGACCCCTCCGTGACCGTCGACAGCGCTTTCGGCGGCCAGCTCTACGGCGCCGAGGACCGGGCCGGGCTGCCGGTCGCCGCGCTCGCCGCCAGCCTGGGCTGCGGCAACCCGACAGCGGTCGCGGAGCTGCACGAGGGGGAGACGGTGCTCGACCTCGGCTCCGGCGGCGGCATCGACGTCATCCTGTCGGCTCGCCGGGTCGGCCCGACGGGCAAGGCGTACGGGCTGGACATGACCGAGGAGATGCTGGCGCTCGCCCGCCGCAACGCCGCCGACGCCGCGGTGGACAACGTGGAGTTTCTTCGGGGTGACATCGAGGCGGTGCCGCTGCCCGCGAACAGCGTCGACGTCGTCATCAGCAACTGCGTCATCAACCTCTCGGTCGACAAGCCGGCCGTGTTCGCGGAGATGGCCCGCGTGCTCAAGCCGGGCGGGCGCATCGGCGTCAGCGACGTCGTCGCGGAGGACCGGCTCTCGCCGCAGGACCGGGCCGAGCGGGGCGACTACGCGGGCTGCATCGCGGGGGCGCTCTCCGTCGGTGAGTACGTCGCGGGGCTCGAGGCCGTCGGCTTCGCCGACGTCAGCGTCACGTTCACCCACCAGGTCGCCGACGGGCTGCACGGCGCCATCGTGCGCGCCGGCCTGCCCGGACCGACGGGTCCGGTCGCCGAGCCCGCCGGTGTCTGACCGCGAGCGGTTCGAGAACAGCCGGTTCGCCCAGGCCTACCTGCGGGTCGGGGAGAAGGCCGACCGGCGTGGGGTCGTCGAGCACCGGCGGCGGCTGCTCGCCGGGCTGGCCGGTGCGGTGTGCGAGGTCGGCGCCGGGCAAGGCCTGAACTTCGCGCACTACCCGCCGACGGTGACCCACGTCCTCGCCGTCGAGCCGGAGCCGACGCTGCGCCGGCATGCCACCGCGCTGGCTGCTCGCGCCCGCGTCCCGGTCGACGTCGTGGCGGGTTCCGCCGACCGCCTGCCCATGCCCGACGGCTCCTGCGACGCCGTCGTCGCCTCGTTGGTCCTCTGCTCCGTGCCGAACCAGTCAGACGCCCTCGCGGAGGCGTGGAGGGTGCTGCGGCCCGGCGGTGAGCTGCGGTTCTACGAGCACGTGCGCTCGCGGCACGCCGCCGTGGCCTGGCTGGAGGACCTGGCGACCCCGCTGTGGTCGCGGATGGCGGGCGGTTGCCACCCGAACCGGGACACCGTCGCCGCCATCCGCGACGCCGGGTTCGACCAGGTGGTCGTGGACCGGTTCGGTTTCGCGCCCCACCCGATCCTGCCGCCCGCGGCGCACGTGCTCGGTCGCGCCGAGCGCCCTTAGTCGGCGGCCGGCTCCCCGGCGTACGTCGGGCCCTCGGCGCGGTGCAGCGTCTCGTACATGCGGACGGCGACCACCAGGCCGGAGGCGGCGGTGAGAGCCGCGACGGCCCACACCGCCGTACGCACCCCGAACGCGTCGGCGAGCAGCCCGGACACGACGGCGCCGACCGCGAACCCCCCGTCGCGCCAGAGCCGGTAGACGCCGACGGCGCGAGCGCGCCAGGCGGGGTGCGCCACGTCGCCGACGGCGGCCAGCAGGGTCGGGTACACCAGTGCGGTGCCGGCGCCGAGCAGCACGGCGGCCAGTGCCCACAGCATGAACGTGTCCGCGGCCGCGACCGCCGCGAGGGCGAGGGCCTGGATCAGCATGCCGGTGACGATCAGCGGCTTGCGTCCCACGCGGTCGGACACGGCGCCGGTGACGAGCTGGCCCAGCCCCCAGACCGCGGGATAGAGCGCGACGAGGACCCCGATCCGGGACACCGAGAGCCCGGCGGCGGCGAAGAGCACCGGGAACAGACCCCAGGCCAGCCCGTCGTTGAGGTTGTTCACCATGCCGGCCTGACTGGCCGCCGACAGCGCAGGCTCGCGCAGGCTGGTCTGGGCCAGCACCTGCCGGTCGGTGAGCCCGCCGTGCAGGTGGTCGTGGCGGGGGCGCGTGACGTGGCCGCTCGCCTCGAGGCGGGCATGCTGGCGGGTCTCGCGGACGACGAGCGTGGACAGGCCGAGGCCGAGCGAGGCGAAGGCGATGCCGAGGTAGAACGGCTCCGGCCGCAGGCCGTACCGGGCGGCGAGGTAGCCGGTCGCGAGGGCGGTCGCGGCGACGGCGCCGTACCCCGCGGCCTCGTTCAGCCCCATCGCGAGTCCCCGCCGTGCGGGACCGACGATGTCGATCTTCATGATCACGGTCGTGGACCAGGTCAGGCCCTGGCTGACGCCGAGCAGCACGTTCGCCACGACCACCCAGCCCCAGACCGGCGCCCAGATGAGCAGCAGCGGCACCGGCAGCGCCACCAGCCAGCCGACGACCAGCACCGGCTTGCGCCCGTAGCGGTCCGACCAGGTGCCGGCCAGGTAGTTGGTGGCGGCCTTGGCCACCCCGAACGCGAGGATGTACGTCAGGGCGGCGGTGTACGCCGTGAGGCGGAACTCCTGCTCGGCCAGCAGGGGCAGCACGGTGCGTTCCTGACCGAGCATCCCCCCGACCAGCGCGTTCACGGCGACCAGCAGCGCGAACTGTGCGACGTTCGCGCGCAGCCCCAGCCGCACCGGCGCCTCTGTCCGGCGCGGGGCCGTCGGCGTCCCGGTCACGCGCCGAGCACCGGCTCGTCCATCGATCCCGCCTCGAGTCGAGGTCGTCCTCAAGAAATCACTTGAATAGTGGCCAGGTCGAGGACGCTTGTCAAGCGATCCCTTGAGAATGCGGAGGTGGGATAGCGGACATTGCACCCGCTGTCCGGTGCATCGTCCGGCGGAATCTCGGCCACAAGGGCCGTGCGCCTCTGGTCGCCACAGTGGCTGCAGCGTTTGGCTGGAGTTGCCAGATCGGACGCGACGACGCGTCGTCGATGCGGACCGTCAAGAGGAGGTTCGTGATGGCAACTCTGACAAGGACGCCACCGGGTTGGTACATCGACCCTAGTCACAGACACGAGTACCGCTACTGGAACGGTGTCGACTGGACAGCAGCGGTTTCCGATCGCGGGGTGACCGCGACCGATCCACCGAAGGTGCCGGCCCCCCGCACGCCCACGGTCGAGGTGGCCGCGGCTCCGGGGCCGGCGCTCGAGACGGGCACCCGACCGCTGGAGGCCACCCTCCCGCTGGAGCCCACCCGTCCGCTGGCGCCGGTACCGGCACCCAGCGCCGCCCGGCGCGGGCGGCGGAGGTGGGCCGTTCCCCTGATCGCAATCGGGGCCGCGCTGGCGTTGATCGTCGGCCTGGTGGTCTGGGCACCGTGGGCGAACGAGGCGCCCGCGCGGCCGACCGGGCTCAAGGCCGGCGCCGCGACCGTCAGCTCGATCGTGCTGCGCTGGGCGCCCCCCGCGACGAGCCCGGTCCCCGACCGGTACGTGATCCTTCGCGGCGGCGCCGAGGTCGGGTCGGTCCCCGGCACGGTGACGGCGTACAAGGACACGGGGCTCGCCCCCGCCACGACGTACCAGTACACCGTGGTGGCGCAAGAAGGTGACCAGCGCTCCGCCCCGTCCGCGACCCTCGCGGCGAAGACCCTCACCCCGGCCGTCTCGGCGGCCCGCCTGGCGGGCACGTGGGACGTGAACACGAGGGTCGCCAAGGCCCCGAGCGGATCGGACTTCACGCTCGGCGAGAAGGCAGTCGAATCGTGGACCTTCACGCCGAGGTGCGAGGCAGGACCGTGTGCGGTGGTGGTCTCCGGGATCCTGTGGGGCCACCCCTTCACTGCGACCCTGACCCGCGCAGGTGCCGTCTACACCGGCTCGACGCCGGCCCACATCACGCACTGCGGACCCGTTGCGGCGAAGGACGTCCAGAACACCCTGAAGCTCCGGATGACGGTCAAGACGGCTGGACTTGAGGGCGGGGCATGGGCGGCGAGCTCGTGGGTCGGCAGCCTCGTGCTCTCCTCCCCGTACACCTCGGCGGGGATGTACTACTGCCCTGTCCAGAGCGTCACGGCCTCGCTTGCCGCGAGCCGGTGAGCGAGGAGGCGACTCGGTTCACCCCTGGACCGTGAGCGTGCCCTTCATCTGGGGGTGGATCGTGCAGTGGAACTTGTAGGTTCCGGGCTTGCTCGGCGCGGTGAAGCTGGCTGTGCCGTTTGCGCCCACCGACGCGTCGAAGCTCGTGCCGTCGTCGGCGGTCACCGTGTGTTCGACGCCGTCGTTGTTCTTCACCGAGATGTCCTGACCCGGTTTGACCGTCAGCGGGCTGCCGAAGCTGAAGCTCGAGATCGTGATCTGAGCAGCGGTCGCGGTGGCGGGGGCGGACGTGGGTGCGCTGGTCGTGGCGGGGGTGGTCGTCTCCGGCGACGCCGTGCCTCCGCCGCCGCCGCACGCGGCGAGCAGCAGTGCCAGGGTCGCCGCGGCGCCGAGGCGAAGGGCAGACGTGGTCATGCCAGTGTCTACGTCTCCGGCGCCGGCGAGGTTCACGGGCGGGGGGTGGCGAGTGCGTTGTGCCGGAAGCCGGCGACGGCCATCGCGACGACCTGGTCGTGGCCCCAGCGCATGAGCGGGGAGGCGATCCGCGCGGCCACCCGGAGAGGTGCACTGACCAGCTGCAGTGTCCATGCCGCGGTCACTGTCGTGCCCGCGCCGGCAGGCGCCAACCGGAGCATGGCGGTGCCGCGCAGATCCCCGTCGACGGTCGCCTCGAGGAGGTCCGGGCGCAGACAACGATCGAGCGTCACGCGCAACGACAGCCGGAACGGCACGGGCGGCAGCACGGTCCCCGACAGCTCGGCGCCCTCGACCAGTCCGTCGTCGTCCGGCACGACGACGAGCTCGCGCAGCCAGACCCACCAGGTCGGGTAGCGGTCGAAGTCCCCGAGGGTGTCCCACAGCTCCGCAGGGGACACCGGGAACCAGTAGCCGTTCACGAAGCGTATGAATGGCTCGCCTGCCAGGTGCCCGGTCATCGGCTCAGCACCAACGCGGCAGCGAGGCAGACGAGACCGCCGGCGACGAGCTGCAGTGCGCCTTCCATCGGAGCGAGCAGCGTCTCCCTGTCGATGGTGGTGACAGTGCCGTCCGTGCTGACTACCCGGCCCTGCACGGACACCGTGCGACGGCGCAGCGCGCGCACCCGAAGGCTGAGCGTTCGCTGCGCGAGGGAGAGCAGGAACGCCGCCCCGGCCGCGAGCAACGCGGCGACGTTGAGTCCGAAGGCCTGTGCGTAGCAGCCGGTGAGCACCGGGAACGCGCCCCAGCCGAGGGCGAAGCCGATCCCGTTGTGCAGAAGGCCGTGCCCCAGCTCGAGGTTGTAGCCCACGACCAGCACCGCGCCGATCACGACGAACGGCAGCAGCCGCCAGCCGCCGTAGAACAGACCGACCACGACGGGCACGGTGACGCCGACCGCAGCCGCGCCCAGCAAGGTGGATGCGGGGATGCCGGTGCGCAGCGGGCGCCCTGCCAGCTCGTCGAGCGCATGGGCGCCGACGCCGACGGCGAGCAGGAACGCGGCCAGCGTGCCGGCCAGCCGCCAGGCCGTGAAGTGTGGTGCGAGGGCGGCGCCGATCGCGACGTAGGAGAGGTGCCACGCGGTGTAGGGCGGGTGCAGCAGCGTCACCCAGTCGCGCAGACCGCCGGTGCCGCTGCCGATTGCGTAGAACGCGGGCCGCTGCGCAACCGCGCCGGTCCGCCCGCTGAGCCCCTTCACGGCGAGGCCGCCTTCGTCCCCCACATCACCAGGCCACCGCCGAGGCTCATGACCCGCCACTCGACATCGCGCAGGCCGGCTCGCTCCCATGCCGACACGTGCCAGTCGAGGGGGTAGGTGCGATAGTGCCCGGTGATGCTCGGGCCCAGGAAGCGCCCCACCGCCCACCATGCGCGCCCGCCCAGGAGCCAGCCCAGCGTGGGCAGCACAACGGCCGTGTAGACCCGCCACAGCTGCCGCCAAGCCCACGCCGGGGGCACGAAGAACTCCAGCCCGGCCATGGTGCCGCCCGGGCGCAGGCATCGCGCCATCTCCGCCAGGGTCGCCCCGGGGTCATCGACATACCGGAGCAGATAGGAGAACGACACCGCCTCGAAAGACGCATCGCGAAACGGGAGCTGCTCGGCTCGGCCCGCGAGAAGCACGACGTCGTCCGCCCGTCCAGCAGTACGGACGTTGCGTGCTCCCTCGCGCAGCATCGGCTCGTCGAGGTCGACGCCGACGACGTGACAGCCGGTCCGGGCGGCGACTGCGAGTGCGACACCGGCGGGACCGGTCGCGACGTCCAGGACGCGCTCGCTCGGAGGCGTATCCGCGAGTCGGTCGACCACCGCCGCCCGCCAGCGGCGGTCC
>DASVBJ010000195.1:0-19798 GCA_036375895.1 Actinomycetes bacterium | reverse complement strand
ACCGCCTCGGTGGGGTTGCGCTCGGCGAGGTGCACCCGCACCGCGGCCCGGCGGGCGCTCTCCCGCAACGGCTCGGCCCGGACGGCGGCGAGCGCGGCCTCGAGCGCGTCGGCGTGCCGGCCGCTGCGCAGCAGCTGCTCGCTGATCGCCTCGAGGGCGTGCAGCCGGAGCTGGTGGATGCGTTCCCGCTCGAGCAGCACCCAGTCGTCGTACCAGCCCGGCAGCAGCTCGTCGCCGCGGAGCACCACGGCCGTCGCCCGCGCACCCGGGTCGCCGTTCGTGCGGGCCACCGTGCGCGCGCAGGCGAGGAACTCGTGCACGTCCACCCGCACGCCGGGCGCCAGCGCCAGCGCGCCGCCCTCGGCGGTGAGGACGCGCAGCCCGGCCGCCTGCAGCCGCCACAACGTGGTCCGCAGGCTGCCGAGCGCCCGCCGCTCGGTGCCGTCCGGCCACAGCGTGCCGGCGATCGCCGTCCGCGACTTCGGCCCCCACAGGGCCACCAGCGCGACCAGCCGCTGGGCTCCGGTCGGCAGGGGGACGGAGACCCCGTCGCGGCGCAGCTGCCAGCGTCCCAGCAGCGACAGGTGCATGGGCTCCGGACCGTACGACGGGTCGTCGCCGGTCAGCTCGAGGACGGGGTCGGCGGACGTCTGCCAGGACATGAGCGTGCCCCCCAAGCTGGGCGGTCGGGCTGCTCGAATCCTGGGTGGCTCCGTTCGGAGCCTCCGGGGCGCGGCTCCAGAACTGATCAGCCCCCGACACAGGAAGGTTCCGATCAGTAGCGCTCCGTGTCAACCAAGGGGGATTAATTCCTCTCCGATGTGACGAACCGTGACCGTGGCGGCGGGAAAGTCGGTGACGCGGCGGTGACGCGGTGGTGACGCGGCGCTGACCACCCTGTGACGTGGCGTTGATCATCGGGTGACAGGTGGGTGACGTAGGGCTGGTCGACTGGCACGGCGGGCGCGGATCAAGGACCTCGGCCCGCCGAGCAGGAGAGGGGGTGACACGCATGAAGTCAGAACTTTCGTTCTCGGAGCTCGACGTGCTCTCCGCCGAGCTGCTTCCGGCGCGCGAGGCGCTGAACAGCTGGAACGTGGCGAACGTGTACGCCACGAACGCCTCGATGGCCCTCAACGCCGTGACGTGGGCGTCGACGGCCAACTCGTTCGCCGGCCAGTCGATCACGGTGTCGCAGCACTGACCGCCGGCGGCGCCTCGGCCCGGGCATCCGGCTGAGGCGCCCGTCCGGGGAGAGGGGACCGGTAAATGGACACCGTGCTAACCGTCGACGAGCTCGACCGGACCACGGCCGAGCTGCTGCCTCTGCGGGAGGCGCTCGCGCTGTTCAACATCGCGAACATCACGGCGATCAACCTGTCGATCGCGGTGAACGCGGCGTCGATCAACGCGGCGGCCACCTCGATGGCGGGTCAGCAGATCGCCTCGCTGCAGAGGTAGCGGGAGGCGCCACGCGGGTGGCGGGAACGCCCGGCGTTCCCGCCACCCCGCGGCGTGACCACCGGGAGGGCAGATGTCGGTCGGAGCGCCGGCCGCGGGACCGCATCCCGCGGTCCGGTCCGAGGGTGGGGTGGTCCCGCGGCTGTGCGCCGGGACGCGGCTGATCGGACCGTACGAGGGCTCCGGCTTCCGCGAGCCGCACTACCTGGTGGCCCGGGCGGACCAGCGGGTCGTCCACCTCCCTCGGCTGCTGTTCCTCGTCGTGGAGAGCATCGACGGCCGACGCGACGTCTCCGACGTGGCGGACCGTGTCAGCGCGGCCTTCGGCCGCCGGCTCACCGTCGACGGTCTCCAGCACGTCATGGACACCAAGCTGCGACCCCTGGGCCTGGTCGAGGCGCCCGCGGCCACCGCCGCGACGGTGTCCCACGACACGCCGCTGCTCGCGCTGCGGCTGCACCGCGTGCTGCTGCCGGCCGGGGCGGTCCGGGCACTCGGCCGCCTCCTCGCGCCCCTCTTCGCTCCTGTCGCCGTGGTCGCCGTCCTGGCCGCGGCGGTCGCGATGGACGGCTGGCTGCTGCTCGGGCAGGACATCACGGCCGCGCTGCGGGCCGTCGCGCTGGACCCGCCGCTGATCCTGGTGACCCTCGGGCTGCTGCTCGCCTCGACGCTGTTCCACGAGCTGGGGCACGCGGCCGGGTGCACGTACGGCGGGGGACGGCCCGGCGTCATCGGCATGGGCGTCTACCTCGTCGTGCCGGCGTTCTACACCAACGTCACCGACGCCTACCGCCTGGACCGCCGCGGTCGCCTGCGGACCGACCTCGGCGGGCTGTACTTCAACGCGGTCTTCCTGCTCGGCCTGGGGGCCGCCTACGCGGCGACCGGCTGGGCGCCGCTGCTCGTCGTGGTCGCGCTGACCAATCTGGAGATGCTCCAGCAGCTGCTGCCGGTGGTGCGCCTCGACGGCTACTTCATCCTCGCCGACCTGGTCGGGGTGCCCGACCTGTTCGGCCGGGTGCGGCCCATCATGTCCGGCCTGCTGCCGGGACGCGACGTCCACCCCGCCGTCCGGGAGCTGCGGCCCCGGGCGCGGGTGGTGGTGACCGGGTGGGTGCTCGTCGTCGTACCCCTGCTCGTGACCGGCCTCGGCCTGCTGCTCTGGCGCCTGCCGGCGCTGCTGGTCACCACCGTCGACTCCGCCCGGGCGCAGTGGACGCTGGCCCGCGCCGCCGCCGGCGCGGGGGCGTACGCCGAGGTCGTGCTCGCCGCGGTCTCGCTGCTGCTGCTCGCCGTGCCGCTCGCCGGGCTGCTCGCGCTCGGCGGTCACCTCGTCGTACGCGCGATCGGGCCTCCGTCGGGAGACCCGGCTCCCCGCCACGCCAGCCGTCCAGGGAAGGCTCTGATGGACTCCTTGACCCGCACCCCGAACCGGCCCGGGCTCACGCTCCCCACGACCGGCAGCGCCGAGCCCGGCCGGCCCCGGTTCACCGCCGCGAGCTTCACCGAGGAGCTGTTCCTGCGGCGACGGTCGCGGCCGCCCGCGAAGGGCTGGCGCCGGCTGCTCTACCGGCTCTCGCTGGGACGGGTGAACGTCGGGCCGAGCCGTGCCGAGCAGCGCGAGCTCGAGCTGGTGGCGCGGGCGCGTACCCCCGTCCGCGGCTCGCGCCGGGTCGTCGTGCTGTCCCGCAAGGGCGGCGCCGGCAAGACGACCACCACGCTGATGCTCGGGCACACGTTCGCCCGGCAGCGCGGCGACCGGGTCGTGGCGCTGGACGCCAACCCGGACGCCGGCAGCCTCGCGAACCGGCTCCGCCGGGAGACCGACGCGACCGTCACCACGCTGCTGCACGACCGCGAGCTCATCGACCGGTACGCCGACATCCGCGGCTACACGTCGCAGGCGATGACCCGGCTCGAGGTGATCGCCTCCGACGACGACCCCAGGATCAGCCAGGCGCTGGGCGAGGCCGACTACCGGCAGGTGATCGACCTGCTGGACCGCCACTACAACCTGGTGCTGGTCGACACCGGCACGGGCATCCTCGACGACGCGATCCAGGGGATC
Source organism: Actinomycetes bacterium (assembly GCA_036375895.1). GTDB lineage: Bacteria > Actinomycetota > Actinomycetes > JACCUZ01 > JACCUZ01 > DASVBJ01. Next base: position 16,269 of record DASVBJ010000195.1, on the reverse strand, counting down.
CTCAAGGAGGCCGACCAGCTGGTGCTGGTGATGCCGCCCGCGCTCGACGGGGCGCGGGTCGCCGCCGCCACGCTCGACTGGCTGGACGCGCACGGCTACGACTGGCTGGTGCGCGGCTCGGTCGCGGTCATCAACGGGGTCCGGGGCGGCGAGCTGGTCGAGCTGGAACGGGTCGAGGAGCACTTCTCCGACCGGTGCGTGGCGACGGTCCGGATCCCCTGGGACTCGACGCTGGAGGCCGGCGCCCTGACCAGCCTGGGTGAGCTGCGCCCCGCGACCCGGGCCGCCTACCTGCAGCTTGCGGCACTCGTGGCCGACGGGTTCCGCGAGCCGACCGAGAGAGGCAGGCGCTCGTGAGCCGTCACCGTCGCCCCCGCCCGCGGCGCCGGGTCGTTGCCCGGCTGCTCGCTGCCGGCGCCGTCGTCGTCGGGCTGGCCGCCTGGCCGGCCCCCGCGGGCGCCGCCCCGCAGGAGGAGCACGCCGCCGGCCTGGTGAACCGGGGGGTCGCCCAGAACGATCGCGACGACAGCTACCTGCACCGGCTGGCCTTCTCCGTCCGGCAGACGTCCGGGGACACGGTCACGGTCGACAACCTGGCCTTCGCCGCGGCGAGCTGCCGGGGGTGCCGCACCGTGGCGGTGGCCGTGCAGGTGGTCGTGGTCGCCCGGCACGGCCGCCACGACGGCCCGTCGGGGACGCTCGAGCTCACGGCCGTGAACCGGGCGGTGGCCGCCAACGAACGGTGCGTCGACTGCGACACGCTCGCGCTGGCCTACCAGTTCGTCGTCGTCGACGAGGACCTGCGGCTGTCCGCCGAGGCGCGGCAGCGGCTGCACGCGGTGCGGCGTGAGCTGGCAGACCTGCTGCGGGCCGGCGCGCCGGACGACGTGATCATCGGCCGGGTGGCCGCGCTCGCCGGCGACGTGCAGCAGGCGCTGACCGAGAGTGCGCAGGGACGTCCCGAGCGGCTGCGGGCGAAGTCCGACCGGCGTCGTGCCCTCGACCCGTACGAGGACCAGGGTGGTCCCGCCCTTGGTGGCGGGCAGCACGATCTCGGTGACGGCGGGTCTGCTAGTCAGTAGGCCATGGCGCTCGGCATCGAGACGATCACCGTGGACTGCACCGACCCGGCCCGCGTGTCCGCGTTCTGGGCGGGCCTGCTCGGCTACCGGGTCGTCCCCAACCACACCGACTCGATCCAGACCGCGGACCCGACCGGGGCGGGGCCCCGCATCCTGTTCACCCACGCCGGCTCCGCGAAGCGGGACAAGAACCGGCTGCACCTCGACCTGAGGCCGGACGACCAGCCGGCGGCCGTCGAACGAGCGCTCGCTCTCGGCGCGAGCCAGGTCGACATCGGGCAGTCGCGAGACGAGTCCTGGGTCGTTCTTGCCGACCCGGAAGGCAACGAGTTCTGCATCCTGCAGTCGCGCGCCGACTACGAGTCGTTCCGCGCGCGCAGGTCGGACGGGTGACGGCGAGGCCGGTCAGCGGGTCGCGAGCACGACGAGGACCACCGTGGTGGCCACCTCGACGACTGCGCCGAGCACGTCACCGGTGACGCCGCCGAGGCGGGACACGCACCGGCGCAGAAGCAGGTCCGCGACCACCAGCGCGGCCAGCACCGCGACCGGCCCCAGCCACGGTGGCCGGCCCGCCCCCAGCCACACCGCGCCGGCGGCGCCGAGCGCGACGAGCAGCGTGAGGGCCGCCGCTGCCGGCCCGCGGACGGTGCCTGCGACCAGCGCGCCGAGCCCGTTCGGCCGGGCTGCCGGCACGCCCGGCCGGCAGGCCCAGGTGACCGCGAGGCGGCCGGTCGGCACCGCGACCACCAGCGCCCACGGCCCGGCCGCGGCCAGCGCGAAGGTCTGGCACACCAGCGCCAGCACCACGGCCGTGACCCCGAACGGCCCGACGTCTCCGGACCGCATCACGGCCAGCGCCTCCGCGGACGGCCGGCCGCTGCCCAGCCCGTCGGCGGTGTCGGCGAGGCCGTCGAGGTGCAGGCCTCGGGTGAGCGCCGCGAGCGCCCCGATCGCGAGGGCCGCGGCGAGCGGCCGCGGGTGCCCGACGGCGAGCGACGCCCGCATCACCCCGGCGCCGACGAGCCCGAGCAGCAGGCCGACGCCCGGCGCCCAGAGCATCGCCCGTCCCGCGGTCGGCCGGCCCACCGCGCGCGGCCGGCCCACGGGCACCACCGTCAGCAGGCCGATCGCCAGCCGCAGCCCCTCAGGCACGGTCGCTGACGCCGGCCTCGTCGAAGGTGGCCATCTCGGACAGCGTCGCGCCCGCCGCCCGCAGCACCGGCACCGCGAGCAGCGCGCCGCTGCCCTCGCCGAGGCGCAGCCCCATGTCCAGCACCGGCTCGAGCGAGAGCCGGTCGAGGGCCTTCGCGTGGGCCGGCTCCGTCGACCGGTGGCCGGCGAGCCACCAGTCGGCGGCCCGGAACGCCAGCCGGTGCGCGACGAGCGCGCACGCCCCGGACATCACCCCGTCGAGCACCACGGGCGTACGCCGGGCTGCCGCCTGGAGCAGGAACCCGGTCATCGCCGCGAAGTCCGCGCCGCCGGCAGTAGCCAGCAGCCGCACCTGGTCGCCGAGCACCGGACGGGCCCGGCGCATGGCATCACGCACGGCCGCGCACTTGCGCATCCACGTCGCGTCGTCGATGCCGGTGCCCCGCCCGACGACCTCGGCCGCGTTGCAGCCGGTGAGCGCCCCGACGAGCGCCGCGGCCGGCGTCGTGTTCCCGATCCCCATGTCGCCGGTGACGAGCAGGTTGGCCCCGGCGTCGATCTCCTCGTCGGCGAGGGCCATGCCGACCCGGACCGCCTGCTCGGCCTCGGCGCCGGTGAGGGCGTCCTCGACGTCGATGCGGCCGCTGCCCCGGCGTACCTTGTAGCGCGTCACGTCCGCGGGCAGGTCGGTCAGGTCGGCGTCCACGGCCAGGTCGACGACCCGCACCTGCGCCCCGGCGAGCCGGGCCAGCACGTTGACCGCGGCGCCCCCGGCCAGGAAGTTGCGCACCATCTGCGCGGTGACCTCCGGCGGGTAGGCCGACACGCCGGAGCCGGCGATGCCGTGGTCGCCGGCGAACAGCACCACCCGCACCCGGTCCAGTGGTCGGGTCGGGCAGCGGCCCTGCACGCCGGCGAGCCACACCGAGAGGTCCTCGAGCCGCCCGAGCGCGCCGGCCGGCTTGGTGAGCCGCAGCTGGCGGGCGCGGGCCTCCTCGCGGGCGCGCTGGTCCGGGCGGCCGACCCGGGCGGCCACCGCGTCGAGGTCGAGGCCGCTCATCGGGTCGCCCCCGGGGGCTCCGGAAGGTGCATGCGGTCAGGACCTCTCTCACTCGTCGGGTCGAGGCGCCTCACAGCCGCACCGCCCGGCCGGCGACCATCAGCAGGACGTCGTCGCTCGCCGCGGCCACCCGGGCGTTCAGCCGGCCGAGCTCGTCGCGGAAGCGGCGCCCCGACGCGGTGGCCGGCACCACCCCGCTGCCCACCTCGTTGCTGACCGCCACGACCCGCGCGGCCGTCCCGCGCCAGGCCGCCACCAGCTCGTCGACCCGCTCGGCGTGGTCGTCGCGCTCGAGGGCGTCCGCGAGCCACAGCGAGAGGCAGTCGACGAGCACGGCGCCCTCGGCGGCACGCAGCGCGCCGGCCACGTCGAGCGTCTCGAGCGTGCGCCAGCCGTCCGGCCGCCGGTCCCGGTGCGCGGCGACCCGGTCCGCCCACTCGCCGTCGTCGGCCCGGTCACGCGCGGTCGCGACGTAGGTCACGCACGGCTCGGCTGCCAGCAGCCGCTCGGCCTCCACCGACTTGCCCGACCGGGCCCCGCCGAGGACCAGGGTGCGGTGCGGCTCGGTCGCGGACCGGGACGTCGCGGGGGCGGCGCCGGCCTCGAGCACCGTGCCGTCGACCACAACCCGCGCCCCCCACGCGGCGAGCCGGCGCGACAGCTCGGCCGTCGGCGGGTTGTGGTGGCCCAGGTGCACCGCGACCAGGTCGGTGCGGTCGGTGACGGCGCCGACGCGGCGCAGCGCGGCCACCGCCGCCGGGAACGTCGTCAGGTCGAGGTGCCCGGTGCCGTGGTCGGTGACGTCGCCGAAGGTCTCCTCGAGCAGGACCAGGTCGTACGCCGCGCCCGTGGCCGCGTCCAGCGTCGCCGCCGGGAGCGGCCCGGTGTCGGTGGCGTAGAGGAGCCGGGTGCCGTCGGGACCTCTCACGTCGTACAGCATGGTGGGCGTCTCGTGGGTCGCGGGGAGGGCCCGCACGTGGTAGCCGCCCAGCGTGAGCTCCGCCCCCGGCTCGGCGGGCAGCAGCCGGACGAGGTCGTCCGGGCCGAGCCAGTGGGCGCACGACTCGAGGACGTCGGGCGGCCCCACCACGTCGAGGGGCGCGCGGGCGCCGGCCCAGCGGCGCCAGAGCAGGGCGGCCGCGCCGAGGTGGTCGGGGTGGGCGTGGGTGACGAGCAGGTGGCGCACCCCGTCCAGCCGCACCCCGGCCCGCGCCGCGGCACGCGGCGCCTCCGGCCCGCAGTCGAGCAGCAGCGTGCCGTCGACCAGTGCGGACGTCTGGCCGCGGGTCTCGCCGGCCCGGCGCAGCGCGCCGCAGGACGCGCAGGTGCAGAACGGGTTGGGCCAGCCGTCGGCCGCCCCCGTGCCCAGCATCAGCACCTGCACCTCAGGCCTCCGCGGCGGCGAAGCCGACGGGCGCCTCGAACGCGGCCCGGCGACTGGCCCGGCGCAGCGCGAGCAGCACCGGGCGGCCGAGCGCCAGGACCAGCACGGCGTTGGTGACGCCGCGCACCAGGTCCCAGCCGAGCGAGGTCGCCAGGTCGAACGCGAGGAAGCGGCCCAGGTTGTCGGCCAGCGCGTCGCCCGGGACGTAGGACAGGGAGGAGTCGAGGTAGGTCGCGAACGGCCAGAACGACATGTTGAGCAGCACGCCGTAGCCGAGACCGGCCACCAGGCCGTAGCCCGCGAGCATCAGCACCTCGGCCCGCCCGCGCAACGGCGGCAGCAGCCCGGCGAGCATCGCCACCCACGCCGCGCCGAGCATCTGGAACGGCAGCCACGGCCCGACGCCCGCGGTGAGCAGCGCGCTCGCGAACAGCGTCGTCGCGCCGAGCACGAAGCCGAACGCCGGGCCGAGGACCCGCCCCGCGAGCAGCAGCAGGAAGAAGATGAGCTCGGCCCCGGTGGCGCCGCCGGAGAGCGGGCGCAGCGCCGCGCCGACGGCGGCGAGCACGCCGAGCAGCGCCACCGCCTTCGCGTCCATGCCCCCGTCGGCGATCTCGGCCAGGACGACCCCGAGCAGCAGCGGCAGCAGCAGGACGAACAGCCACGGCGCGTCCCGGTCGTGGCCGATGCCGGCGCCGGGGTCGACGAACAGCGGCCAGACGAAGGCGACCAGCCCGACCAGCGAGCAGAGGCCGACGGCGGCGACCGAGCGCGGCCGGAGCCGCAGGGCGACGACGTCGCGGGTCCCGGCTGGCCTCACGACGCGGCCGCCAGCGCGTCGGCGACCTCGCGCACCGTGAGCCAGGGCAGCGGCGCCAGGATCTTCGCGACCTGCGGGGCGAACACCGGGGAGGCGACCACCACCTCCGGGGTCGGGCCGTCGGCGACGATCTCGCCGTCGGCCAGCACGACCGTGCGGTCGGAGACGTCGGCGGCCAGCTCGACGTCGTGGGTGGCGAGGACGACGGCCAGCCCGTCCCCGGCCAGCTCGCGCAGGACGCCGACGAGGCGGGCCTTGGCGGTGTAGTCCAGCCCGCGGGTCGGCTCGTCCAGCAGCACCAGCGGCGGCCGGGCGGCGACCACGACCGCGAGGGCCAGGGCGAGCCGCTGCCCCTCCGACAGGTCGCGGGGATGCGTGTCCGGGGCCACCTCCGGGGCGAGTCGGGCGAGCAGCCGGGCGCAGGTGCCACGCGGCGCCCCCGACTCGCGGTCGGCGTCTGCGCACTCCTCCGCCACGCTGTCGGCGTACAGCAGGTCACCGGGCACCTGCGGCACCAGCCCCGCCCGGCGCACGAGGTCGGCCGCGGGCAGTCGGTCCGGTGCCGCGTCGCCCACGGTCACCTGGCCCGCCGACGGCGACGTGAGCCCGACGAACCCGCGCAGCAGGGTCGACTTGCCGGCCCCGTTGCGACCCATGAGGGCGATCACCTCGCCGGCGCGTACGTCGAGGTCGACGCCGCGCAGCGCGGTCGTCCCGGGGAACCGCACCACCAGTCCCCGGGCCGCGGCCACCGGCCGTCCCACCTCGGGTGCGGTGCGCGCCGGCGCGGTGGCCAGGTCGAGGCGCTCCCGCAGCGCGCCCGCGCGCCGACGGGCGTCGCGCACCGACAGCGGCAACGGGGACCACCCGGCCAGCCGGCCCAGGGCGACGACCGGGGGGACGACGGGGGAGCCGGCCATCACGTCGGCCGGGTCGCCGACGACGAGCGGGGCGCCGTCGCCGGGCACGTGCACCACGCGGTCGGCGTACTGCACGACCCGCTCCAGCCGGTGCTCGGCGAGCAGCACGGTCAGGCCGAGGTCGTGCACGAGGCGCTGCAGGGCGGCGAGCACCTCCTCCGCGGCGGCCGGGTCGAGGGCCGAGGTCGGCTCGTCCAGCACCAGCACCCGCGGGTGGGCCGAGAGCACCGAGCCGATGGCCACCCGCTGCTGCTGCCCGGCCGACAGCGTGGAGAGCGGCCGGTGCCGTACGTCGGTGAGGCCGAGCAGGTCGAGCGTCTCCTCCACCCGCCGGCGCATGACGTCGGCCGGCACCGCGAGGGACTCCATCCCGTAGGCGAGCTCCTCCTCGACGACGTCCGTGACGAACCCCGCGGCCGGGTCCTGCCCGACGACGCCGACCACGTCGGCGAGGTCGCGGGGCGGGTGGGTGCGGGTGTCCCGGCCGGCCACGGTGACCCGGCCGGAGAGGGTGCCCCCGGTGAAGTGCGGGACCAGCCCGTTGACCGCCCGCAGCAGCGTCGACTTGCCGGAGCCGGTGCGCCCGACGACCAGGCACAGCTCGCCCTCCGGCACGTGCAGGTCGACGTCGCGCAGGGCCGGCCCGTGACTGCCGGGGTAGCGCACGGTGACGCCCTCGAACCGGATCACGCGGCCTCCGCTCTCGGGCTGGTCGGGCCGGGCGCGGCCTGCGCGCCGGCCGGGGACGGGGGCAGGGGAGCGACGACCACGGGCAGCAGCGCGGCCAGCACACCGGCAGCCGGCAGCACCGGCAGCTGCGGCCAGACCAGCGGGGACACGGTCGGCGTCAGGGCGAGCGTGCCGAGCAGGGCAGCGGCGACGGTGCAGCCGGCCGCGACCGCACCGGAGGCGGTCGTGAGCCACTCCGGCAGCGCCCACGGGTCGGGCCGGTAGCGGGTGCGCCGCACCCGCCGGCCCGCCACGGCGGTCCCGGTGCCCGCCAGCAGCACCCCGGCGACGAGCAGCGGCAGCCCCAGGGCCGGGGGCGAGCCCGCGTCGAGGAGCCCGTAGACGCCAGCGCACACGCCGAGCAGCCCGGCGAGCACGAGCCCGCCGGTGGTGCGGCGGACCGCCGCCGGCACGGCGGCCCGGCGGCCGTAGCCGCGGGAGTCCATGGCGGCGGCGAGGTCCAGGGACCGCTCGAGCGCGCCCTCGAGCACCGGGACGGCGATGCCGCGCAGGCCGCGCAGTCCCCGGTTGCTCCGGCCGCGCAGGCGGCGCGCCTCGCGCACCCGGCCGGTGGCGCGCACGAGCTGCGGCGCGAGGGTGAGGGCCACGACGACCGCGACGCCGGCCTCGTAGAGCGCGGCGGGCACGCACCGCAGCAGCCGGGCCGGTGGCACCAGCGCGTTCGCCGCCCCCACACAGACGATCACGGCGGCCAGTCGCATGCCGTCGTAGACGGCGGCGAGGACGCTCTCGAGGGTGACCGGCCCGCCGAGCCGGACCCCGCTGGCCCACGCCGGCAGTGGCAGCTCGGGCAGCGTGAACAGGACGTGGGTGCCCTGGGTGACGCCGAACAGCGCACCCATGACGACCCGGATGGCGACGATGACGAGGCCGAGGCGGACGAACGCGCCGTACGAGCTGCCCCACGGCGTCGCCGGACGCCGGGCCGAGACGACGAACCCGGCCACGGCCACGACCAGGGCCAGCAGCAGCGGGTTCGTCGTCCGGCTGGCGGCGGTGGCCAGCCCGGCCGCCCACAGCCACCACGCACCGGGGTGCAGGTGCCGGGGCAGCAGGCCGACGGGGGTCATGACCCGGCACCGCTCCGGGCGGCCCCGCGGGCCCGCCAGACGCCCGCGCCCGCGAGCGCCGCGACGAGCACGGCGGCCACCGCGATGCCGGCCCAGGGCGGGCCGGAGCCGTCGTCGCCGGACGACGGCTTGTCCGCTGCCGCGGCCGGGAGGGCGAGCCGGACCTGCGCGTCCGGGGTGGCGGGCGGCGTGGCGTCGGTCTGGTCGCCGCAGCCGGTGGACGGGTAGCCGTCGATGCCGCAGACCAGTCCCTTCTCGACCCGGGTCTTCGCGACGGCGGAGAGGACCTGGGCGCTGGACGCGGTGGCGTCGACGAGCGCGCAGGCACCGCGGGCGGCCGGGGGCTTCTCACCGGCGGGCGCGTCCGCCGGCAGGCCGGCGTCGATGACGACGGCCACCCGCTTCTTGCCGGTGGCGGCCTTCGTGCTCGCGCAGATCGCGTCGAAGTCGCCGTCGGCGCGCGGGGTGCGCGGTGACCCCGACTCGGCGGAGACGGCGAACCGCCAGCCGTCGACGGCGCCGTCAGCGGGCTTGGTCTGGTCGGGGCCCTTGGTGGCGAAGGTCCAGGTCCCGTTGGTCCAGGTGTAGAAGCCCCAGTAGCGGTAGCTGGCGGCCTCGGCCGAGCCGGCCGTGGCGAGCAGGGTGAGCGCCGCCAGCAGCGTGGCGAGGAGCGTGGCCGCGGCGCGGACGGCCGGGGGGCGTGCAGCGATGGTGGACATGCGTGCCTTTCAGGGGAGCGATCCGTGACGGTCCCCGGTGCCACCGCTGACGAAGACGCCCCCGACGCGCTGGTGCGCGTGGGGGGCGAAGAGGTCGGACCGGTGACGGTCCGGGCTCCGCCCCGCATACCTCGACGGTGTGTTGGGAGCCGCTCGCGCCCGCCAGGTGCTCCGGCTCGCCGCCGCCCGGGCTCTCGCTCGGGTCGCGGCCTACGGTTGCGGGTCAGCGCCGGACTTCGACCGGTCTTCCCCTGCACGGGCGCGTATTCAGTTGTGGTGCTGCAGGTCCTTCGAGCGGACTAGACCACGCGGGGTAACGTCGCGTCAAACGAGAGCACGGACCGTCTCGAACCCGACGCAGGAGCAGGTGCCCGGATGGCGTACAGCTGGCGCTACGAAACGCTCGACGGCACCGAGGTGACCGCCGCGGCGCTGCCCGACGAGCGGTTCCCGACGCAGGCCGACGCCGAGTCCTGGATCGGCGAGTCGTGGCGGCAGCTGCTCGACGGCGGCGTCGACCAGGTGAGCCTGCTCGAGGGTGACCGGGTGGTCTACGGGCCGATGAGCCTGCACCCCGTGGAGTAGCCGCCGGACCGGTGCGTCCGGGCCGTCAGGCCCGCCGCTGCGGGCTCTCGGTCAGCGCGGGGTCGGTCTCGGCGACCGGCGCGAGGATCTGGTCCATGCGCGCCTTGAGCTCGGGGTCGAGGCGTACACCGGCGGCGGTCACGTTGTCGGCGACCTGCTCCGGGCGGGACGCGCCGATGATCGCGGCCGAGACGTGCGGGTTCTGCAGCACCCAGGCCACGGCGAGCGCGGCCATCGACAGCCCGGCCTCCTTGGCGATCGGCTCCAGCTCGACGACCCGCTCGAGCACCTCGTCCCGCATCCACCGGGCGATCGTGTCCGCGCCGCCCGACGGGTCCGTGGCCCGCGTGCCGGCGGGCGGCTCGGCGCCGGGCCGGTACTTGCCGGAGAGGACGCCCTGCGCGATCGGTGACCACACGATCTGGCCGATGCCGAGCTCCTCGCAGGTCGGCACGACCTCCGCCTCGATGACCCGCCACAGCGCCGAGTACTGCGGCTGGTTCGAGATCAGGTGGATGCCGAGCTCGTCGGCGAGGTCACGGCCCTCACGGATCTGATCGGCCGTCCACTCCGACACCCCGACGTACAGTGCCTTCCCGGCGCGCACCACGTCCGCGAACGCCTGCATGGTCTCCTCGATCGGCGTCGCGTGGTCGAAGCGGTGCGCCTGGTAGAGGTCGACGTAGTCGGTCTGGAGCCGCCGCAGCGACGCGTCGATCGACTCCATCACGTGCTTGCGGGACAGTCCGCGGTCGTTGCGGCCCGGGCCGGTCGGCCAGTAGACCTTGGTGAAGATCTCGAGCCCCTCCCGCCGTTCACCGGCGAGTGCCCGGCCGAGCACGGACTCGGCCCTGCCCGCCGCGTACACGTCGGCGGTGTCGAAGGTCGTGATGCCGTTGTCGAGGGCCGCCTGCACGCACGCGCGGGCCTGGTCCTCCTCGAGCTGGCCGCCGTGCGTGATCCAGTTGCCGTAGGCGATCTCGCTGATGACCAGACCGCTGCGGCCGAGGTGTCGGAACTCCATGCCGGCGAGCCTATGCCGCGCTCAGCGTCGGGCCTTCGCGAGGTGCTGGGGGCCGGTGGTCAGCGGCGGCGGCCGGGCTTGACGCGCGGCGGCGGGAGGCGGAACCGGCGGATCTGCATGCTGCGCATCAGGGCGTAGGGGATGGCGCCGCGGCTCGCCTGGCCGGGATGGCTTCGCCGCAGGCCGCGACGCAGCCTCGCCACGAGCACCGCCGAGTCGACCAGGATCAGCACGACCAGGACCATCCAGAGCGTGCTGCCGACCATCTTGAGCTGCTCGCTGCCGGCGAAGCTGAGGACCACGATCACCAGGGCGATCGGGAGGAAGAACTCCGCCACCGACCGGCGCGAGTCGACCATGTCCCGGACGTACTTGCGGACCGGCCCGCGGTCGCGCGGCGGCAGGTGACGCTCGTCGCCGGTGCGCAGCGCCTGCGCGCCGCGCAGGCGCTCCTCGCGCTGCCGCTCCCGCGCCCGGCGGTAGGCCTCCTTGCGGTCGCGGGGGGCGGCGGCGGCGCGGCGCCGGCCCTTCTCGGCCTCGCGGCGCTTGGGCGTGGGCCGGCCCTTGCCGCTCAGCTTCGCCGCGGCGGCCTCGGGCGCGACCGTCTGCTGGGCCGCGCGGCTGTTTCGTCCGAACACGAGGCACAGACTAGCCCGTGGGAACTTCCTGCCTATCGGGGTCGTCGGCGATCTAGTGTGGTCGGAGGGGCGAACGCCGTCCGGGTGTCGCCCCGACCGGAGCACCGACGACGAAGGGGGCTCTCGAGCCGATGAGCATCATGAAGCGGCTCTCGCTGCTGTTCCGCGCCAAGGCCAACAAGGCCCTGGACCGCGCGGAGGACCCTCGCGAGACCCTCGACTACTCCTACACCCGGCAGCTCGAGCTGCTGCAGAAGGTACGCCGGGGGGTGGCCGACGTGGCCACCTCGCGCAAACGCCTCGAGCTGCAGTCCAGCCAGCTGCAGCAGCAGGCCGACAAGCTGGAGGGTCAGGGGCGCGCGGCGCTCGCCGCGGGTCGGGAGGACCTGGCCCGCGAGGCGCTGACCCGGCGCTCGGCGGTCCAGCAGCAGCAGGCCGAGCTGAACACCCAGCACGCCGCGCTGCAGGCCGAGGAGGAGAAGCTCACGCTGGCCTCCCAGCGGTTGCAGGCCAAGGTCGACGCCTTCCGCACCAAGAAGGAGACGATCAAGGCCACCTACACCGCCGCCGAGGCGCAGACCAAGATCGGTGAGGCGTTCTCCGGCATCTCCGAGGAGATGGGCGACGTCGGCCTCGCGGTCCAGCGGGCCGAGGACAAGACCCAGTCGATGCAGGCCCGGGCCGGCGCCATCGACGAGCTGCTCGCGAGCGGCGCGCTCGAGGACGCCACCGGCACCGCCAAGGACGACATCGCCGCCGAGCTCGACCGGATGGCCAGCTCCAGCGACGTCGAGCTCGAGCTCGCCCGGATGAAGGGCGAGCTCGGGGCGGGGACGCCGCCGCCCGCGATCGAGGGGGAGGCGGGGCCGGCCGCGACGTCGGCGCCGGCCCAGCCGGTGGCCGACGAGGAGAAGCCATGATCGTCCGGATCCTGGGGGAGGGGCAGTACACCGTCGACGGGGCACAGGCCGACGTCCTCAACGCGCTGGACGCCGGGCTCGAGAAGGCGGTCGAGTCCGGTGACGAGGCCGCGTTCCGGGCGGCGCTCGCGGAGCTGCTGGCCAAGGTGCGGGCCGTCGGCGAGCGCGTTCCCGACGATGTCCTCGAGCCCTCCGACGCGATCCTGCCGAGCGAGGACTCCGACCTCGAGGAGGTCAGTGCGATGCTGAGCGGCACCGCTGAAGGCCTCATCCCGGGCTGAGCCATGGCCAAGTCCCGCTACCTGCCCGACCGCGGCCTCACGGCCCGGATGGGCCTCACCATGTTCCTGCTCGGCCTGCTGTACGTCGTGCTGATGGCGGTGCTCATCGGCGCCGGCCTGAGCTACGGCCTGGTCGCGATCATCGCGGTCGGGGCGCTGTTCGCCCAGTGGTACTTCAGCGACCGGGTCGCGCTCTACGCGATGCACGGGCGTGAGGTGTCGCCGGAGGAGGCGCCGCAGCTGCACGCCATCGTCGACCGGCTGTGTGCGCTGGCCGACATGCCCAAGCCGCGGGTCGCGATCGCCGACACCGACGTGCCCAACGCGTTCGCCACCGGCCGGTCCCCGCGGCGGGCGGTGGTGTGTGCGACCACCGGCATCATGCGACGGCTCGACGAGCGCGAGCTCGAGGGCGTGCTGTCGCACGAGCTGTCCCACGTCGCGCACCGCGACGTGACGGTCATGACCATCGCCTCTGTCGTCGGGGTCCTGGCCGGCTTCATGACGCGCATCGTGCTGTTCAGCGGGATGGGCCGCCGCCGCGACGACAACGGAGCCCCGGTCGTGCTCGTCGTGATCCTGGTCAGTGTGGTGGTCTACGCGCTGAGCTTCCTGCTCACCCGTGCGTTGTCGCGCTACCGCGAGCTGGCCGCCGACCGGGCGGGCGCGTTCCTCACCGGGCAGCCGTCCGCGCTCGCCGCGGCGCTCACCAAGATCACCGGCGAGATGGGGCGCATCCCCAGCCGGGACCTGCGCGAGGCGGAGCCCTACAACGCGTTCTTCTTCGCGCCCGCGCTCGCCCCCGGCTTCAGCCTCTCCTCGTTGTTCTCGACCCACCCGTCGCTGGAGAAGCGGCTCGACCAGCTCGGCCGCATCTCCGCCGAGCTGGGCCGGCCGTCCGCCTGATGGGTCTCCTCGACGCGATCTTCGGGCGGACGAAGCCCGTGCAGCCGGACCTGGACCAGCTCTTCGCGGTGCCCGACGCGGCGCTGACCCTGCAGTCCGGGCTCGGCTTCGCGCCGACCGGGCTGGGCTCCGTCTGCTTCCGGGCTGCCGAGGGCGGCGCGTTCTCGGCGATGCAGACCGACATCCAGCGGCTGCTCGACGCCGATGCCGGGCCGGCCGTGGAGGCGAGCACCGACCGGTTCGGCTTCACCTGGCTGCTCTGTCGTCACGACCCGAGTGACGTGTCGGCCCTCGTGACGGAGCTGCACGCGGTCAACTCCACGCTGCAGGACAACGGCTTTGGGCCCCAGCTGCTGTGCTCGCTGGTGGGCTTCGCGGACCCGGCCGGTCGCCGGCTCGGGCTGGTCTACCTCTACAAGCGCGGCACCTTCTACCCCTTCGCCCCGCTGGCCGACGACAAGCGCGACAACGCCCTCGAGCTGCAGGTGCGCGGGGCGCTCGCCGACGACCTCAAGGTGGAAACCGACCTGAGCCGCTGGTTCCCCGTCTGGGGCGCGCCCGGGCTGTGACCCGTGATCGCTAGCTCCCGACGCGGGTGAGCGGCTCGGACGGGCGACCCCGCAGGCCCAGCCGCTGCCCCACGGTGCGGTGCACCAGCGCCGCGACCAGGATCGCCGTGGCGAAGACGAGGGTCGCGCCGGTGATGCTGTTCATCAGCTCGTAGTCGACGACCATGACCACCGCCAGCGACAACATCACCGTCCCTCCGATCAGCTTCAGCAGGCGGCCGTGCCTCTCCTGCACCTTGGCGACCCGCATCGTCACCACGGCCGCAGCGAACACGACCAGCTCGTCGATGAGGAACGGCACCATGTAGACGACGAAGAGGAGCGCCGACTCCCCGAGGGGAACGTCATTGGCGGCGAGCAGGCTGGTCCACAGCACCGGGAAGCCGGCGGTGCACGGGGTCTCCAGCAGGGACACACCGACCGCGAGGGCCACGGTCGCGGCCAGGGTCGCCGGCAGGGAGGCGCCGCGGGCGATGTCACGCACCCGTCTGTAGATGCCGGGCTTGCTGCTCTCGGGGATCGACAGCGACACCCCGCGGCGGTACCAGAAGTAGTCCTTGATGTTGACGACGCCGAACACTCCGGCGATCCCGGCGATGCCGAGCCGGATCCAGGTCATCACGGCGATGAACGTCAGCGCCGTGTAGATGCCGGCCATGTACACGGCGTACAGGCCGGCCGTGACGACGAGGAACGTCGACCCGACGGCGAGCACCCGCCGGCGTGACCCGGTGCGCAGGACCACCGCCAGCAGGATGGAGATGGCCCACAGCGAGCAGGGGTTGAAACCGTCGAGGAACCCGATGAGCAGCGTCGAGAGCACCAGCGACTGGTGGCCGACGTCGACCGACCCGAGCAGGGGCACGTCGACCGCGGTGTCGGCCTCCGTGGAGCCGGGGGGCGGCACCGTGCAGCCCTCGCTGACGTCGCAGGTCCCCTCGTCGCCGGACCCGGTCACCCCCGAGCCGGTGTCGCCGCCGGCGAGCCCGCTCTCGACGGCGGCCCGGATGCTCTTCCCGATGCTGTCGGTGAAGCCCACCCACGTGCGCGCGCCGAGGAACGTGGTCGGCACCGCCTGCGCCGTGACCCCTCGCCGCTCGGCCTCGGCCTCGAACCGCTTGCGGTTGTCGGCGTTCTTCCACACCTCGTAGCGCTCGACCACCAGGGTGGGGTGCTGCTCCTGCAGCTCGTCGAGGAACTTCTGCTCCGCCTCGCACCGGGGGCAGCCGTCGCCCCAGTACAGGACGAGCCTCACCGGGGCCGGTGTGCCGGACGGTGACGGCGCGGGCGACGTGGGGGACGCGACGGCGGGCCGGCCGAGAGCCAGCGACGCGACGAGGGCGAGGAGGAACACCGCGAGCCGGAGCCCCCAGCCTCGCCCCCTCGGCATGACCCGGTCCCCTCGACGCGTGGTGGTGGTCCACGACGATCGTCGGACGGGCGCGTCGCGGGCCGCAGGGGCCGTTGGGCCCGGGGTCCCGGCCGAACGTCCCCGTCGGGACCGGCTCGTCAGGCCACGGCGCTCGGGAAGCCGTGCCGGGCCGCCAGGTCGGCGAGGGCGTGCCAGTCCTCGTAGTCGACGTAGTCGCCGGCGGGGCAGGGCAGGCCGCCCGCGGCGGGGACGTCCCACCGAGGGGCGGTGAGATCGGCCGGCCGGGAGAAGTCCATCGCGTCGGCAAGGTTGGCAGCTGCGGCGTCTCGAGGGGTCAACGCCTCCAGGCCCCACCGCCACTCGATCATCTTCAGCACGGACGTGTGGTCGTACGTCGAGTGGTCGACGTGGCCGCGACGGGCTCGCGGCGACACGAGCAGGGCGGGGGTGCGGAACCCGCGCAGCCCGGTGCCGAGGTCGGGCCGCGCGTCGGGTGCGGTCGCCGGCGCGACGTGGTCGTAGAAGCCGCCCCACTCGTCGTAGTTCACGACCAGCGCGGTGCGCGGCCACAGCGGCGACGACGTGACGGCCTCATAGACCTGGTTGAGGAAGTGCTGCCCCGCCCGGATGTCCGCGTGCGGGTGGTCGTCGGCCGACGAGCCGGTGCCCTCGTCGAGGAACTTCGGGTCGAGGAAGGACACCGCGGGCAGCGTGCCTGCCGCGCAGTCGGCGAGGAACTGCGGGTAGGTGCGGGAGATGTCGAGGTACTTCGGGCCCCACAGCGCGACGAACGGCACGTCGTAGAAGTAGTAGCCGTGCGACACCCCGGCCGCGGCCAGCCGGTCCCAGATGGTCGGCATGGTGGCCATGGCCGTGGAGTTGTGGATGCGGTCGGTCTGCGCGGCGTGCTGGTAGAAGCGGTTCGGGTAGGTCTCGGCCATGGTCGCCGAGAAGTACCGGTCGAACGTCGTCCAGTACGGCACGGCCTTGCCGTAGAAGGCGAGGTCGGCATCG
>DASVBJ010000190.1:0-12773 GCA_036375895.1 Actinomycetes bacterium | reverse complement strand
GCGCTCGGCACCCGGTTTCGCGCGGGCCGCCTCGAGAGATGCCCGGGCCGGGTCCACTCCCGTCACCGTGTGGCCGGCCGCCGCCATCCCGAGCGCGAGGCGGCCCGTCCCGCAGCCCAGGTCGAGGACCCGGGCACCAGGGGTCTCGCCGACCACGGAGAGGAAGAAGTCGTCGTCTCGCGACCACGGGCACTCGGCGTCGTAGACCGGCACGAGTCGACGGTCACGGAACTCCGCGTTTCGCACGCCGGGAAGCACCGTCGGCTTCAGAACAGCACGGACATGAACGTCCCGCACTGCTCGAAGCCGACCCGGCGGTAGGCCGCACGCGCCGCCTCGTTGAAGTCGTTGACGTAGAGGCTGACGATCGGCGCGACGTCGGCCAGGGCGAGGTCCACCACCGCCGCCATGCCGCCCACCGAGAGCCCTCGGCCGCGCAGCTCGGGGTCGACCCACACGCCCTGCACCTGGCAGGCGCGGGGGGTCACCGACCCGACCTCGGCCTTGAAGACCACCCTGCCGTCATCGATGCGCGCGAACGACCGGCCGGCGGCGATCAGCTCGGCGACCCGCGCGCGGTAGGCGGTGCCGCCGTCGGCGGCCACCGGGGAGACGCCGACCTCCTCGGTGAACATCGCGATGCACGCCGGCAGCAGGAGATCCAGCTCGTCCGGGCGCACCCGTCGTACGCCGGGGTCCGGCCGCACCGGCGACGGCGAGCTGGTCGCGAGCAGCGGCTGGTCGGGCCTGACGTCGCGGGCCGGTCCCCACCCAGGCTCCAGCAGCTGCCACATGGGGGCGACCATGTCGCGGGGGCCGACGATGGTCGCGCAGCGGCGGCCCTGGCGCCGTGCCCGGCCGGCGAAGGCACGCACGGCCTCGGGGCCGGCACCGGCCGGGACGAGGTTGGCGCCCGCGTGGCAGAGCGCCTCGAGCCGGCCGTCGACCACATGGCCCCACATCTCGCCGCCGAGCCGCCACGGGTCCAGGCCCACGGCCCGGACGCGGGACGCGATGAAGACGTTGGCGACGGGGTCGCGGTCGAGCACCTCGATGACCGCGTCGAGGTCCCTGGGGCCCAGGACGCGCAGGGAGGAGCTCGTGCGTAGCACCGACCCCTCCCCTCAGCGTTCCTACCGGACGTCGACCGCTGGTTGGCCCGAGGTTACGCCCTCCGACTCCATCTCCTCGGCGATGCGCATCGCCTCCTCGATGAGCGTCTCGACGATCTGCGACTCGGGCACGGTCTTGATGACCTCGCCCTTCACGAAGATCTGGCCCTTGCCGTTGCCGGAGGCGACCCCCAGGTCGGCCTCGCGGGCCTCCCCCGGCCCGTTGACCACACAGCCCATGACGGCGACGCGCAGCGGGACGGTGAGCCCCTCGAGCCCCGCGGTCACCTGGTCCGCGAGCGTGTAGACGTCGACCTGGGCGCGGCCGCAGGACGGGCAGGACACGATCTCCAGACCCCGCTGCTTCAGGCCCAACGACTCCAGGATCTGGTTGCCGACCTTGACCTCCTCGACGGGAGGCGCCGACAGCGAGACCCGGATCGTGTCGCCGATGCCCTCGGCGAGCAGCGCGCCGAAGGCGACCGCCGACTTGATCGTGCCCTGGAAGGCCGGGCCCGCCTCGGTGACGCCGAGGTGCAGCGGGTAGTCGCACTGCTCGGCGAGCAGCCGGTAGGCGTTCACCATCACGACCGGGTCGTTGTGCTTGACCGAGATCTTGATGTCGCGGAAGCCGTGCTCCTCGAACAGCGAGCACTCCCAGAGGGCCGACTCGACGAGCGCCTCCGGCGTCGCCTTGCCGTACTTCTGCATCAGCCGCTTGTCGAGCGACCCGGCGTTGACCCCGATGCGGATCGGGACGCCGGCGGCGGACGCGGCCTCGGCGATCTCCTTGACCTTGTCGTCGAACTGCTTGATGTTGCCGGGGTTGACGCGCACGGCGGCACAGCCGGCGTCGATCGCCGCGAACACGTACTTCGGCTGGAAGTGGATGTCGGCGATCACCGGGATCTGCGACTTCCTGGCGATCGTCGGCAGGGCGTCGGCGTCGTCCTGGCTGGGGCAGGCGACCCGGACGATCTGGCATCCGGAGGCGGTCAGCTCGGCGATCTGCTGCAGCGTGGCGTTGACGTCGGTGGTGGGCGTCGTCGTCATCGACTGCACCGAGACCGGTGCGTCGCCCCCGACGAGCACGCCACCGACGTTGATCTGACGGGACTTCCGGCGTACGGCGAGCGGTCGGGGCGGCGTCTCGGGCATCCCGAGGTTGACGGTCACGAACGGGTCCTCACTCGGTGAAGGGGTTGGCGATGGGGTTCACGATGTCGGCGAAGAGCGTCAGCACGGTCAGCCCGGCGAACAGCACGACGACGACGTAGGTGATGGGAAGCAGCTTGGTGATGTCGACGCGACCGGGGTCCGGCCGACGGAAGACGCGAGCGAAGGCCGAGCGCACCTTCTCGAAGAGGAGCACCGCCACGTGGCCGCCGTCGAGCGGGAGAAGCGGCAGCAGGTTGAAGACCCCGATGAACACGTTGAGGCCGGCGAGCAGGCCGAGTGCGGCCACCGTCTGGTCGGCCTGCACCGCCTCGCCGCCGAGGCGGGCCGCGCCGTACACGCTGATGGGTGTGTCCTGCGACCGGGTGCCGCCGGTGACGGCGTCCCAGAGCGGCGGCAGCTTGGAGGGGAACTGCTTGATGGCGTCGTAGGTCGCCGTGAACAGCCCACCCGCCAGGTCGAGGCTCTTGCCCACGCCGACACCCGGTCCGTAGGTGCGCTCCCTGCCCAGGTCACCGGCGATGCCGATGGCGCCCACCTGCTCGGTGCCCGTGCCCTCCAGCTTGGGCCTCGTCACCGCGACGAGGTCGGCGGTGAGCGCGACCCTCCGGCCGTCCCGGTCGACGACGAGCTGCACCGGGCCGGCCCCCGAGCCGCGGACGGCGAGCAGGAAGTCCCCGTAGGTGTCGGTCGGCCGGCCGTCGACCGAGACGACCCGGTCGCCGGGCTGGATCCCAGCCTTGGACGCGGGCGACACGGGGTCGGACGCCGCGCACTCGGTCGCCTTGGCGTCGGTCGTGACGCAGGGCAGGACCTCCTTGACCCAGGCCCGGTCGTCGGGGATGCCGACGGCGATCACAGCCAGGTAGATGATGACGACCGCGAGGAGGAAGTGCGTGAGCGAGCCGGCCACGAGGACGACGAACCGCTGCCAGGCGGGCTGCCGGTAGAAGGCGCGCGGCTCGTCGGCCGGGTCGACCTCCTCGAGGTCGGTCATCCCGACGATCTTGACGAACCCGCCCGCCGGTATGCCCTTGAGCCCGTACTCGGTCTCCCCGCGGCGGAACGACCACAGCGTCGGCCCGAAACCGGCGAAGTACTGGGTGACCTTCATGCCGAACGCCTTCGCGGTCAGCATGTGTCCCGCCTCGTGCAGGCAGATGGACACGAAGATGCCGACGGCGAAGACCGCCACGCCGAACCAGAAGGTCATGCAGGATCCCCCAAGGAGGTGAGGTCGCGGGCACGGCTGCGCGCCCAGGTCTCTGCGGAGAGAACATCGTCGAGCGCGAGGTGGTTCCCGAGCCCCGCCGTGGGCTGGCCGGCGAAGTCGTCGAGCACCCGGCCCACGATGTCGAGGATGCCGAGGAAGGGCAGCCGGCCGGCCAGGAAGGCCTCCACGCACTCCTCGTTCGCGGCGTTGAGCACCGCCGGGTAGGCCCCGCCGGCGGTGCCGGCCTCGCGGGCCAGCCGCACGGCCGGGAACGCCTCGTCGTCCAGGGGCAGGAACTCCCACGTGCTGGCCTGCGTCCAGTCGCAGGCCGCCGCGGCCCCGGGCACCCGGTCCGGCCAGCCCATGGCGAGCGCGATCGGCAGCCGCATGTCCGGGGGGCTGGCCTGCGCCAGCGTCGAGCCGTCGGTGAACTCCACCATCGAGTGCACGACGGACTGCGGGTGCACGACCACGTCGATGCGGTCGTAGGGCACGTCGAAGAGCAGATGGGCCTCGATCAGCTCGAGGCCCTTGTTGACCAGCGTCGCGGAGTTGACGGTGATGACCGGACCCATCGACCAGGTCGGGTGGGCCAGGGCGTCCTCGGGCCGTACGTCGGTGAGCTGGGCACGCGCCCGACCCCGGAAGGGGCCGCCGCTCGCGGTCAGCACGAGCCGGCGTACCTCCCCTGGCGACCCGCCGCGCAGGCACTGGGCGAGCGCGGAGTGCTCGGAGTCGACCGGGACGATCTGGTCCGGCCGCCGCACGGCGGCCTTGACGAGCGGGCCCCCCGCGATCAGCGACTCCTTGTTGGCCAGGGCCAGCGTGTGGCCGGCCTCGAGCGCCGCCAGCGTGGGCGCGAGGCCGATCGACCCGGTCATGCCGTTGAGCACGACGTCGCAGGCCAGCGCCGTGGAGCCGGCCAGCTCCGCCGCGGCGTCGGGCCCGGCCAGGATCTTCGGCACCGGGTGCCCGCCCGCGCTGTAGCCGCCGGCCTTGGCCGCGGCGTAGAACGCCAGCTGCAGGTCCTGCGCGGCGCTGGCCCGGGCCACCGCCACGACCTCGACCCCGAGGTCGAGCGCCTGGCGGGCGAGCAGGTCGACGTTGCCCCCGCCGGCGGCCAGGCCGACGACCCGGAACCGGTCGGGGTTGCGGCGCACCACGTCGATCGCCTGGGTGCCGACGGACCCGGTCGACCCCAGGATCACGACATTGCGCGGAGAAGTCACCCCGACAGTCTCCCATCCCCCGCCACGCTGCTCGGTCGACCACGCATGGCCAGGCGCCTGCTGCGGCGGCGCCGGCGCGACGGATCGTGCATGATCGCTGCCGGTGGGACGGGGCGCCCTGTCGAGGTCGGGTCGAGGTCGGGGTCGACCAGGTCCACGTCAACGGATTTCGTCGTACATCGGGCCTGTCCCGCCGGATTCCGCGACGATATCGTGTCGCGCATGGCCGACTCCATCGTCACCGGCGGGCCCGCCCTCCCCCAGGAACGCCGCCTCGTCACGCCGGTCCCGGGTCCACGCTCGCAGGAGCTGTTCGCGCGTCGGGGCGCGGCCGTGGCCCGCGGCGTGGGCACGACGCTCCCCGTGTTCATCGAGCGCGCGGGCGGCGGCGTCCTGGTCGACGTCGACGGGAACTCGCTCATCGACTTCGGCGCCGGCATCGCGGTGGTCAACGTCGGCAACGCGGCGGACGCCGTCGTCGAGCGGGTGCGGGAGCAGGTGGGGCGGTTCACGCACACGTGCTTCATGGTCACGCCGTACGACGAGTACGTCGCGGTGTGCGAGGCGCTCAACCGGCTCACCCCCGGCGACCACGACAAGCGGTCGGCGCTCTTCAACTCCGGCGCCGAGGCAGTGGAGAACGCCGTGAAGATCGCCCGTTCGGCGACCCGCCGGCAGGCGGTGGTCGTGTTCGAGCACGGCTACCACGGCCGCACCAACCTCACGATGGCGCTGACCGCGAAGAACATGCCGTACAAGCACTCGTTCGGGCCGTTCGCGCCCGAGGTCTACCGCGTGCCGATGTCCTACCCGTTCCACGACGGGCCCGGCGTCGACGGAGCGGCGGCCGCGAGCCGAGCCATCGACCTGGTCGAGAAGCAGGTCGGCGCGGACAACGTCGCCTGCGTGGTGATCGAGCCGATCCAGGGCGAAGGCGGCTTCGTCGTGCCGGCCCGTGGCTTCCTCCCCGCGCTGGCGGCGTGGTGCCGGGAGACCGGCGCCGTCTTCGTCGCCGACGAGATCCAGACCGGATTCTGCCGCACGGGCGACTGGTTCGCCTGCGACGACGAGGGTGTCGTGCCGGACCTGATCACCACCGCCAAGGGCATCGCCGGCGGGCTCCCGCTGGCGGCGGTCACCGGACGCGCGGAGATCATGGACGCCCCGCACGTGGGCGGCCTGGGGGGCACCTACGGGGGCAACCCGGTCGCCTGCGCCGCTGCCCTCGGCGCGATCGAGACGATGGAGTCGCAGGACCTCGCCGCCCGGGCTCGCCGGATCGGCGAGACGTTGATCCCCCGGCTGAGTGAGCTGGCCGGCCGGTACGACGTGATCGGGGACGTCCGCGGTCGCGGAGCGATGGTCGCGGTCGAGATCGTCCGGCCGGGCACCACCGAGCCCGACGCTGCCGCGACCGCGGCGGTCGCCAGGACCTGCCACGCCGAGGGGCTCGTCGTCCTCACCTGCGGCACCTACGGCAACGTGCTGCGCTTCCTGCCGCCGCTGGTGATCCCCGACCACCTCCTCGACGAGGGGCTGGCCGTGCTGGACAAGGCGTTCGGCCAGCTCGGCTGAGCCGCCTCAGGCCTGGTCGGCCGCCCGCTGCACCGCGGCTATGTCGATCTTCTTCATCTGCAGCATGGCCTTCATGGCCCGCTGCGACCTCCCAGGGTCCGGGTCGCGCAGCAGCTCGATCAGGGGGTCGGGGACCACCTGCCAGGACACGCCGTACCTGTCCTTCAGCCAGCCGCAGGGCCCCTCCTCCCCGCCCGCGGACAGCCGGTCCCAGAGCTCGTCGACCTCCTCCTGCGTCTCGCAGCTCACCTGGAACGACACGGCCTCGCTGAAGGTGAACTCCGGGCCGCCGTTCAGCGCCGTGAAGGTCCGCCCGTCCAGCTCGAAGGTCACGATCATCACGGTGCCTGCAGGTCTGGGCCCGGCCTCGCCGTAACGGGCGACCTCGACGATCCTGGAGTTCTTGAAGACGGACACGTAGAAGTTCGCTGCCTCCTCGCCCTGGGTGTCGAACCAGAGGCACGGGGTGATCTTGTCCATGACGCGGTCGTCCTCTCCTGTCGTGGGTCGTAGTGACCCGGCTCAGCGTCGGCCGGGCCAGGTCAGCCGGTAACGGATGTTCGTCGCGTGCGGCCGCGTGTCATCGGTTCAGACCGTCGGGGAGCCGGGAACTCATCGGTCCTCACCCCCTGAGGTGCTGCTCGTAGAACGCGACCGTGCGTCGCATCGCGGTCGGCCAGGCCGCCCCGAACGCGTGCGGCTCACCGGCGTAGGTGAACAGCTGCACGTCCTTGCCGAGGCCGCGCAGGGCCGACACGGTCGTGCGGGACCAGGCGATCGGGCAGCTCTCGTCCGCGGTCCCGTGGTGGACCAGCAGCGGCTCGGTGACCCGGTCGAAGAACGTCCTCGGCGAGACGTCACGCCAGAACGCCGGGTTGCGCTCCGGTGACCCGTACGCCGCGACGATCCGGTCGGCCAGGCGGCGCCGCTGGGCCTCCCCGCGGATCCACCGGTCGAAGTTGTCCACCGCGTCGGAGCTCACCGGCGCGAACACCACGGCAGCGTCGACGAGGCCGGGCTTCACCACGAGCACGTTGAGCACGACGCCGCCCCCGAGCGACCGGCCGAGCAGGCCGACCCGGTCGCGGTCGAGGTACGGCAGCCGGGAGGCCTTGACGGCGAGCACGGCGTTGATGACGTCCTCGGTGTAGCCGAGCCGCAGCTGCAGGTCGCTGCGGCCGTCGCGGTCCGACCCCGCGTGGTTGCGGTAGTCGGTGTGCAGCACGACGTACCCCCGGCGGGCGAGGTAGTCCTGCTCGCGGGCCAGCCCCCGCCCGGTCGTGTAGACGGCGGGGTCGATGTAGCCGTGGCACAGGACCAGCACCGGGAAGGGGCCGGCGCCGCGGGGCACGTTCATGACCCCGGAGATGGTCAGGTCGCCGCTCTCGTAGGTCACGGCGTAGCGCGTGTACGCGGCCGTCCTCGCGAGCACCCGGCCGGGACGGAGGTCACGCCCGTCGTACCGCTCGGCCATCAGCGCCGGCAAGGAGACGGGAGCCGGCGAACGCGTCGCAGCAGGACCCGGGCTCGTCGGCGTGATGGCCGGCGCCGAGGCGGCGGGCGGCGCCGTGCCCGACGTCCTGCCGGCCGCGGCCGGGGCTGCGGGCCGGTCCGGGGCGGCCGACGAGCAGCCGAGCACGGTGAGCAGGCCCGCGAGCGCGAGCATCGACCGGACCCGCCTGCCGGCGTCCACGACCCCACTGTGCCCCGTCACCCGCGCCGGCGGGACCCGGATCAGCGCCCGGGGCCGGCCGGGGGGACCTCCTCGACCGCCACTACCGCCGTGACCGGCAGGGGGCCGTAGATGTGCGGGAACGCCTCGTCGGCGCCGGGCGGCACCTCGAGCCGCAGCTCGCAGCCCATCCGGTCAGGGTCGATCTCCAGCAGCACCAGCGGCTCGTCCAGGCCGGCGTAGAAGGCCGCGCGCACGCCCCCGACCTGGTGGCGGCGGGAGGCGTGGATGTAGCCCTCCTCGTCGAGTGTGCGGCCCAGGGTGGACACGCGGTACTCGCCCGCGGACCGGGCCGCCTCCCAGTCGCGGCCCAGGGCGAGGTGGAAGACGCGCTCCCCCGGCTCGAGCCCGGCGTACCCCGTCACTCAGCCGCCCTCCCGCAGACCCCACGGGCTGCCGTACGCCGAGAGCAGGTCGAGGAAGGGCACGGCGTCGAAGGCCTCCGGCCCGAGGACGCCGCTGCCCCGCCAGTGCCCGGAGGCCAGCAGCTCGAGCGCCACCACCGGGTTGATCGCCGTCTGCCAGACGACGGCCTGGGAGCCGTACTCGCGCATCGACCACTCGTTGTCGACCACGTGGTAGAGGTAGACCTGTCGCGGGTGCCCGTCCAACCCACGCCCGCTGACCCAGGTGCCCGCGCAGGTCTTGCCGCGCATCCGGTCGCCGAGCGTCGCCGGGTCGGGCAGGCAGGCGGCCACCACGTCGCGCGGCGACACCTCGACCTCGCCGACCCGCACCCGTTCGGTGCGGTCCAGGCCCAGCGCGTGCAGGGTCCTCAGGACGCCGATGAACTCCTCGCCGAGGCCGTACTTGAAGGTGACCCGCCGCGCGGGCACCCACCGCGGCACCAGCAGCACCTCCTCGTGCTCGACATTCACGCACTCGACCGGGCCGATGCCCTCCGGGAAGTCGAACACCTCCGGCTCGCTGAAGGGCGCGGTGGTGAACCAGCCGCGCTCCCTCTCCCAGACGACCGGCGGGTTGAGGCACTCCTCGATGGTCGTCCAGATGGAGAACGAGGGCGCGAAGTCGTAGCCCTCGACGACGAGGTTCGCGCCGTCGCGGACGCCGATCTCGTCGATCTCGGCGAACAGGTGGTCTGCTGCGTAGCGGGCGAACACGTCCGACAGCCCCGGCTCAACGCCGATGCCGACGAGGGCGAGCCGTCCGGCCCGCTCCCACTCGCCGGACGCGGCGAACTGCTCGTCGCCGAGCTTGACCCCGGTCCTCTCGTACGGCGAGTCCGGGTGCGGCCTGGAGAGCGACATGGCCATGTCGAGGTAGTCGGCCCCGGCGGCGAACGCCCCCTGGAAGACCGGCATGACGAACCGCGGGTCGACAGCGTTGAGGACGTGGGTGATGCCGTGCTCGCGACAGAGCGCGGTCACGGCCTGCGCCGAGGACGCATCGACCTGGGCGGACGCGAAGCGGCCGTCGCCGGACACCGGCTCGACCGCGCGCTCGGCCCGGCGTACGTCGTAGTCGGCCACGACCATCGACTCGAAGAAGCCCCGACGCGCCGCGATGCCGACCACCGCCGACCCGACGCCGCCGGCGCCGACCACGAGTACCCGCATCGGCTGCATGCCGGTCACGGCACCACTCCCCTCACTCCTCTGACTCCTCTGGCTCCTCTGACGCCTCTCACGCCTCACGCGCCGAGCGGACGCCCAGGGCGACGCCGAACCCGACCAGCCCCAGGCCGGAGAGCACGTCGACGGCCGCCAGCGCCGGGCGGCCGACTCGGGCCCGGAAGAGGGCGATCAGACCGGTGAGCGTGACGAACCAGGTGGCACTGCCGACGCCCACACCCAGCAGCAGCGAGACCGCGCCGCCGGGAGTGCGCGCCGCGGCCGCGGTCGACGCCGCCGCGAAGATCGCCGCCCAGGACACGATCGTCAGGGGGTTGGAGGCGGTCGCGGCGAGGGCGGTGAGGAACGCCCGCCGGGGCGAGGAGACCTCGTCGTCGGCCTCCCCGCCGAGCCGCACCCGCCACGCCGACCAGAGCGTGCGGATCCCCAGCGCGAGCAGCACCAGGCCGCCCACCAGGCCGAGCACCAGCTGCAGCCACGCCACGGACAGCAGCGGCGCCACGCCCGCCACGCCCAGCGAGGCGTACGCCGTGTCGACGAGCGCCGCACCCGCCCCGATCGCGACGCCGACGGCGGCGCCGTGGCGCAGGGACGACCGGACGAGCAGCAGCGAGACCGGGCCGACCTGGGCCGCGACGAACGCACCGAGGCCGGCCCCGAGCAGCAGGGGGTGGAGCATCTGGCCAGCATGCCCCGGTCGGGGTCCCGGCGTCGTCCCGGTTACGCGCGACTGCGCGACCTCGGCCTCGGCTGCGGTCATCGGCCGTCGAGCAGCGGGCGGTCCGGGACGCCGGCCGCACCCTTGCGGCGGGCGGCGATCGCGGACAACGCCTCGAGCACGACCCGGTTGGCGAGCGCGGCGGTGATGTCGGCGTGGTCGTACGGCGGCGAGACCTCGACGACGTCGAGCCCGACGACGGGCAGCTCGAGACAGACCCGGCGTACCGCGTCGAGCAGCTGGCGCGCCGTGAGACCGCCGGGCTCCGGGGTGCCGGTGCCCGGAGCGTGCCCCGGGTCGGCGACGTCGATGTCGACGGACAGGAACACGCCGTCGCAGTCGTCGGTGGCGATGCCGAACGCCTCGTCGAGGCAGCTGTCGAGCCCGCGCCGGCCGATCTCGGTCATCTCGTAAGAGCGCATCCGCTGCTCGGCCATCCAGGCCAGCGTCTCCGGCCCCGGCCAGTAGCCACGCAGCCCGATCTGCAGGAACCGGTCGCCGCGGGCCGCGCCCGACTCGATCAGGCGCCGCATCGGCTGGCCGTGGCCGTAGAGCGAGCCGAACTCGATGTCGCCGGTGTCGGCGTGCGCGTCGAAGTGCACCACGCTGACCCGTCCCTCGCCGTGGTGGCGGGCCACGCCGGTCACGTCGGCCAGGGTGATCGAGTGATCACCTCCGAGCACGACGGGGATCGCGCCGGATCCCGCGACCGTCGCGACGGCGTCGGTCAGGTCGTGCAGCGAGCGCACGATGTCGCCGGAGTACATCTCCACGTCGCCGGCGTCGAGGATGCGCAGGTCCCGCAGCGGGTCGACCCGCAGCGCGAGGTGCGGTCGCGAGCCGTCATGGGCCAGGTAGTCGGTGGACCGGATCGCCTGCGGGCCGAACCGCGCCCCGGGTCGGTGGGAGGTCCCACCGTCGAACGGCGCGCCGACGACGACCACGTCGGCACCGGCGTACGACGCGGGGTCGCCGACGTCGCAGCGACCGACGCCCAGAAACGTGATGTCCGGCCCGAACATGGGCCCGTAGCGCGCCATCAGGCGCCACCGGGGGCGCCCGACGCCGTCAGAGGTTCAGGTGCGCACCGAGGACGTCGAAGGGCCAGAGCACCACGAGCAGCAGCAGCTTGACCAGCGTGCCGAGGGTGATCGACGCGACCTTCGAGCTGTCGTCGAAGCCCGCGCGGTAGAGCGCGTAGATCACCCCGAAGCCGAGCCACATCGTGAGGAAGCCCGCCCAGAAGCCGTGCACCCGCAAACCGCCGCGGCGGCGCGATCCCAACGTGACCATGTCCTACACCTCCAGAGAAGCCCCCGGAGGGTGATGCCCAGGTCGACCGCATTCCAGTCATCGGCGACGCGTCATGTCTGGGTGGGGAAGCCGAGGTTCAGGCCGCCGTGGCTCGGGTCGAGCCACCGTGACGTCACGACCTTGCCGCGGGTGAAGAACTGCACGCCCTCGGTGCCGTGCGCGTGCGAGTCGCCGAACAGCGAGTGCTTCCAGCCGCCGAAGCTGTAGTAGGCCATCGGCACCGGGATCGGCACGTTGATCCCGACCATGCCGACCTCGACCTCGTTCTGGTAGCGACGTGCGGCCCCGCCGTCGTTGGTGAAGATGGCCGTGCCGTTGCCGTAGGGGTTGGCGTTGACCAGCTCGAGCGCCACGTCGTACGACGGGGCGCGCACGACGGAGAGCACCGGGCCGAAGATCTCGTCGGCGTACACCGACATGTCCGGGGTCACGTAGTCGAAGAGCGTCGGACCGAGCCAGAACCCACCCTCGTCACCGTGGACCGTCACGTCGCGGCCGTCGACGACCAGCTCGGCTCCGGCCTCGAGGCCCGCGTCGACGTACCCCGCCACCTTGTCGCGGTGCTCGCGGGTGACCAGTGGACCCATGTCGCAGCCCTTCCGCCCGTCGCCGGTGCGCAGCCTCGCCATCCGCTCGCGGATCTTCTCGACCAGCTGGTCACCCACGGGGTCCACGGCGACGACCGCCGAGATCGCCATGCACCGCTCACCGGCCGAGCCGAAGCCGGCGTTGACCGCGGCGTCCGCGGCCAGGTCGAGATCGGCGTCGGGGAGGACGACCATGTGGTTCTTGGCACCACCCAGGGCCTGCACGCGCTTTCCCGCCCGGGTGGCCGTCTGGTAGACGTGCCGGGCGATCGGCGTCGACCCGACGAACGAGACGCTCCTGACCTGCGGGTGCTGGAGCAGCCGGTCGACGGCCTCCCTGTCGCCGTGCACGACGTTGAAGACGCCCTCGGGCAGCCCCGCCTCGGCCCACAGCTCGGCCAGCCGGACCGCGGCCGACGGGTCCTTCTCGCTCGGCTTGAGCACGACGGTGTTGCCGCAGGCGATGGCGACGGGGAAGAACCACATGGGCACCATCGCGGGGAAGTTGAACGGCGAGACGATGCC
>DASVBJ010000177.1:0-16581 GCA_036375895.1 Actinomycetes bacterium | reverse complement strand
GCGTAGATGCCACGGATGATCTTGGGTACGTCAGCCGACGCGTAGCCGTTGGCCCCGTCGGTGTGGTGGACGAACCCGCCCTTGATCGTCGAGGAGTACGCCGGGGGGCTGCTGCGAAGCCGCTCGTCGGCGCCCCACTGCGCACGGGTGTAGATCGTCGGCTTCCCGATCGCCGCGCTGGCCGCCGCGAGCGGCGCCTGGCCGACCGCGTCGTCCGCCTTGGACTCGCCCGGGTCGATGAGCTCGACCCGGAGGTCGGCGGGCGCGCGACCCGCGCGGACGTCCACGCGCACCTGCACGCCGTCGGACGGCCCCGCGTAGTACGGCTCGGTGCCCGTTCGCGGCGCGCGGGCCTGCTCGGTGTTCCCCGACGTGTCGACGTTGGCCTCGGCGAGCGACGACCAGCCGGTCCAGCGGCCACCCGTGTGGGTCCGCACCAGCACGGTCACGTCGCCGGCCGACCCGTTCCGCCACGTGACGCCGACCAGCTCGAAGCGCTCGGTCGACCGCGCCGCGGTCAGCACCAGCGGCCGCTGGGCAGGGCCGGCGCCCCGGGCGGCCGGGTCGGTGACCTCGGCACGGGCCGCGGCGGACGCCCGCAGGCTGGCGGTCCCGGCCGAGCGCAGCGCGGCGGCGTCGACACCCGAGAGCCGCAGCTCATGGACCTTCGGCGCGACCGGAGCGGGTCGGGCGCCGGGCGGGCTCATCACCGGGAGCGCCGAGAAGGCGGGGACGGCGACACTGAGCAGGAGGACTGCGGGGGTCTTGCGCATGTGGAGCCTCTTCGCGGTTTGGTGCTGCTGGGACTGGGGAGACAGATGGGTTCTCCGCTTGCTTTGCGTCGTTGCGGGCAGTCTGTGCTGGATCGGCCCGGTGGCAGGACGACTTGACCCGAGCCGCACGGTTGCTGGAAAAAACTTTGCGAACCGTGACAACCGGAGGGGGTGGGTGCGCGTCTCTGGGCGGATCCGCACCCGTACGCTGCCGACGGTGAGCCCTGCGAGCACTCCCCGGACCCCGGCCGCCCTGCTCGACGCCGCGCTGCTGCGGGACCCGGCCCGACCGCTCATCACCTACTACGACGACGCCGGCGACGAGCGGGTCGAGCTGTCGGTCACGACCTTCGCCAACTGGGTCGCCAAGACGGCCAACCTCCTGCGCGACGACCTCGGCGCCGACGCGGGCACGACCGTGGCCCTGCACCTGCCGGCGCACTGGCAGGCCGCGGTCTGGCTCGGCGCGTGCTGGGCGCTCGGCGCGGTGGCGGCCCCCGGCGCCGAGCGGGCCGACGTGGCGGTCGTCGGCCCGGACCAGGTCGGCGAGCCGCCGGCGGCCGCCGAGGTCGTCGTGCTCGGGTTGGGTCCGCTGGGGCTGCCCCGCCCGGGCGTGCCGCGGCCGGCCCCGCCGAGCATCGACTACGACCTCGAGATCAGGTCCCACGGCGACCGGTTCGTGGCCGGCCGGCCGGTCGACCCGCAGGCCGAGGCGATGCGCACCGCCGAGGGGTCGCTGTCCGGCGCCGCCCTGGTCGACCGCGCCGCCCGCGCCGCAGACGACTGGCACCTCACGCGCGGCGACCGGCTGCTCACGACACACACGCTCGACACGGCACACGCGGTCCTCGCCGGCCTCCTCGTCCCCCTGGCCGCGGACGTCACGGCAGTGCTCTGCCGCAACCTCGCGCCGGAGCGGCTGGCGGCACGCGTCGCGAGCGAGAACGTCACCGCGGCGACAGGCCTGCCGACCAGCGCGATGTCAGGTCTGCGAGCGATCTGACCTAGACTGGCCCGTCGTCCCTGCGCGTTGCGTGGCCCCACGCACGCCCCGACGAAGGACCGGTCAGGTTGCCCAACCCCACGAGGCGGCGCAAGACGCGCGCCCGCCACGCTGCGCCGCGCGCACGCCACGCCGCGCCGCGGGGGCCCCTCCGCCAGGCGTTGACGGCCCTCGCCGTCGTGGCCGCGCTGGTGGCCCTGACCGGCACAGCCGGCGCGGTCGTCGCCTACTACAAGCTCAGCAACAACCTCAACAGCCAGGACATCTCCGGACTGCTGGGAGACCGTCCCGACGTCGTCGCGGAGCCGCAGGGCAAGCACCGGGCGCAGAACATCCTGCTCATCGGGTCGGACACCCGCGCCGGCGCCAACTCCGGCTACGGCCGCCGCATCGAGGGGGCGCGCTCGGACACCACGATCATGCTGCACCTCGCCGCCGACCGGAAGAGCGCAGTCCTCGTCAGCATCCCCCGCGACTCCGTCGTCGACATCCCCGACTGCCGACGCGGCGACGGCACCACGACCACCCCGCGGCGAGCCCGCATCAACGAGGCCTACTCGCTCGGCGGGGCCGCCTGCACCATCCGCACCGTCGAGTCCCTGACCGACGTGCACGTCGACCACTACGTCGTCATCGACTTCTCCGGCTTCAAGCACATGGTGGACGCCCTCGACGGGGTGGAGATCTGCCTGCCGAAGCGGGTCGACGACTCGAAGTCGCAGCTGCACCTGGACGCGGGCCGCCAGACCGTCAAGGGGCGTGACGCCCTGGCCTACGTCCGTACCCGTCACGGCCTCGGTGACGGCAGCGACCTGAGCCGCATCGACCGGCAGCAGGCGTTCCTGTCATCCATGGTGAACAAGGTCCAGAGCACGGGGCTGCTGCGCGCCGACCGGCTGTTCGGCTTCCTCGACGCGGCGACGAAGTCCATCACCACCGACCCGGACCTGGGCAGCCTCAACGACCTGCGCAAGCTGGCCAAGAGCGTCCAGGGGCTCAAGTCCGACGACGTGAGCTTCGTGACCGTCCCGCACAAGCCCGACCCGGACAACCCGCAGGCCACGGTCGTGTGGGACGAGACCGCCGCGGACGCGCTGTGGAGCTCGCTGCGCTTCGACCGGCCGCTGCCCGGCCAGGAGAAGTCCAACGCGAGCGCCAGCCCGGACCCCACCGCCTCGAGCACGGCCGGGCCGCCGCTCAAGACCCCGCCCGAGCGCATCAGGGTGCGGGTGCTGAACGGCTCCGGCGTCACGGGAGCGGCGAGCCGGCTGGCCGAGAAGCTCGCCGCCGAGGGGTTCCAGATCACCGGGGTGGCCACCGCCGACCGCGACGACTACCCGACGACGACGGTGCGCTACGACCCGGCGTACGACGAGTCCGGGCGCACCCTCAGCGCGGCGCTGTCCGGCTCGACCCTGCAGGAGGACATCTCCCTGTCGGGGACCCTCGTCGTCACCATCGGCGCCGACGACCCACAGGTCGTGCCGGTGCGGGTCGCGGGCTCCACCGCAACCCCCCGGCCCACCACATCGATCAAGACCCGCAAGGCCGACCAGGACATCTGCTCGTAGCCTTCGGACCACTAGAGTCCCTACGACCGCACGCACCCTCGACGAGAGGTCGCAGCACGCATGGACAAGGTGGTCCGCTCCGCAGCCGAGGCCGTCGCCGACATCCCCGACGGCGCCACGCTGGCCGTCGGAGGCTTCGGTCTCTGCGGCATCCCCGGTGAGCTCATCCGCGCCCTGCACGACGCCGGCACCACCGACCTGCGGGCGGTGTCCAACAACTGCGGCGTGGACGAGTGGGGTCTGGGCGTCCTCCTTCGCGACCACCGCATCTCCCGGATGACGTCGTCGTACGTCGGGGAGAACAAGGAGTTCGCCCGGCAGTTCCTCTCCGGCGAGCTCGAGGTCGAGCTGACGCCGCAGGGCACCCTTGCCGAGCGGCTGCGGGCCGGCGGCAGCGGCATCCCCGCCTTCTACACCGCCACCGGGGTCGGCACCCAGGTGGCGGAGGGCGGCCTGCCCTGGCGCTACGACAGCGACGGCTCCGTGGCGCTCGCCTCGCCCGCGAAGGAGACCCGCGAGTTCGTCGTGGACGGCGAGCCCCGCACGTTCGTGCTGGAGGAGGCGATCGTCTGCGACTTCGCGCTGGTGCACGCGTGGAAGGGCGACCGTCACGGCAACCTGGTGTTCCGGGAGAGCGCCCGCAACTTCAACCCGCTGTGCGCGATGGCCGGGCGGGTCACCATCGCCCAGGTCGAGCACCTGGTGGAGCCCGGCGAGATCACGCCTGAGGACGTCCACACCCCGGGCATCTTCGTGCAGCGGGTCCTGCACGTCGGACCCGACGCCGAGAAGCGCATCGAGCGGCGCACGGTGCGCCCCCGCCCCGGTGCCACGACGACCGAGGAGGCCTGAGCGATGGCGCTCACCCGCGAGCAGATGGCGGCCCGCGCGGCCCGGGAGCTGCAGGACGGACAGTACGTCAACCTCGGCATCGGCCTGCCCACCCTGGTGCCCAACTACCTCTCCGAGGACGTGACCGTCGTCCTGCAGAGCGAGAACGGCATCCTCGGCGTCGGGCCCTACCCGTTCGAGGGCGACGAGGACGCCGACCTGATCAACGCCGGCAAGGAGACCGTCACCCTGCTGCCGGGGGCGTCGTTCTTCGACTCCGCCACGTCGTTCGGCATGATCCGCGGTGGCCACGTCGACGCGGCGATCCTGGGCGCGATGCAGGTCTCCCACCGCGGCGACCTGGCGAACTGGATGATCCCCGGGAAGATGGTCAAGGGCATGGGCGGCGCCATGGACCTCGTGCACGGCGCCAAGCGGGTGATCGTGCTCATGGAGCACGTCGCCAAGGACGGCTCGCACAAGATCGTCGAGGAGTGCTCGCTCCCCTACACCGGTCGTGGCGTCGTCGACCGCGTCATCACCGACCTGTGCGTGCTCGACGTGACGCCGGACGGCCTGGTCCTGCGCGAGCTGGCACCGGGTGTGCAGATCGACGAGCTGCGCGAGCAGACCGGTGCGCCCTTCACCGTCCCGGACGACGTGACGGTCACGACCTGAGCGCGCTCAGGCGATGCTGTTGATGCCGGCCCAGCCGCTGCCGACGGCGCGGCGCGTCCCGAAGGACGTGCCCGCGCCGGGGTAGAGCCACAGGGTTCCCGTCGACTTCTCGATCGCGAGCAGGTCGGGGCGGCCGTCGCGGTCCCAGTCACCGGGCGAGACGAGCTGCGACATCGCGTTCCAGCCGGGCCCGGTGACCGTGCTGCCGGCGAGGAACCGGCCCGACCCGTTGCCCCGGTAGAACGCCAGCCGCCCGGTCGACTTGATCCGGCCCAGCAGGTCGGGGTACGTGTCGCCGTTCACGTCCCCCATGCCGATGAGCTGGTCGAATCCGCTCCAGCCGGTGCCCGCCACCTGGGTGGGCTTGAAGCCGGCCGCACCGTTGCCGGGGTAGAGCCGCAGGTCGCCGTTCGTGGCGATCGCGACGAGGTCCGGCAGGCCGTCCCCGCTGAGGTCGCCGACCGAGGTGACCGCGCGCAGGCTGGCCCAGCCGGTGCCGATGAGGCGACGAGCAGTCACCGAGCCGGTGCCGGTGCCGGGGTAGAGGTAGAGGCGGCCGGTGGACTTCTCGACGGTGACCAGGTCACTGAGCCCGTCGCCGTCGAAGTCGCCCGCGACCTCGATGGCCGACATCGCGTTCCATCCGTAGCCCAGCGTCAGGGCTCCCCCGGTCCAGCCGCCGGCCCCGTTGCCGCGGTAGATGCGCAGCTGTCCCGTCGAGGCCACCCGGCCGACCACGTCCGGGTTGCCGTCACTCGTCATGTCGTGCGCCAGCGGCACGTACTGCTGCGCCCACCAGCGGTGCAGGAAGCCGGCCGCCTTGGCGAAATCGGCACCGTCGACGGTCACGCTGCCCTTGGTGCCGACGAGCACGAGAGAGTCGATGCGGCCGCCCTGGTCGCCGCGCCCGTCACGGGTGAGGCGCATCGAGGTCAGCGTGCCGATGGCCGGGTAGCTCTTCTCGATGGTGGAGGTCGCCACCGAGTCGGTCCAGGTGTTGCGCGACCCGGCGACCACCCCGTCGTAGGGGTCGACCTGGGCGATGAGGTAGGGCACCGCGGACCCGTCGACCGTGCCGGCGGTGCTGTACCCGCCGTTGGACGCGCTGAACTCGGTGAACGCGAGCGCGCCCTGGTAGACCACGACGCGCGGCACGCCGTTGCCGTCGACCGACTTCGCGATGGCGTCGTCGGTGCGGGGGTCGGTGCGGGCCAGCAGCAGCTCGCCGGACGTCGAGAAGTCGGCCAGACCGTCGAACACCTGGCAAGCCGTGCTGTCGCACGTGTCGAACGGCTGCGTCGAGGGGGCCGTGGCTCGCTGCCTCGCGGCGTACGTGCGGGCGGCCACCGCCTGGCTGCGCAGCGCCTGCGCGTGCCAGCCGGCGGGCATCTCGTTCGGGACGACGCCCCGCAGGTAGGTCTCCATCGCCGTCGAGACCACCGAGTGGTGGGCGGTGCCCACGCGGACCGCGGTCACCGTGCCGGCGTACTCGCGGTCGAAGGCCGTCTGGTAGGTCGAGGCGGCCGCCGGCAGCCGAAGCCGCACGGTGCCGGCCGGCCGGCTGAAGGTGATCGGCCCCGGCGCGAGGCCGTCGAAGAGGTTGGAGTCGCGCCAGATGTTGCCCGAGGAGACGCTGAAGTACTGCAGCTTCAGCGCGCTGGCGTCCTTGACCGCACGCCACCTCGGGATGTTCGGCGAGACGGGCAGCACCCCGCTCCTGCCGCTCATCGACGCCGTCAGCCCGTCCTGGGCGATCACCTCGGTGGCTCCGTCGGTGTCGGAGGTCACGCGCACCCGGATCGCGCGGTTGGGCAAGGTGCCCAGCGACGTGCTCGGGTAGTAGAAGGCAAGGATCTGGGTGTAGGTCAGGCCCTTGGTCGCGGCGCCGTAGGCGCCCCACTGGGACATGCCGCGGCCGTGGCCGTAGCCGTGGCCGATGACGCGGAGCATCCCGTCGCCGGGCCGCACGATCACCTCGGTCGCCGAGGCCACCGGCCCGCCGGCCACCAGGACCGCCGCGCCGCACGCGGCCACCGTGAGCGCCGCCAGCCACCGCCGTGTCCGACCCAGCGATCCTCGTGCCCCGCCGCGCGCGCCCATGTCCCACTACCTCCCCGAGTTCCCCGCTGACCCTCGACCATCGGCGCGGTCGGCAGCGTGCTTGACTCGTTTTCATCGTCGCACCGGCCACGCAGCGTGTCCGGGATATGACAAAGACCGTGCCGGAGTAGGCAGTTCGGGCGACGGTTAGCATTGCGGTCATGCCCATCAAGGTCAGCGTCGTGGTGGCCGTCTACAACCCGGGCCGGCACATCGACGGCCTGATCAGATCGCTCGACGAGCAGTCGCTGTCGCCGGACGACTTCGAGGTGATCTTCGTCGACGACGGCTCCACCGACGGCACCCGCGAACGGCTGGAGGCGGTCGCGCGGACGCGCCCGCACTTCACCGTGACCTCGATCCCCAACTCGGGCTGGCCGGGTCGCCCGCGCAACATCGGCACCGACCTCGCCCGGGGCGACTACGTCTTCTACGCAGACAACGACGACGAGTTCTTCCCCGAGGCGCTCGAGCGGCTGCACGCGATGGCGATCGAGAACGGGTCGGACATCGTCTACGGCAAGGTCGTCCGCGCCGGGCGGAACACGCCGTACTGGTCCCTGGCCCGGCGCAACATCGCGGTGGCCGACCCGCTGCAGGACGACATCGTGTCCTCCCGCACGGTGCACAAGCTCTACCGGCGTGACTTCCTCACGAAGCACGCCATCCGGTTCCCGGAAGGGAAGGTCCGCCTCGAGGACCACACCTTCATGGCGCAGGCCCTGCCGCTCGCCGAGGTCGTCTCGGTCCTCGCCGACTACCCGTGCTACCGGTGGAACCATCACGACGACGGCAGCAACAACTCGTCGGTGAAGATCGACTACGACGAGTACTGGGAGTACTTCGTCGAGGCCCTGCGGATCTTCCGGCGTAACGCCGGGCCCGGAGAGTTCACCGACGCGGCGCTCGTGTCGGGCATCGAGCGCATGTTCTACCCCATCCGGGCCTCGCGCTATCTCCAGCGCAACACCGCAGAGCGCCTCCAGGTCTTCAACCCGCTGCACCGCCTGGTCAACGAGGAGCTCCCGGAACGGCTCGACGAGAGGGTGCCTGTCCTCAAGCGCGCTCGGCTGCACGCCCTGCGGGTCGGCGACCGGGACCTGTTCGACCGGCTGCAGGAGCTGCGGTTCGGGCTGACGTTCGCGGTCCGGCTCGACAGTGCCACGTGGCAGGACGGGAAGCTGCACGTCTCGGTCACCGCGTCCCTCGACTCCCGGTGGGGAGCCCTGGTCGGCTTCGAGCGGTCAGGCGACGACCTCCTGCTGCCGCCCCAGCCGGAGGGCGGCCTTCCCGTCGACAAGAGGGTCCTGCTGCCCAAGGACCACGGCGTCCTCGAGGTGACGCTGCGGCACCGCGCGAGCCGGGTGGAGTGGCCGCTCGAGGGAAGCCACCGGACGGAGTCGGTCGAGACCGGCAAGGGGGTCGGCCTGCGCGCCGGCTACGACGCGGTCATCGACCCCACCCGCAACTTCTTCGGTGCGCCGCTCGAGCCCGGCATCTGGGACGTGCTCGCCCGGGTGCAGTTCCTGGGCGACAACGAGGTCCGGCGGGTGCCGGTGGGCACCGTCACCCTGCCCAGCGAGCCGGTGGCGACGGGCGACCGCGACACGCTCGCCTACCGCACGAAGGGCGGCAACCTGGCGCTGCGCACCCCGAGCAGCTGGAGCCAGTCGGCGGACGGCTCGAGGCCCCGGCTCACCGAGGCGCACTGGGAGGGCGACCTGCTGCGGGTCGAGCTCGACGTGCCGGACGGTGTGGCCGCCGACTGGGTCCGGGTCCGCCGGCGGCGGGACGGCGACAGTCGCGAGGCGAAGGTCGAGCAGGGCGCGGCAACCGTGCGGGTCGGCCGGACCTCCCCCGGTGACGTCCTCGACTTCTACGTGCACGGCGGAGCGGCGGGAAGCACCGAGGACGAGCAGCGCCTCGTGTTCGCGGGAGCGAAGGTCACCCAGCGGCCCCCGCACCACATGTACGGCACCGTCCACGGCTACTTCTCGATGAAGGACGAGCGCCGCCCGGTGGGCGCGCGGCTGCGGTCGCAGGCCGGTCGTCTGGTCCGGTGGGCGGTCCAGTGGCGTCGCAGCCGTACGGCGGGGTGAGCCGCCCTCACACCACCGGCGGGCGCCCGGCCACGGTCATGCGCAGCACCGTCCGCCAGCGCATCGGCCGCCGCTGCCCGTAGCCGCCGGCGAACCCCTCCCGGAAGCCGCCGAACCACGCCTTCAGCGCCTCGGGCGAGCGCACCCGCGCCACCGTGATCGCGACCCAGGAGGCGAGGTACGGCACGACGAACGGCCAGGGCAGGTTGCGCAGCGCGAGCCAGACCCGGTTGCGGGCGTTGAGCCGGTAGAACTCCCCGAACCGCGCCGGGTCGTTCGCCTCGTGGCAGACGACGACGTCGCCGGCGTACCAGCCGCGGGCGCCGGTGTCCCAGACCCGCCAGACCAGGTCGATGCCCTCGTGGCCGTAGAAGAACTCCCCCGGCCAGCCGCCCGCCTGCAGGAAGACGTCCCGCCGAGCGGCGACGGCGCCCTCCCACAGGGCGAGCGCGGGCCCGCTGCGGGCGGGGTCGCCGGCCCGCAGCCGGGGCACCCAGCGGCGTGGCGTTGGCCGGCCCTCGGGGTCGGCCACCCGCGGCTGGACGATCCCGAGCCGCGGGTCCGCACGGAACATCGCCGCGAGCCTGGCCAGCGTGGACTCGTCCGGGAGGAAGGCGTCGTCGTCGAGGAAGAACAGCAGCTCGCCGGAGACCTCGGCGACCCCTGCGTTGCGCCCGGCGGGGATGCCGACGTTGTCCGGCAGCGCGAGCGCGCGCACACCCGCTGGCAGCCCGATCGGCCGCCAGCCGTTGCCCACGACCAGCACGTCGAGATCGACGTCACGCTGCCGGAGGAGGGAGTCCAGCCCCCGGCGGAGCTCCGCCGGCCGCCGCCCCATGGTCAGCACGACGACGCCGTACGAGGGCTTCACCGCAGCCTGTTCGAGGCGAGGATGGCCACGGTGTGCCCGACCACGGTGAGCAGGGCCGCCGGCACCAGCACCCCGACGAGCAGCCGGGTCGCGCCGAGGTCACCGACGGCGAGGTCGACCACGGCTGCGACGAGCGCCAGCAGTGTCAGCTCGACCGAGTGGAACGCGCGGTGGAACGGCACGAACCGGGCCAGCGACCGCAGCCGCCGCAGGCCGGCCCCCCGGGGAGCCGCGGACTCGGCCCGGTCCTCCAGCCGCGGCAGGCCGGCAGCGGCCCGCGCGACGTGCACCGAGTCGTTGAGCGCCTTGTTGAACAGCACGAGCACCGCCAGGACCGCGCCGAGCGTGGTCCAGCCGCCGAGCGAGTCCAACCCGCCGTCGGCCCGGACCCCCAGCGCGATCGGGATCAGGCTCTCCGCGGTGTAGTGCCCGACCTTGTCGAGGAAGACGCCGGCCGGCGAGAACGTGCCCCGCCAGCGGGCCACCTCGCCGTCGCAGCAGTCCCAGAGCATCTGCAGCTGCCCGAGCAGGACCGCGAGCACCGCCCCGACCACCCCCGGCACGAGCAGGGCGGCGCCCGCCGCGGCACCGGTGACGATCATCAGACCGGTCACGGCGTTGGCGGTCAGCGACGTCGCGACGAGGACCCGGGTGAGGTACGGCGAGATCCGGCGCAGGTAGAGGTCGGCCGTCCAGTGCTCGGAGTTGCGCCGGCCCCGCACCTCGGGCGGCTGGGTGCGTGCGCGCAGCTCGGCGATGGTCAGGCGGTCAGGCATTCACCGTCTCCTCGGTCCGCACCCGGCCGCCGGAGGCGCGCATGGCCTGCAGCCCGCCCATGGTGCCAACGCCGACGAAGAGCGCGCCCAGCGCGACCGCCATCACCACCAGCCCGTCCGCGAGCGTCTCGGGCCCCAGGGCGGCCAGCACGAACACCACGATCAGCCGGCCCTCGACCCCGAGTCCGGCCGCGTGCACCGCGCCGACGGCCGGCAGCCCGTTGAGCACCCGGTAGAGCGCGTCGTAGTGGTGGTAGGCCAGCGCGAACAGCAGCGCGTACGCGGCCGGCATCGCATCCGGCGCGACGGTCTGCACCACGATGACGATGGTCGCGTACTCCGCGAGTCGCAGGCTGGGTGGCAGCGCCCAGGCGAACCGGCCCACCGGCAGCTTCCACGGCCCGAGTCGGGCCACCGCGGCGGCCAGCGGACCCCGGTCGATCTGGGCCCGGATGACGGCGCGCTCGCGCTCGGTGGCGGCGACGTCGGACCACGTGCGGGCCCGCAGCACCCGCCCGGCCGTCGTGTAGGCGAGCGCGACGAGCCCGAGCACCAGCAGCGCCACGAACACCGCGCGAGCCGACCCCAGCGCCGCCGCCACCGAGATGACGAGCCAGCGCTCACCGATCGGCAGGTAGACGGCCTTCTTCGCCCACTTCACCCAGGGCCGCTGGTTGCTGCGCGCGGACGCCTGCACGGCCCGCTCGGCGCCGGACAGCTCGCTCGGCGACCGGGCGCCGTCGTCGGGGTCGTCGAGCGGCACGGCCCCCACCGCGCCCTCACGGACGTTCTTGATCAGCGTGAAGGTGTAGTCGGTCGTGTGCCGGGTGGTCTGCAGGGTCAGCATCGTCGCCGCCAGCAGCCACACGTCGACCCCGCCGCCGGCCGCGCCGAAGGCCAGGCCCGCGTAGCAGGCGTACTCCTTCACCCGGTCGGTCGAGGCGTCGAGCCACGCGCCGAGAGAGGAGAACTCACGCGTGTAGCGGGCCACCTCGCCGTCAACACAGTCGACGACGAGAGACAGCTGCAGCAGCAGCGCGCCCGCGACCAGCCACCCCCGCCCACCGCCGGCGAAGCACGCCGCCGCGAGGAGGCCGATGACCAGCGAGGCCACGGTGATCTGGTTGGGCCGCAGCCTCCACCGCAGCGCCCAAGGCGTCAGCCGCCGCGACAGCTTGCGCACGACGAAGGTCGAGTAGAAGCCGTCGTCGGGTCGCACGGCGCGCGCGAGACGGAGCCTCCCGGGCTCGGCGCGCGACAGCGTGTCGATCGCGCTCGCGGCATCCGCCGCCGTGCCGGGGCGCGCCCACGGCCACGGGTCCACATCGACGGCAGCGACCGGCACGCCGGAGCGGACCAGCGCGACGAGCAGGTACGCCGCGGCGTCGCCGCACCAGCCGCCGGCCGCCGCGGCGTCCGCCATCGCCCAGGTGGCGGCAGCGGCCGCCTCGACGTCACGCGCGCTGACGAGCAGCGCGCCGAGGAAGGCGGCGTCCGGGGAGCTGACGCGGTGCGTCGACGAGCCGGCGCTCACCACCTGGCCCGCGCTGCGCCGCACGTCGCCATGTGCGCCGCCGCTCACGGCCGCGGCGGTGCGGCGGCGGGGGTCGAGCAGCAGGTCGGCCAGCGCCTCGTCGTGCAGCATCAGCTCGCCCGGCACCAGGGCCACGTCGGTGCCCGCCCCGTCGAGCGCGGTGGCCAACGCCCGCAGCGTCGCCGCGAGGTCCTCCGTGCCGACGACACGGGCGTCTCCCCCGACCGCCTCGGGGACGGCGCCGGCGGGGACCAGTGCGAGCCGGGGCGGAGCCCCCAGCCGGGTGAGCCGCGCGACCGTGTCGTCGAGCAGGGTCCCGCCCGGCGACGGCAGCAGCGCAGGCGGCACGCGATCTGGACCCGCGGTCACGAGGACGACCGAGATCATCGCGCGTCCAGGTCGGCGTTGTAGTGCGTCAGGGTGTCCTCGATCGGGCCGTCGTCGACGAGCTGGCCCTTGCGCAGGTAGAGGCCGCGCGTGCAGAAGCGCCGCAGGTCGTTCTCGCTGTGCGACACGAGGAACAGCGTCCGACCGCCCGAGAGCATCTGCTCCATCCGCTTGTAGCACTTCTCCCGGAAGGCCCGGTCACCGACGGCGAGGACCTCGTCCACCAGGACGATCGGCTCCTCCAAGCTGGTGACGACCGAGAATCCGAGTCGCACCTTCATGCCGCTCGAGAAGTGCCGGAAGGGCATGTCCAGGAACTCCTCGATCTCGGCGAAGTCGACGATCTCGTCGAACCGCTCCTCGATCTGGCGGCGGGACAGGCCGTGCAGCCCGGCGGTGAGAAGGATGTTGTCCCGGGCGGTCAGGTCACCGACGAACCCGCCGGTGACCTCGATCAGCGGAGCCACACCGCCGGTGACGGTCACGGTGCCCTCGTCGGGGATCATCACGCCCGCGATGAGCTTCAGCAGGGTGCTCTTGCCCCCACCGTTGGCGCCGACCAACCCCACGGCCTCGCCCTCGGCCACCGCGAACGAGACGTCTCGCAGCGCCCAGAAGTCGTCGCCTGTCGGCGCGGTCGACCGGCCGTGGAACAGCAGCTCCCGCAGCTGCATGCGCCGTCGGCGGTTGCGATGGAACAGGATGCCGAGGCCCTGTGCCTCGATGACCGTGCGCATCAGATCTCCTTCAGCACGCGGCCCTCGAGGCGCGCGAACACGGCCGTCCCCAGCATGAGGAACCCGGCCGAGACCACGGCCGCCACACCGACCTCGGTCCACCCTGCGAAGTGCCCGGGGAAGAAGGACGCGCGGTAGAGGTCGAAGATGCCGGACAGCGGGTTCAGGACGTAGAGGAAGTGGACCCATTCGGGCGCCCGGTTGTAGACGTCCTGCACGCCGTAGATGACCGGCGAGAGGTAGAAGAGGACGCGCGTCACGATCCGCACGAGGCGCTGCACGTCGGTGAACAGCACGGTCACCGGCGCCAGCGCAAGCGCCACGCCGACCAGGAACATCGCCTGCAGCACGATGGCGAGCGGGAAGGCGAGCACGTACCACGAGGGCGTCTGCCGGTAGATGAGCACGAACAGCAGCACGACCGGAAGGCTGAGCAGGAACTCCATCCCCTTGGAGCCGACGACCCGCAGCACCCACACCTCTCGCATGAGGTTCGAGGAGCGCACGAGCTTGGCGTCGGCGGTCAGAGCCTTCGTCGAGTCGTTGATGACGCCGCTGGCCCAGTTCCACGGCAGCATGCCGAGCAGGAGGAAGAGGATGTAGGGCTCCTGCCCGACCCCCCGGGTGAAGATCACGGTGAAGACGAACCAGTAGACCGCCGCCATCATCAGCGGGTCGAGCACCGACCAGAGATAGCCCAGGGCGGAGTCGGCGTACTTAACCTTGAGGTCCCGGGCGACGAGCAGCTGGAGCACCTGCCGTCGAGCGACGATGGAGCGAACCCGGGTCAGCACCGGCGCCGTTCTCCTCTCGCGTGTCCCGTCGGTCGCGGCCTCTCCCATCGCCCCGGACGCGGGTCACCGTGCCTCTCTCCCGGACCGTGCCGAACGCTACCATCGGAACCTGCGGCTCCCGACGCCTGGCACCGGCGACCGACGGCCACCGCGGGCTCGCGGCTGCACACCCACCGCGTCGAGGAGAGTTGATCTTGAGCCTGCACGAGCCCGCCCGTCCGGCAGCCGGTGGCAGGGGTGCCGCGCCCCGCGTGCCCCATGTCGTACGACGGGTGGCGGGCGGTGTCGGCTGGCGGCTGATGCGGGTCGCCCGACCCCGCCCCGCCCTGAGCGGCCCGGTCGACACCGTTGCCTGCGACGTCGCGGTCTTCTTCAGCGACGGCTACATGAGGCTCTACCAGATCGAGCAGTGGCTGCCCGTCCTCGAGCGCCTCGGCCGCCAGCGACCGACGGTGCTCGTGGTGCGTCACCAGGAGAGCTACGACGAGCTCACCCAGCGCACGGACCTGCCGGCCGTCCTGCTCCCGACCTTCCGCGACCTCAGCACCTTCTACCACCGGGCCGACCCCAAGATCGCGCTGTACGTCAACAACGGCAACCGCAACTTCCAGTCGCTGAGCTATCCCCGCATGCTCCACGTGCACATCAACCACGGCGAGAGCGACAAGGTCTCCATGGTCAGCAACCAGGCGAAGGCCTACGACCGGGTGTTCGTGGCCGGCGAGGCGGCGGTGCACCGGCACCGGGCGGCCCTCATGCAGTTCGACGAGAGCCGGCTGGTGCCGGTCGGGCGGCCGCAGCTCGACCTCGAGCTCGAGCCCGCACTGCCGCCGAGCGAGCGGGCGACCGTGCTCTACGCACCCACCTGGGAGGGTGAGGAGGAGAACAACAACTACACCTCCCTGGACCGCTACGGGCGCGAGATCGCCCGGGCGGCCCTGTCCCTGCCGAACGTGCGGTTCGTCTACAAGCCGCACCCGCGGGTCGAGACGGGCACCATCCCGAGCGTCCTCGCGGCGCACAAGGCGATCGTCGCGGCGGTGCGCGAGGCGGCCGGCCGCGACCCGCAGGCCGGCCACACGGTGGCGAGCCGCGCGGTGGATGTCCTCGCCCTGATCCGCCAGGCCGACCTCCTGGTCAGCGACGTCTCCTCGGTCGCGTTGGACTTCCTCTACCTGCGCACCGGTCACCCGCTGGTGATCACCGACCGGCGCAACGACCGGTCGCGCCTGGCCGTGGACGCCCCGGTCAGCCAGGTCTGCGAGGTGGTCGACGGCTCGACGGTGGCGAGGGTCCGTGCGCTGCTCGAGTCCCAGCTGGCCGAGGACACCCACGCCGCCGACCGGGAGCGGATGCGGCAGTTCTACTTCGGTGACCTGCAGCCGGGGCAGAGCACCGAGCGGTTCCTGGCCGCGATCGACGAGCTCGCAGTGCTCCGGGACTCCTTGATCGGCGCCCCGTCCAGCCCGGCCAGCCCGGCCAGCCCGCCCAGCCCGGCCGGCACGACGGGTTCGGCGGGTACGGCGGGCTGACACCGTGCTGTTCACCGGCCGGCCCACCGTCGTCGGCCACCGCGGCCTCGGCGCCGGGCTGGTCGACGGGCACGACGAGAACACCCTGGAGTCCT
Source organism: Actinomycetes bacterium (assembly GCA_036375895.1). Lineage (GTDB taxonomy): Bacteria > Actinomycetota > Actinomycetes > JACCUZ01 > JACCUZ01 > DASVBJ01. The sequence continues at coordinate 800 of DASVBJ010000177.1, read as the reverse complement.
TCCTCGCGGCCGCCCGCTGCGGCGCCGACTGGGTCGAGGTCGACGTCCGGCGGACCCACGACGACACGCTGGTGGTGGCGCACGACCCGGCGTACGACGACGGGGTGTTCCACGTCGACCTGTCCGGGCGGACCGCCACGACGAGGGGGACGCTGGCGCTGGACCACCTGCTGGCCGAGCTGCCCGCCGAGGTCGGCGTCGACTTCGACCTGAAGACGTCGATGGAGGACGCGACGCGGCCGGCGACCGAGACGACGGCCGCGCTGCTGGCCCCGGTCGCGGCCAGGGAGGCGCGGCGCCGCCCGGTGGCCGTGACGTCGTTCGACCCGGCCGCGCTGCTGACGCTGCGCTCGCTCACCCCCGGCCTGCCCGTCGGGCTGCTCACCTGGCTGGAGTTCCCGGTCGGTCTCGCCGTCGCCGCCGCCGCGCACCTCGACGTGCAGTTCCTCGCGGTCCACATGGGCTCGCTGCGGCCCAACCGCATCGAGCCGGCCCACCTCCAACGGCCTCCGGAGTACGTCGTGTCGCTGCTGCATGCGGCCGGGCGGCAGGTGCTGGCGTGGGGGCCGCGGACGGAGGAGCTGGCGACGCTGACGGCCGCCGGCATCGACGCGGTCTGCGTCAACGACGTGCCCGCTGCCCTCGATGCGCTGCGGGACGCGACGGCCGAGGGCTGACCCGCGCGGGCCGGCCCCTCGCGGTCGTCAGCCCGTCGCGCAGCGCGTCAGCTCGTACAGCCGGTAGGGCCCGGCCTCGCCGACCTGGCGGAAGGCCGACGACGACCCGACGTCGTCGATGCC
>DASVBJ010000101.1:0-9682 GCA_036375895.1 Actinomycetes bacterium | reverse complement strand
CGACTTCGGCACCGGCTACTCCTCCCTCACGCACCTGTCCGGGCTGCCGATCCAGCAGCTGAAGATCGACCGGTCCTTCGTGAGCCAGATCCACGACTCACCCAGGGACAGCGCGATCGTCAGCGCCGTCACCAGGCTCGCCGCCGACCTGGACATCGAGGTCGTGGCCGAGGGGGTGGAGACCGAGCGCACCGCCGAACGCCTGCGCGAGCTGGGGTGCACGCTGGGCCAGGGGCACCACTACGCCACCTCGATGTCCCCGGGGCTGCTGCCGTCGTGGGCGCGGACACGCCCGCTCGCGGACCCGCCGAGCACGACCCGCACCCGGCTCCTCCGCTCCGTGCGCTGACGCCGCTCTGTCGCACCGGGCGGACCGACTCGACGTACCGGCCGCGACGGGCTGCGCTCAGATCCGGGTGCGGTGGAAGTTCTGGAACGAGCGCGACGGCGTGGGGCCGCGCTGACCCTGGTAGCGCGAGCCGTGGACGGCGGAGCCGTACGGGTGCTCGGCCGGGGAGGACAAGCGGAACAGGCACAGCTGGCCGATCTTCATGCCCGGCCAGAGCTTGATCGGCAGGGTCGCCACGTTGGAGAGCTCGAGCGTGACGTGCCCGGAGAAGCCCGGGTCGATGAAGCCGGCCGTCGAGTGCGTGAGCAGGCCGAGTCGGCCGAGCGAGGACTTGCCCTCGAGGCGGGCTGCTACGTCGTCCGGCAGCGTGACGACCTCGTACGTCGAGGCGAGCACGAACTCGCCCGGGTGCAGGATGAACGGCTCGTCGCCGTCGGGCTCGACCAGCCGGGTCAGGTCCGGCTGCTCGACCGCTGGGTCGATGTGCGGGTAGCGGTGGTTCTCGAAGACCCGGAAGTAGCGGTCGATGCGCACGTCGATGCTCGACGGCTGGACCATCGCCGGCTCGTAGGGGTCGATGGAGACCCGACCCGACTCGATCTCCTTGCGGATGTCACCGTCCGAGAGCAGCACGTGCCGACCCTACCGGGGCTTCTGTACTATGGGCGGGCGTTGCCCGCGGGTGTAGTTCAATGGCAGAACATCAGCTTCCCAAGCTGACAGTGCGAGTTCGATTCTCGTCACCCGCTCCATGCAAAGGCCCAGGCCAGAGGCTCGACCGCCTCGCCTGGGCCTTCGTGTTGCTCCTAGCCGTTCCGGTCCACGTGCCACGTACGTGCCACAAGGGTCCGCGCTCACCCGCCGACTTCGCGCTCGGGACGCTCGTCCTTCTGGCCTTCCGCCGCGAGCAAGGCGTCCAGCGCGTCCGCGATCATCCGGTCCCGGTCGGCCGTCGCGTGCTGGTAGATCAACGCCGCGCGGGAGCTGCCGTGGCCCATCCGCGCCATCAGCTCCCGAGTGCTGGCGAACGGCGCGGCGAGGGTGTTGCCCGTGTGTCGTAGGTCGTGGAACCGGGGCCCGGGCAGGCCGACCTCGGCGACGATCTCGTGCCAGCGCACCGACTTGTTGAAGTTGCTGCGCCGCAGCGGCTGGCCGGTCGTGGTCACGAAGACCAGGCCGTCGGCCCCCGGCTGCGCGGACGTCGCCAGGTGCTCGGTCAGCTCGGGCACGATCTCGGCCGGGAGCGCAACGACCCGACGGCCGGCGGCGGACTTCGGCGGACCGAGGCGCAGCTCGCCGGTCGACAGCTCGTTGTAGGCCGCCACGACGCGGGACGACCCGGTGGTCAAGGTCGAGGTTCCGTCGCCGCAGCGCGACCAGCTCGCCCCAGCGCAGGCTGGCGAACGTCGCCAGCAGGACGAGCGCCTTGAAGCGGTCGGGCACCTTCTCGACGAGCTGGCGCACCTGAGCGAGCGTGGCGACCGGCCGCTCCGGGGTCGGCTCGTGGCTCGCCCCCTTGATCCGGCACGGGTTGCGCGGCACCAGCTCGTCGTCGACCGCAGTCGACATGATCGCCCGCAGCAACCGGTACGCCTTCGCCGTCGTCGTGGCCGAAGCCCCCGACTGAAGCCGGCGGTGCCGCCCAGGCCCGCACGCGTTCAGTCGACAGACCGTTGAGCATCACTTCGCCCAGCTCCGGCACGATGTGGCGCCGCAGCAGGCTGCGATACAGCTCCACCGTCTTCGGGCGCAGGTTCGGCCGCTCCTCGATCCACGCCTCGGCGTACTCCTTCAACGGAACCTCGCCCCGGTGCGGATCCACCCAGGTGCCGTGCGCGATCTGCGACTCCGCGAGGGACAGCCAACGTGCTGCGTCCGACTTCCGCTCGAAGGTGATCGGAGCAGGTCGCAGGACCCCGTCTGGCCCGCGGTACCTCGCCTGCCACCGGCCGGACGGCAACTGCCGCACCGCTCCGAAGTGCCGCCGTCCCATCACGTACCCGCGCACAGGCGCCAGACGTTGGCCCGCGTCAGCGGCTCAACCCGGCCGGCGGTGATGTCGTCACCGCACGCGGCGAGGTCACGCCAGCCGTCCGTCACGACACGACCTCCAGACTCGCGTCAGGCCGGGCGGTCGTTGCTGGGTAGTCGCGGGCCAGTGTCGTGATCGCCGTGTCGTCGACATAGGCCGCACGCACCCGGACGGGTTCCGGGTGGCCGTCGAGGAGCACGAACCCGACCCCGGGCTGCGACACCGGGATCCGGTCGCAGGCCGCGCCGCGGTCGCGGGCGCCGTCGCCGAGCACCAGGGCGACCTGCTCCGGTTCGGTGAGCCGCAGCGCGATCCGGACCGGGAACAGGTCCCGGAACGGCAGCACCTCCTTGCGCGGGTCCTGCACCGCCGCGACCACCAGCACCCCGGCGGCCCGGCCTTGGGTGAGCAGCAGCGACAGCGCGGCGCCCACCCGTTTGCGGACGTCGCGGTCGGCGGCGTACGCGGTCAGCGCCGCCATCTCGTCCACCACGACCAGGACCAGCGGGTCGAGCGGGGTCGGCTCGTGCAGCCGGGTGACACCCCGCAGCCTCACGGTCCGCTCCCGCATCACCGTGACCGCGTCCTCAAGCAGCGCGGCCATCCCGACGGGGTCGTCGGCGGCGAACCGGGTGAACAACGCCTGCCCGGGCGCGAGCTCCATGCCAACTTTCGGGTCGACCGCCCACACCCGCACCGACCCGTCCGCGATCGCCGGGGCGACACCGCGCAGCAGTCCCCACAACACCGAGGACTTCCCGGCCCTGGTCGCGCCGGCGAGCAGCACGTGCGACCCGAGCAGAGGCAGCCGCCAGTCCTCACCGGTTTCAGTGCGGCCGAGCACGATCCCGCTCAGGTCGGCCACGTCCGGGATCGGTGGCGCCGCGACGACGTCGGCGAGCGGGTCAGACGTGAGCAGGTCCAGGCACACCCAGCCGGGCATAACCGTGCTGACCCGGACCGCGAGCACCCCGAACGCGTGCGCCAGCACCTCCGACCGGGCCGCGACGTCGGCCGGGGCGAGCCCCTTGACCAGGGCGACCAGCAGCCGGTCGCCGTACGGGCCGGGCAGCACCCGCTTCAGCGTCGGGTAGTACAGCGTGTCCTCATAGCGCTGGCCGAGCCCGGACATCAGCATCGCCGCCGGCAACCAACGTCGAGCTGCACGCCGTATCGACCGCGGTTGACATCGGGGACGCGGGCGAGGCCCTGGCCGTGGCGGCAGGCGTCGACGCCGGTGGTCTCTCTCCAGAACGCCGATCCCGGCTCCAGATCGACATCGCGCGGGCACACACCCAACGACGGCACCTCGGCGACGCCACCGAGGCATTGCTCGAGGCCGAGCGGCTCGCGCCCGAGCAGGTACGGACACACGCGTTCGCACGAGACACCATCCGGGACTTACTCAGCCTCGGCGGACGTCGCGCCTCACCCGAGCTACTGGACCTTGCGCGCCGCAGCGGCATCCTGCTGTAGCCGGTCGCAAGGTGTCCCAATAACAAAGTTAGCAAGGCGCATAACGGCCCTTTCCGTCCCTTGTGGCGAACGCAGGAGAACCGGCGTTACATGAAATGCGATGGCCACTGTCGGAGGCGCCTTCCCGCCTACCCCGGCGGTGTGAATGGGCGTAACTTCTGTCTTCGTGGACGCTGTCGACCGCCTGGACTGGCTGACGCGCGCCTACCGCGTCGGCCAGATCATCCGCACCGCTGCGCTCTACGGCATCTGTGACGTCCTCGCAGACGGCCCAATGCCGGGCGAGCAAGTTGCCGCACGGGTTGGTGCGGCACAAGACCCGATGCGCCGGTTGCTGCGGGCGCTGGTCGCCATCGACGTGCTGACCGAGTCAGACGGGTTGTTCAGCAACGGGACCTTCGGTGACCTGCTTCGCCAGGATCACCCGGACGAGATGCGTGACGTCGTGATTTCGCGGATGCGCGATACCTGGTGGCGGGCCTGGGGCTCTCTTCCGGAAGCCGTCCGGACCGGTGAGTCTGCGTACGTCCACGCCAACGGTCGTTCGTTCTGGGTCGACTTGGCCGAAGATCCCGACGCAGCCGCGACGTTCAATGCGCTGATGAGCTCCGGCACCGAGCAGTACGCCGCGTCGCTCGTTGCCTCAACCGATCTCACCGGTGTGAGCCACCTCGTTGACGTCGGCGGCGGTAAGGGAGCGACGATGGCCGCACTGTTGGCGGCCCTGCCCGCCGCTCGTGGAACTGTCTTCGATCTCCCGGCCGGCCTCATCGGTGCCGACGGGTTGCTGACTGCTGCAGGTGTGCGGCAACGCATCGAGCTTGTTGCCGGTGACTTCTTCGAATCCGTCCCGGCCGGTGGCGACGTTTACCTGCTGCGGCGAATCTTGCACGACTGGCCGGACGACCGCGCGGTGGCCATCCTCAAGTCCTGCCGCGATGCTATCGCCGACCAGCAGGCGCGGCTGTTCGTATCGGACATGATCATGCCTGAGCGGGCCCAGCCCGGGCCGGCTGAGGACGATGAAGTGTTCACGTTGGACATGCACATGCTTGTCCTCTTCGGCGCTCGCGAGCGATCGGTCACCGAGTTCGAGGCACTGTCCGAGGCAGCCGGCTTCCGCGTCGACGAGGTGCTGAAGACCTCGCCGGAAGGCACCATCGTCGCGAGTCCGGTCTGATGCGCGGTGCCGCCCACGACGGGGGCGTACGTATCACGACGCCGAATCGACCGACCCGGACGGATGACCGTTTGTAGGATGCCCGCATCTCGATGCCCTCCATCTCCGAGTAGGGCACGCGGCGAGTGACGAGCAGGTTCCGTACCTCCACACGAACTCCGTCGAGCAGCAGGGCAAGCCGCCAGCACCGGACGGCCAGCACCAGGAGGGCGAGGCGTGGGACGAGCCACCAACCTGCTAACGCGGGACGAGGAGCGGCGACCGCGCCGAAGCCCGCGATCACGGCAAGATCACCCGCGTTGAGTCCACCCGGAAGAAACGCCGGCTTCGATCCACGACTCCATGATCTACGGGCTGCTCGCGACACGTGCCGAGAGCCCCCGGCCATAGGGCGAGAATCGCCCCGTACTGCCCTCCATCCGCACCGCAACGACCAGGGCGAGAGCCGCCGCGTTCCGATGCGCGCTACGGGGCGCGGCGGCACCTTACACGTCGAAGAAATCCTCGTCGATTCGCTTCAGGTGGAATGACTCCTCGATCGACACCCCGACGTTGCGCTCGACCATTAGGCGCGCGAGTTCACGTCCGTCGATCAGCACCAGCCGCATGCCGACGCGGTCGGCGTACTCGCGCGCCTCTCTACGGAACGAGCTGGTCGTGATGAAGACTCCGCGGCTCGCCTGCGCTCCGGAGAGTGCGCCGACGAAGGCCTGAATGTCTGGCCTGCCGATCCGTCGCTCCGGTGCGTACCGCTTGGCCTGGACGTAGACGACGTCGAGACCGAGTGCATCCCGCCGAATGACGCCGTCGAGCCCTTCGTCGCCTGGTCCCCCGAGATGTTGCGTGGCGGTCGTCTCTAGCCCGCCGTAACCGAGTTCACGCAGGAGTTGCAGGACGAGCCGCTCCAGAAACTCGGGCGGCTGCGCGATGACTCGCGCGAGGAGATCCCGCGCCACTGCGTCGTTAACTGAGTCGACCATGTCGGCGATCGCCTCGACCGGTGACACGTGCTCGGTCGCCGCGTCGAGACCCGTTTGCGAGATCGGCTCGCCCGTCGCCCGCTTGCGCTCCTTGAAGTCCTTGAACTCCGGGAAACGCTCCAGCGTTGCGAGCGTAATCGCGCGGCCTGCGGTGAGCGCGTCCTTCCCGCGAGGGGTGATCCGCACCAGACCGCGCCCCGGCCGCTCAACTGGGGCGGCCTGGAACAGGTACGTGATCGCCCAGTAGGTGCTGTCGTTGTGCCGCGTCTTCTTGCCGCTGGGAACCAGCTCCCGCAGATCGTCCGCCGAGAGGTGCGGACGCTCGGCGGCCTCGCGCTTCAAGTCAGGGTTCCGGTGGACTTCCCCATCACGGAGCGCGGCGAGGATCGGGTCTAGATAGGCGCTGAACTCGGGGTGAGAGCTTCCTTCACTCCGTCAAGGCGGCCTTCGGCCGCCGGCCGCCGCTGCGGGCGGCGCTGGCGCGCCGTCCTCGCCGCGGCCCAGCTGGGCTCGCAGACGATCGTCGGCGTGCCACGCCCGTGCCACACGTCGCCGGAATCAGCCGCTCTCACCGGCGCCCGGCGTAAGGACGCGCCCCGTCTGGCCTGCGCCGGCGCCCGGTGAGTGTCACCGATGACGGACCTTGGTCGATTTCCCAAGCTGACAGTGCGAGTTCGATTCTCGTCACCCGCTCCATCCATAGACATGCGGCGTAGCGCTCTCGCCTCTGCGCCGGCCGTTGGCGAAGCGGTGATCACCCTCGATGTCCTCGCAGCGGCCGGCCCCATCCCGCCTCAGACGGTTGAGGCGGCCGATTGGGTGCCTTCAGCGTCCCGGTCACCGACGCGTGCGCGTCGCGCAGCCTCCTAGCCGCGGCCGCCAGCTCGTCCGGTGTGGTCCACCGGCCGGCGGTCAGGCGCAGCGCCGCGCCGGCTTGTGCGGCGGTCAGGCCGAGCGCGAGGAGGCCGGTGGAGGGCTGGTCGTCGCCGGCGTGGCACGCGGAACCGGTGGACGCAGCCACGCCGGGTGCGGCAGCGAGCAGGTCGCGGCCCGTGGCGCCCTCGACCCGGACATTGAGGGTGTTCGGCAGCCGGTGCACCGGGTGCCCTTGGAGATGCACCCGGCCGGGAAGCAGCGCGTCGAGCGCGGTGTGCAGCTGGTCGCGCAGTGCGGTCAGCCGCGCGGTCTCCCCGTCGGCGAGGGCCTGGACGGCCAGGTCGGCGGCGGCGCCGAGGGCCTGGGCGAGGGCGACGTTCTCGGTGCCGGCCCGCAGCCCGCCTTCCTGCCCGCCGCCACCGATGAGCGGCTCGAGCGCAGCGCCGGAGCGGACGTAGAGCGCGGCGATGCCCTTCGGGGCGTACATCTTGTGCCCGACCACGGTGAGCAGGTCGACGCCGAGCCGGTCCACGTCAACGTCGACCTTCCCGGTGGACTGAGCGGCGTCCGTATGCAGCAGCACCCCGCGCGGCCGGGTGACTTCGGCGATGTCGGAGATGGGCTGCAAGGTGCCAGTCTCGTTGTTCGCCTGCATCACGGTGACCAACACCGTGGACGGGGTCAGCGCGGCCCGCACGTCGCCGGGGTCGACGCGGCCGAACCGGTCCACCGGCAGGTAGGTGACCTCCACGTCGTGCCAGCGCTGCAAGTACGCGCACGCGGCCAGGACCGCCGGGTGCTCGGTCGGCTGCGTGATGACGTGCGGCCGACCGGGGACCGCGGCGGCACGGGCGAGGACGGCGCCGCGGACGGCGAGGGCGTCCGCCTCAGAGCCGCTCGCCATGAACACCACCTCGCCGGGCGACCCGCCGAGCAGCGCCGCGACCTGCGCGCGGGCCCGCGCGAGCAACCGGCGCGGTACGTCGCCGTAGCTGTGGGCGCTGGACGGGTTGCCGAACTCCATCAACGCGTCCTGCATCGCGGCCGCGACGCGGGGGTCGACCGGAGTGGTCGCGTTGTAGTCCAGGTACACGGGCCGACCGACCAGCGCCGGATGTGGGCTGCGCTCCACCAGTGCCTCCTTCACCGGGACGGGCTCGGCCAGGCCGGTTCCTGCTCTACCGGCAGTCCGGCCGCGGCCCATTCGGGATAGCCGTCCTCGAGCCGGGCGGCGCGGTAGCCGCGGCGGGTGAGCGTGCGGACGGCGTCGTCGGCGTACACGCAGTACGGTCCGCGGCAGTAGGCGACCACGTCCCGATCCTTCGGCACGCCGCGTAGCCGGCGGGTGAGCTGCTCGACCGGCACGGACACCGCGCCGGTGATGTGGCCCGCGGCGAACTCGGGCTCGGGACGGACGTCGAGCACGACGACGTCGCCGTCGCGGAGGCGGCGGGCCAGCTGCCCGCGGGTGACGACGTCGAGCGCGGACCGGTCCCCGAGGTAGGCCGCGGCCAGCTGATCGAGCTCGGCCACGTGCCCGGCGGCGACTCGCTGGATGGCCGTCCACAGCTGCTCGACGTCAGGGCTGGCGAGGCGGTAGATGACGCGGTTGCCGTCCCGGCGGGTGCGCACCAGCCCGGTCCGCAGCAGCTTCTGCAGGTGGTGGGAGGTGTTGGCGACGCTCTCCCCGAGCTCGGTGGCGAGCAGGTCCACCGAGCGTTCGCCCTGGGCGAGCAAGTCGACGAGCTGGGCGCGGTGCCCGTTGCCGAGCGCCTTGGCGACGCTGGCGAGACCGTCGAACAGCGCGTCCTTCGATGCGCGGTCACCCATCCGAACCCCCAGCGAGATCGTCCCGACGAATCTGTTCAAGCAACTTCTTGACGAGAATACCTGCCGCTGTCTGCGGCTGTTCAAACGTTCGCTTGAGGCGGCCGGTGTGCGGTTTGCCGGACACCGTGCCCACCGGTCCGGCAACCTTGCCCGGCGAGTTAGCGCGTGGGGGGAGATAACAGCCGACAGGAAGCAACCTCCGCCCGGGTCGCACGTCATTACCTCGTGAGGGGCGAAGATCAGCGCCCCAGCCGGCGGTGGGGAGCCGTCGGTTGACCCAGGGGAGGACGGGATGAAGGTGCTCGGTCGCGCGGTCCGGGAGGACCGCGCCGCAGCGCCCTCGCCGTCGTCCGCGGGGGGACCCGTGCCACACCTGCAGCGCGTGCCGCCGCCCCGGGGCGACGACACGTCCGAGGTGAGCCTCGGCGAGCTCTACCACGTACACCGCGTGGGGCTCGTCCGCCTGGCGGTCCTGCTCGTGGACGACCGGACGACGGCCGAAGACGTCGTGCAGGACGCGTTCGCCGGGCTGCACGCCCGCTGGCGATCGCTGCAGGACCCGGACCTGGCGGTCGCGTACCTGCGCACGGCCGTGATCAACGGCGCCCGATCGGTGCTGCGCCGGCGCCGCACCGCGCGCGCCTACGTGCCGCCGCACGAGCCGCACGGGCAGTCCCCCGAGGACGCCGCCGTGCTCGCCGAGGAGCACGCCGAGGTCCTCTCCGCCGTGGCGCGGATCGCTCCGCGCCAGCGAGAGGTTCTGGTGCTGCGCTACTGGTCCGGCCTCAGCGAGGCCGAGATCGCCGACGCCCTGGGCTTGTCCCGCGGTGCCGTGAAGTCCACGGCGAGCCGCGCGATCGACGCCCTCGAGACCATGCTCGCCGAGGGGAGCACCCGATGAGCACCCGATCCGCCCTTCCACCGTCCACCCCTCCGTCGGTAGAGGACCGGCTGCGGGC
>DASVBJ010000084.1:0-10891 GCA_036375895.1 Actinomycetes bacterium | reverse complement strand
ACCGAGCAGTCGACGCCGATGGAGACCACGCCGGTGGAGACGACGCCGGTGGAGACCACGCCGGTGGAGACCACGCCGGTGGAGACGACCCCGGTGGAGACGACCCCGGTGGAGACCACGCCGGTGGAGACGACCCCGGTGGAGACGACCCCGGTGGAGACCACGCCGGTGGAGACCACGCCGGTGGAGACGACCCCGGTGGAGACCACCCCGGTGGAGACCACCCCGGAGGAGACGACCCCGGAGGAGACCGAGCCCGAGGTGTCCGTCGACCCCACCAAGGTCGGATCAAGTCCGGAGGTCAGTGTCCAGGGCGTCAAGGCCGGCCTGGCTGCGACCGGTGCGGGACTCCCGCTTCCCGCGCTGTTCGGTGCATCGTTTGCGCTGCTGCTGGCCGGGTCTGCACTGATGGTTCTCCCGGGGCGACCGGTCACGGGACGCGGGCGCCACCGTCGCCACTGATCTGCGTTCGCACCGAGGGCTCCGGTCGGACCGGGGCCCTCGGTGCGCCCAGGCGGTGGAAGCCGGCGAGAACTTCTTGGGAGGAGTCGTCACGTAGCGTCATTTGTCGGCTCAGGGCGGAGGTCCCGACATCACGGTGAGTGGTTCACGGGCTGGATGAGCGGCGACATGATGGTCGTGCTCTGGTCGGGAGAGAGCGGCGCTGGGGAGACGAGGATCCGCGGTCGGGAGGCCCGGTCACCGCTCGTCGGGAATGACGGCGAGACGACCGCGGGGAGCCAATGGTGAGACCGACCCTGGCCTGGCCGAGGGAGGTCCCCGATGACCATCAGGACGAAGACTCTTCGCCTCGCCGGCGCCACCATCGTCTGTCTGGCCGTCGTGCCGTGGCTGGTGGCGTCCCCGGCGGACGCGGGGGGCGGCAAGTCGGACAACTCCAAGGTGAAGATCTGCCACCGGACCAACGCCAACAACAACCCGTACCGGTTCATCGAGGTTGCCACCGAGGCGGCCGACGGCAAGAGCAAGGGTGACCACGCCCTCGAGCACCAGGGGCCGGTGTGGAACCCGACCCTCAAGCCCGCAGGGATCAAGTGGGGCGACATCATCCCGGAGTACACGGACGACCGGGGGTTCCACTTCCCCGGCTACAACTGGACGGCTGAGGGACAGGCGATCTGGGAGAACGGCTGCAAGCCGGTGACCCCGACGACGCCGCCGGAGACGACCCCGCCGGAGACCACGCCGCCGGAGACGACCCCGCCGGAGACCACCCCGCCGGAGACGACCACGCCCGCCGTGCTGCCGACCGGGACCACCCCGCCGGCGGGCGTCCTGGGCGAGAAGGTCGGGCCCCTGGCGCCCTCGGGGTCCGCCCTGTCGCTGCCGATGGCCCTGCTGACCTCGCTGGGCCTGCTGCTGATGGGAACGGCGCTGCTGGTGCTGTCGACGCATCCGGTGGCCGAGCCTGCGCGGCATCGCCGCCACTGAGCGGAGGCCCCTGCGTGAGTGAGGGGTGACGGGCAACAGGTCGTGATGAACAGGCAAAGGGCCCCGTTAATCGGGGCCTTTCGCCTGCCGACACGTACACTCGGGGCGGGTTGGGCGCCTGTTTGTGCAGGCGAGCGACCCGCTGACAACCCGACCCGGGCCACCAAGGCCCATCCCTCTCCGACCGGCCGGTAGTGATGCGCTCGTGATCCGCCTCCAGAACGTCACCAAGCTCTACCCCAGCCAGACCCGTCCTGCCCTCAACGACGTCACCGTCGAGATCGGCAAGGGGGAGTTCGTCTTCCTGGTCGGTCAGTCTGGGTCCGGCAAGTCGACCTTCCTGCGGCTCATCCTGAAGGAGGAGCGGGCCACGTCCGGCCAGGTGCACGTCGCCGGCAAGGACCTTGCCCGGCTGTCGCAGTGGAAGGTCCCGGCACTCCGTCGGCAGATGGGCACCGTCTTCCAGGACTTCCGGCTGCTGCCGAACAAGACCGTCCAGGAGAACGTCGCCTTCGCCCTGGAGGTGATCGGCCGCCCCCGCCACCACATCGCCAAGGTGGTGCCCGAGGTGCTCGACCTCGTCGGACTCAAGGGCAAGGAGGGCCGGCGCCCCGACGAGCTCTCCGGCGGAGAGCAGCAGCGCGTCGCCATCGCGCGCGCCTTCGTCAACCGGCCGATGATCCTCATCGCCGACGAGCCGACCGGCAACCTCGACCCGGGCACCAGTGTCGGCATCATGAAGCTGCTGGACCGCATCAACCGCACCGGTACGACGGTCGTCATGGCCACCCACGACGACGACATCGTCGACCAGATGCGCAAGCGGGTCATCGAGCTCGACGGTGGCAAAGTCGTCCGCGACCAGTCGCGCGGCGTCTACGGCTACTCGCACTGACCGGGCCGGCACCACGGCGTACGACGAGCAGAGAACTCACGAGACCTAGGACGACATGCGCGCGACGTTCATCTTCTCCGAGATCGGAATCGGGCTCCGGCGCAACCTCACGATGACCATCGCGGTCGTCGTGACGACCGCCATCTCGTTGGTCTTCTTCGGCTTCGGCCTGTTGTTCAACCGGCAGGTCGACACCATGAAGGACTTCTGGTACGACAAGGTCGAGGTCTCGGTCTTCCTCTGCGGCCAGGACAGCGAGGCGCCGAGCTGCGCGACCGGCGAGGTCACCCAGACCCAGCGCGACCAGATCGAGCGCGACCTGCGGTCCATGCCCGAGGTCAGGAACGTCTTCTACGAGTCCAAGCAGCAGGCCTACACGCGGTTCAAGGACCAGTTCAAGGACTCGGCGATCGCCGACAACGTGACGGCCGACCAGATGCCCGAGTCCTTCCGGGTCAAGCTCCGGGATCCCCAGCAGTTCCCGATCGTCGCGACCGCGTTCGCCGGCCGGGACGGGGTCGAACAGGTGCAGGACCAGAAGGCGCTGCTGGAGAAGTTCTTCCGGGTGCTCAACGCTCTGCAGCTCGGCGCCTGGGTGCTCGCTCTTGTGATGATCGTCGTGGCGGTGCTGCTGATCTCCAACACGATCAGGGTCTCCGCGTTCAGTCGTCGGCGCGAGACAGGGATCATGAAGCTGGTCGGGGCCTCGAGCTTCTCGATCCAGCTGCCGTTCCTGCTCGAGGGGGCGATCGCCGGGCTCATCGGCGCCGGCATCGCGACTGGCGTGCTGGCGCTGTTCCAGAACTTCGTGGTCGAGCAGCAAGCCAGGCCGAACTTCCCCTTCACCCAGTTCGTGAGGTGGGGCGACATGTGGGCCACCGTGCCGTGGATGGTTCTCGTCGGCGTGGCGTTGGCCGCATTCGCAAGTTTCTTGACGCTGCGCAAGTACCTTCGCGTGTAGCAACCCGTACGGGCTAAACCCAAGAACGGGCAAAAAGAACGTCTTTGGGTCGGGGTCCGGCGGGGTCACGCCGATAGGAAGGGCAGGCACCGCCGGCACCACCCCCGAACCCGGAGAGCTCCCAGCAATGCGATTCCGTACGGTCTTCACCGCAGTTCTTGTCGTGTTCGCTCTGTGCACAGGGGTTCTGGGGCCGGCCTCGGCCTCCGACGAGCGGCGCAAGAAGCGGGCCGTGGACGCCGCTATCGAAAACCTCAAGCACGACCTGTCCGAGACGTCGGCGCAGCTTGCCCGCGCCGTGATCGCCCTCCGGCAGGCCGAGGCCAAGCTGCCCGCCGCACGGGCAGCCGTTGCCAGGGTTCGTGGTCAGCTCGCCGCCGCCCAGGCGCGCGACCGCATGCTGGCCGACCAGCTCAGGGTCGCCCAGGCCGAGGTCGACCGGGCCGAGCGTCAGATCGCCGCGACACAGCAGAAGATCGAGGCGACCCAGACCACGTTGGGCAAGATCGCCAGCGCCTCCTACCGGCAGGGCAGCTACGCCGAGCTCGCGGTGGTGCTCGACTCCGACTCGCCGGACGACTTCGCCACCCGCCTCGTGCTGGTGCAGAACGCGATGCGCTCGCAGGGCGCGGTGCTCGGTGACCTCGCGGAGGACCGGGCCGACCTGGCTGCGCAGAAGGCCACGCTTGACGCCAAGAAGGCCCAGCTCGCCGCGATGAAGCGCGAGCAGGAGAAGCTCGTCATCAAGATCAAGGGGCTGGAGCAGAGGGCCCTGGCCGCGCAGCGTCGGGTGCAGGCACTCGTCGCCGCCCGGGCCGGCGCCATGCGCGCCGTCGCCAGGGAGAAGGCAGCCGAGCAGCGCCGCCTCGCCCAGGCGCAGGCCCAGTCCCGTGCCCTGGCCCGTCGTATCGCGGCCCTGGCGGCGGCGGCCGAGCGGCGCGCCCGTGCGGCCCGGCGGTCCCGCGGGGGCGGGTTCAGCGGCGGAGGCGGCAGCCTGTTCTTCCCGGCGAACGGCCGCATCAGCACCTACGCCGGCTACCGCACCAACCCGGTCACCGGCAGCCCGAGCTGCCACGCGGGCATCGACATCGCCCCGGGCGGTGGCGCCCCGATCTACGCCGCCGACTCCGGCGTCGTCATCGCGACCACTTACAGCGCGTGGGACGGCTACACGACGATCATCGCGCACGGCGGCGGCCTGACGACCTGGTACGCCCACCAGAACTCGTTCGGCGTCTCGGTCGGCCAGCAGGTCCGGCGCGGCCAGGTCATCGGCCGGGTGGGCTCCTCAGGGTTCGCGACGGGCCCGCACCTGCACTTCAACGTGGTGATCGGCGACACCGCCTACGACCCGATGGGGTGGTTCGGCGGCTCCCGGCGGACGGTCGCGTCGCTGTGCCCGAACGGACCGTCGCCGGTGCTCTGAACGGGCGCTCCTTCCGTCGCAAGGTGCTGGCCGCCAGGCCCCGGCCCTAGACTCCTACGGTGCCCTCACTGCGCCGTGTTCTCCGCGTTGCCGCCCTGGTGACCGCGGTCGCGCTGGCCTACGTCGGCGGCGTGGTCACCGGCGTCGTGGGCAGTCGCGGGGAGCCGGCGGCGTCGAAGTCGGGGGTCATCGACGAGGCAGCCGACCGCATCGCGGCTCAGGCGGCCCAGCCCGTGCAGCGCGACGCGTTGGAGCGGGCCGCGGTCGAAGGAATGCTGCAGTCACTCGGCGACCGGTGGTCGACCTACTACGGCGCGACCGAGTTCTCGTCCTTCCAGGACGCGCTCGACGGCCAGTACTCGGGCGTGGGCCTGTGGCTGCGGGCCACCCGCGGGCAGGGCGGCGTCGAGGTGGGCAGCGTGCAGCCGGCCTCGCCCGCCGCCCAGGCGGGCGTGCTCCCGGGAGACGTCCTGGTGGCGGTCGCCGACCGCGACACCAGCACGGCGGACGTGCGCACCGTCGCCGCGTTGCTGCGCGGCAAGGAGCACACCTCGGTGCGGCTCGCCGTACGCCGGGCCGGCACCACCATGACCTTGACCCTGACCCGGGTGAGCTTCACCACCGACGACGTGGCCGTCGAGCACCTGCGGGGTGACATCTCGCGCATCCGCATCGCCGCCTTCACCCGCGGGGTCGGCCGGGAGGTTCGCCGCGCGCTGTCCGACGGCCAGCCCGGCCACCGCGGCGGCGTCGTGCTCGACCTGCGCGACAACCCGGGCGGCCTGCTCGACGAGGCCGTGGAGGTGGCCTCGGTCTTCCTCGACGGCGGCCCGGTCGTCTCCTACCAGCGCCGCGGCGAGCAGGCCCAGACGCTGCAGGCGTTCAGCGGCGGGGACGTCACCACGCCGCTGGTGGTGCTCGTCGACGCGTCGACCGCGAGTGCCGCAGAGGTCGTCGCGGCCGCCCTCCAGGACCGCAACCGCGCGGTGATCGTCGGGTCGCGCACCTACGGCAAGGGCTCGGTGCAGGAGCCGACCCGGCTGTCCGACGGATCGGCCATCGAGCTAACCGTGGGCCGCTACCTCACGCCGTCGGGTCGCAGTCTCGACGGGGTGGGTCTCGAGCCGGACGTCGCCGTCCCCGCCACTGAGGCGCCGCAGGGCGCCGAGCGGCGGGCCATCGAGGTGCTCTCGGGGCTGCTGGCCGCTCTCGACGGCACGGGGCGGGGCTGAGGCCGGGCATGCCCAAGGAGAAGGGGCGCAAGTTCGTCGCACAGAACCGCAAGGCCCGGCACGACTACCACATCGACGAGGTGTTCGAGGCGGGCCTGGTGCTGACCGGCACCGAGGTCAAGTCGCTGCGTGCCGGCCACGCCTCGCTCGTCGACGGCTACGCACACATCCGTGACGGCGAGGCCTGGCTCGCCGGCGTGCACATCCCGGAGTACACCGAGGGCACGTGGACCAACCACGAGCCGCGCCGTGAGCGCAAGCTGCTGCTTCACCGGCAGGAGATCCTGCGGCTCATCGGCAAGACGAAGGAGACCGGCGTCACGCTGGTGCCGCTCGCGCTCTACTTCAAGGACGGCCGGGCGAAGGTCGAGATCGCGCTGGCCCGTGGCAAGCGCAGCTACGACAAGCGGGTGGCCCTGGCCGAGAAGCAGGCAAAGCGCGAGACCGAGCGGGCCCTGGCTCAACGCCATCGCGGGGGCTGACCCGGATGCTGCGCCGGGGGGTGCTGCTTCTGGTGGCGGTGCCGCTGCTGCCGCTGCTCGTCCTGTGGCCCGGGCCGGGCGTGGGGGCCGCGACCGGCGGGCGGATCACGTCGTACGACGTGGTGCTGGCGGTTCGCGCCGACGGGACGCTCGCGGTCGCCGAGACCATCGTCTACGACTTCGGTGGCAGCGAGCGGCACGGCCTCGTCCGTACCATCCCGACCCGCGTGCCCTACGACGCGGACCACGACCGGGTCTACCGCGTCGACGACGTGCACGTCGCGAGCAGCACCGGCGCGCCCACCGAGGTGAAGCGCAGCGAGGAGTCCGGCGACACCGTCCTCCGGATCGGCGACCCCGACCGCACGGTCACCGGCCGGCAGTCCTACCGCCTCGCCTACACCGTGCAGGGCGCCCTCAACGCCTTCCCCGACCACGTCGAGCTGTACTGGAACGCGATCGGCGGCGAGTGGGACGTGCCCGTGGCCCAGCCGCACGTGCGGGTCATCGCCCCGGTCCCCGTCGAGCGTTCCGCCTGCTTTGCCGGGCCGGTGGGCAGCTCGTTGCCGTGCCAGATCCTCGCCACCGGGCCCAACCCCACGTCGCTGACGTTCGGGCAGACCGCCGACCTGCAGCCGGGGGAGGCGCTGACCGTCGTCGTCGGGCTGCCCCGGGACGCGGTCGCGGCGACCGGTCCGATCCTGGAGGAGCGGCACACCCTCGCCCGCGCGGTCACGCCGACGCCGCTCACCGGCGGGCTGGCGGCGGCGATCGTCGCCCTCGGCGGCCTCGGGCTCGGCTGGCTGGTGACGAAGAACGGCCGCGACCGCCGCTTCGCCGACCAGGTGCCCGGCCAGGTGCCGGCGCCCGGCATGGAGGTGCTCGAGGAAGAGGTCCCGCTCGTCGGGAGCGGGCCCGTGGCGGTGCAGTTCCGGCCGCCGGAGGGGCTGCGACCCGGCCAGGTCGGCACGCTGCTCGACGAGCGGGCCAACGTGCTCGACGTGACCGCGACGATCGTCGACCTGGCGGTGCGCGGCCACCTGCGCATCGAGGAGCTGCCGCGGCGAGGGCTCTTCTCCTCGCGCGACTGGCGGCTGGTCAAGCTGGCCGGGGGAGAGGGGCCGCTGCTGACCTATGAGCGCACCCTCTACGACGGGCTGTTCTCCGGCGGGGAGCAGGTGCTGCTCTCCGACCTGAAGCGCACCTTCGCGTCCCGGCTCCGGCGCGTGCAGAACGAGCTCTACGACGACGTCACGAAGGCCGGTTGGTTCCGGGGTCGCCCGGACCGCGTGCGCGGTCGATGGGGCATGGCCGGCATCGTGCTCGCGATCGGTGGCGGCTGGCTGACCGTCACGCTCGCCGAGCGCAACCACTGGGTCCCGGTCGGCGCCGCGGTCACGCTCGTCGGTCTGGGGACGTGGCTGCTGTCGCGGCGGATGCCCGCGCGCACGGCACGGGGCACCGCCGTGCTGGCGCAGGTCCGGGGCTTCCGTGAGTACCTGCACACCGCCGAGGCCGGCCAGCTTCGGTACGAGGAGCAGCAGGACGTCTTCGGCCGGTACCTGCCCTACGCCGTCGTCTTCGGGGACGCCGAACGGTGGGTGCGCGTCTTCGGCCCGCTGTCCCAGGAGGCCGGGGCGGGCGCACCGGGCTGGTACGTCGGGCCGGCCGGATGGAGTCCCGACCACTTCGCCGACTCCCTCGGCGGCTTCACGGCATCCACGGCCGGGGCCATGGCCGCGGCCAGCGCCTCGTCGTCCGGCGGGTCGGGGTTCGGCGGAGGCGGGTCCTCCGGCGGGGGCGGGGGCGGTGGAGGTGGCGGCGCGTGGTGACCCGCGGCGCCTGGTGACCGCGGCGCCTGCTGATCTGGCCGCCTGGTGACCTAGTCGCCGGCGGGGCGGAACGAGTCGGCTGCGGTGTCGAAGACCTGCTGGGTGTCGGCCCACCCGCTCTCCGACGACGACACGTAGATGGCGTAACCCCTGTCGCCCGCCACGAAACCGCGGTCGAGCACGTGGGTGCCGGCGCCGAAGGTGAACTCCCAGTCGGCCGCGTCGAAGTCCCGGTAGTCGACGTCCTCGATGCGGATCCGCTCGTAGTTGTCGTGGGTCTCGCGGAAGGCCTTCTCCTGCTTCTCCCAGTCCTTCTTCGGGTCGTCCTTCGGCTGGTCGGTCTGGTCGAACCGCAGGAAACGGGAGCCGTCCGCGGGGTCACGGAAGTCGACGCGCGTGCCGTCCCGGCTCTCCTGCCAGCCCGCCGGCACCGCCACCGTGAAGCCGGTCGGGTCGCGGTACAGCCGGTAGCCGGCCGGCACACCGTCGGCGCGGGTCGGGCTGGGGCTGGACGCGGTCGTCGACGGCGCGGTGCTGGACGGCGTGCTGGAGCTTGTCGAGGGTGTGGGGCTCGACGGGTCCTTGGCGCTTTTCTGCGGGTCGCCACCGCCCGCGGTCATCAGCGCACCGGCCGTGACCGCGGCCAGCAGAGCCAGCCCCAGGGCGCCGGCGAGGAACAGCCAGCCGCGACGACGCGCGGGCGGGGGCGGGGGCGTTGTGGCCACGGGGGCAACCGGTGCCGCGTCGGCCTCCACCGGCAGCGCCTCGGTGCGCGACGCGCGGTCGAGCGCGACGGCCGCGGCAGCCGGCGCGGGCGTCGCCGCCGTGGACCGGTCAGCGGCCGCCTTGGTCAGCAGCGCGCGGGTCTGCTCGATCGTCAGCCGGTCCGCGGGGTCCTTCTCCAGCAGCCCGAGGATCGCCTCCGCGAGCGGGCCGCTGACCGTCGGCGGGTCCACCGGGTTGGAGATGACCGCGGTCAGTGTGCCGAGCGCGTTGTCGCCGTCGTACGGCGGGCGCCCTTCGGCGGCTGCGTAGAGCGTTGCGCCGAGTGACCACAGGTCGGCCTCGGGCCCGGGTCGCTGCCCTCGGGCGCGCTCCGGCGACATGTAGGCAGGTGAGCCGAGGACCACGCCGGTGGAGGTGAGGGAGGGGTCGCCTGCCGTGGTCGCGATGCCGAAGTCGGTGAGCACGGGGCGCCCGTCCCCGGTCAGCAGCACGTTGCCCGGCTTCACGTCCCGGTGCACGATGCCCTGCCGGTGCGACGCATCGAGGGCGCCGAGCAGCGCCAGGCCCAGCTCGGCGACCCGGTGCGGGGGCAGCGGGCCGTTCTCCCGGAGCTCCTCGCTCAGGCTGCGGGCATCGAGCAGCTCCATGACGATCCACGGACGGCCGTCCTCCTCGACCACGTCATAGGTCGTGACGACGTTGGGGTGGGTCAGCCGAGCAGTGGTGCGCGCCTCGCGCAGCGTGCGCTCGCGCAGCTCGTCCTGCTCCTGCCGGCCCACCTCGGCCGGGAAGCGGACCTCCTTGACCGCGACCTCCCGGTCGAGCAGCTGGTCGCGTCCGCGCCACACCGTGCCCATGCCGCCGCGGCCGATCGACCGCTCGAGCAGGTAGCGGCCACCGACAACTGTCGCCTTCGCGTCAGACGGGTTCACCTGGCCGGTCTTACCCCGTTGATCGCTGCTGTCACCACCTGGCCGCGTTCGGGTGCAGACGAGGTCGGTCGACCCGCTGGCGGGGCAAGCTCCTTCTCACGCTCCCGCGACCGGACGCCGGGCCAGCAGCAGCGCGTCGATGGCCTCTCGGTCACCGTCGTCGGCCGGCACCACGCGGCGGACGGGCTCGGCCCGCGTCACCTCGAGCCCGGTGCCGGCGATGTCCGCCACCACGTCGGCGGCGGTGTAGAGCACCGTCGGGTCCTGCGGGCCGCCGGTGCCGTGCGCGAGGTTGTCGCTGTCGTGCGCGACCACCAGCAGGGTCCCGCCCGCGGCGACGGCCTCCGCGGCCCGGCGCAGGACCAGCCGGCGCTCGGCGGCGGGCACCTGCAGGTAGGCGACGAGGACGAGGTCGTACGAGCGGGCGGGCGGCACGTAGTCGAGCAGGTCTGCGTGCACCGTGGTGAACGAGCCGGGCGGGCGGATGTCTCGCTCCCGAGCCAGCGCCTCGGCCCGGTCGAGGGCAACCCGGGAGAAGTCGACGGCGGTGGCCCGCCACCCCCGCTCGGCGAGCCAGAGGGCATTGCGGCCCTCGCCGGCGGCCAGGTCGAGCACCGCGCCGGGTGGAAGGTCGGCCGTCGCGTCGGCGACGAAGACGTTCGGCCCGGCGGACCAGACCAGCTCCTTGCCGGCGTAGCGCTCGTCCCAGTGCGCGGAGTCCACGTGGCCGCTCCAAGGTCTCGGGGTCGTCACCCGCCGAAGGCGGCGAGGTGATGCTGCGAGGCCATGGTGAGGTGCTGGTAGACGCGTGTCACGTCCGGGGCGGTCAGTCCGTCGACGGCGTCGGTCAGGTCGGCGATGTCCGCCTTCTCGACCTGCACGCCCACGGCGTACGCGTTCGCCAGGCTGGTCCGCCCCTTGGCGAGCAGCTGGTCGTACGTCTTCTGCACGTT
>DASVBJ010000083.1:0-3886 GCA_036375895.1 Actinomycetes bacterium | reverse complement strand
GGCCTCGTCCCAGGCGGGCCCGCCGTGGCGAGCCATCAGGTCGTCCGCGGCGCAGGTCACGCAGTCGGCGAGCAGGGCCGGCACCGAGCCGTTCGGGTTGTGGCCCAGGGCGAGCTTGGTGGCGTTGTCGAGCCGGCCGACCACCCCCTTGAGCGGTGACGGCAGGGTGAGCAGCAGCAGCCGCCGGGTGCCGGCCCACATGGCCCGCCTCTGCTCGGCCTCGGTGCCGAGCACGCGCACCGCGACGCTGTCGCCCTCGTCGACCAGGGCCGGGAAGCCACGCACCTCCTGGCCGTCGCGTTCCGTCTCGAAGGTCTTTGGGAGGTGCCCGATCGTCCAGCCGGTGAGCCCCACGCGTTCCACGTCGGCGGCGGCCCGGGACACGACCTCCTGGGTCGCGGGGGCCAGCCGGCGCCGCAGCTCGTCGAGGTCCTTGCCCTCGCCCACCAGGGCGCCCTCCGCGTCCTCGACCCGGAAGGTCACGCGCAGGTGGTCGGGCACCCGCGTGACGTCCCAGGCGTCGTGGGGCACGGTGACCCCGGTGGTGCGCAGCAGCTCGCGACCCATCGCGTCGAGCAGCGGCTCGCGCCCGGCGTACGGCGTGACGTGCCCCAGCAGCGTCCGGGCCGTGTCCGGCGCGGGCACGAGGCTGCGGCGCAGCGCCTTGGGCAGCGACTTGATCCAGGCGGTCACCAGGTCGAGCCGCAGCCCGGGCACCTGCCAGTCGAAGCCGTCGGGCCGCAGCCGGTTGAGCACCTGCACCGGCACGTGCACGGTGACCCCGTCGGCGTCCGCGCCGGGCTCGAACTGGTAGGTGAGGCGCAGGCACAGGTCGTCCTGTGTCCAGGTGTCCGGGTAGTCCGCGGCCCGGACCGCGTCGGCCTCGTCGCGCACCAGCATCGAGCGCTCGAAGTCCAGCAGGTCCGGCTGGTCGCGGCGCGCCCTCTTCCACCACGCGTCGAAGTGGCGGGCCGAGACGACGTCGGCGGGCACCCGCCGGTCGTAGAACTCGAACAGGTCCTCGTCGCCGACCAGGATGTCCCGGCGCCGGGCCCGATGCTCCAGCTCCTCGACCTCCTCGAGCAGGGCCCGGTTGGCGTGGAAGAACCGGTGGTGGGTGCGCCACTCGCCCTGCACCAGGGCGTGCCGGATGAACAGCTCCCGGGACAGCTCCGGGTCGATGCGGCCGTAGGAGACCCGGCGCGACGCGACCACCGGCACGCCGTACAGCGTGACCTTCTCGTAGGCCATCACCGCACCCTGCTTCGCCGACCAGTGCGGCTCGCTGTAGGTGCGCTTGACCAGGTGGGTCGCGAGCGGCTCGACCCAGTCCGGGTCGATGCGGGCGAGGTCGCGGCCCCACAGCCGCGACGTCTCGACCAGCTCGCCGGCCATCACCCAGCGCGGCGGCTTCTTGAACAGCCCCGAGCCGGGCCACGGGGCGAACCGCGCGCCGCGCGCCCCGACGTACTCGCGCTTGTCCGGGTCCCACAGCCCGATGTGCGAGAGCAGGCCGGAGAGCAGCGAGACGTGCACCTGCTGGGCGACCGCGTCCACGTCGCGCGCCGTGCTGTCAGAGGCGGTGATGCCGAGCGAGCGGGCGACCTGGCGGAGCTGGCCGACGAGGTCCTGCCACTCGCGCACCCGCAGGTAGTGCAGGAACTCGGCCTTGCACAGCCGTCGGAAGGCGCTGGACGAGAGCGCCGTCTGCTGCTCGCGCAGGTAGGTCCAGAGGTTGAGGTAGGCGAGGAAGTCCGAGCGGTCGTCGGCGAACCGGCGGTGCCGCTCGTCGGCCGCCTGCTGGTGCTCGGCGGGGCGCTCGCGGGGGTCCTGGATCGACAACGCCGCGGCGATGACGATCACCTCGTGCACGCAGCCGTTGCGGTCGGCCTCGAGCACCATCCGTCCCAGCCGGGGGTCGACCGGCAGCTGCGCGAGCCGGCGACCGAGCGGGGTGAGCCGCTTGGCCGGGTCGGTGACCGTCGGGTCGAGGGCGCCGAGCTCCTCCAGCAGCTGGACGCCGTCCCGGACGTTGCGCCGGTCCGGCGGCTCGACGAACGGGAAGGCCGCGATGTCGCCGAGACCGAGCGCGGTCATCTGCAGCACCACCGACGCCAGGTTGGTCCGGAGGATCTCCGGGTCGGTGAACTCGGGACGGGCGAGGAAGTCCTCCTCCGAGTAGAGCCGGATGCACACGCCCTCGGCGAGTCGGCCGCAGCGGCCCTTGCGCTGGTTGGCCGATGCCTGTGACACCGACTCGATCGGCAGCCGCTGCACCTTGAGCCGGTGGCTGTACCGCGAGATGCGCGCCGTGCCGGGGTCGACGACATAGCGGATGCCGGGCACCGTCAGCGAGGTCTCCGCGACGTTGGTGGCCAGCACGATGCGCCGTCCGGGGTGCGGGGCGAAGACGCGGTGCTGCTCGGCCGCCGACAGCCGGGCGTAGAGCGGCACCACCTCCACGCCGTCGAGCCGTGCGCGGGTGCTGCTCCGGGCAGCGCCTGCCAGGTGCCGGCGCAGGGCCTCGGCGGTGTCGCGGATCTCCCGCTCGCCGGAGAGGAACACCAGGATGTCGTTGCTGTCGCCGCCGCTGTCCTCCGCGCACAGCTCGTCGACGGCGTCGAGGATCGCCTGCACCTGGTCCCGGTCCGGGTCGGCCTCCGGGTCGTCTGGGTCGACGACCGGCCGATAGCGCACCTCGACCGGGTAGGTGCGACCGGACACCTCGACCACCGGCGCGCCGTCGAAGTGCCGGGAGAACCGCTCGGGGTCGATGGTGGCCGAGGTGATGACGACCTTGAGGTCCGGGCGGCGGGGGAGCAGGGCCTTCAGGTAGCCCAGCAGGAAGTCGACGTTGAGGCTTCGCTCGTGCGCCTCGTCGATGATGATCGTGTCGTACGCCGTGAGCAGCCGGTCGTGCTGGATCTCGGCCAGCAGGATGCCGTCGGTCATCAGCTTGACGAGCGTGTCGTCGCTCGACCGGTCGGTGAACCGCACCTTGAAGCCGACCGTCTCGCCGAGGGGCGTGCCGAGCTCCTCGGCGATGCGGTCGGCGACCGCGCGGGCGGCCAGCCGACGCGGCTGGGTGTGGCCGACGAGCCCGCGCACGCCACGGCCCAGCTCCAGGCAGATCTTCGGCAGCTGGGTGGTCTTGCCCGACCCGGTCTCGCCAGCCACGATCACGACCTGGTGGTCGCGGATGGCGGCGGCGATGTCGTCCTTGCGCTGGCTGACCGGCAGCTGCGCGGGGTAGGTCACCCGCGGGACGACGTCCCTGCGGCGCTGCACCCGCGCCTCGGCCGCCGCGACGGCGGTGGCGATCTCGTCGTACGCCGCGCGCCGACGGCCTTCGTCACGGACCTTGGCCGTGCGGACGAGGCGGCGCCGCAGCCGGTGCTCGTCACGGATCGTCAGCTCGGCGAGTCGCTGCTGCAGCTCGGCCGGTGTGGGTCCCTCGTGGGTCGTTGGCATGGCCCGGCAAGGGTAGGTGAGCGACGGCCCGGCGGCGGGCCGGCGGCGGCGGTGTCGGTGTCGGGTCGGCGGGCGGGCGGCGGCGGTGTCGGGCCGGCGGCGGCGGGGTCGGGCCGGTTCTGGGGTGGGTTGCGGAGCTGAGGAGCGTTGATCGGCCCGGGGTTCCGCAACTTCCCGAGCCGGCGGGTGGCGGGCTGGCGGCGGGCCGGCGGCGGCGGGTGTCGGGCCGACTCTGGGTGAGTTGCGGAGCTGAGGAGCGTTGATCGGCTCAGGGTTCCGCAACTTCGCGAGCCGGCGGGTGGTAGGCGAGCCGGCGGCGGGTGTCGGGCCGGCTCGGGGGTGGGTTGCGGAGCTGAGGAGCGTTGATCGGCTCAGGGTTCCGCAACTTCGCGAGCCGGCGGGTGGCGGGCTGGCG